>NZ_QOSA01000001.1:0-397799 GCF_008368795.1 Bacillus sp. BF2-3
AAAAGCTAAAGAAGAAGAGAAAGCAAAAGAAATAGCAAAAGCTAAAGAAGAAGAAAAAGCGAAAGAAATAGCAAAAGCTAAAGAAGAAGAGAAAGCAAGAGAAATAGCAAAAGCTAAAGAAGAAGAAAAAGCAAGAGAAATAGCAAAAGCTAAAGAAGAAGAAAAAGCAAGAGAAATAGCAAAAGCTAAAGAAGAAGAAAAAGCAAGAGAAATAGCAAAGGCTAAAGAAGAAGAGAGAGCGAAAGAAGTATCTAAAAACAACATACAGTCTGCTAAACGTGAATTAACGGTAGTAGCGACAGCGTATACTGCTGATCCAAGTGAAAATGGTACATATGGTGGACGCGTATTAACTGCGATGGGGCATGATTTAACGGCAAATCCGAATATAAGAATTATTGCAGTTGACCCGAAAGTAATCCCATTAGGATCTAAAGTATGGGTAGAAGGCTATGGAGAAGCGATCGCTGGTGATACTGGAAGTGCAATTAAAGGTAATCGTATTGATGTTTTAATGGGTTCAAAAAGTAAAGCTATGAATTGGGGAAGACAAACTGTTAAAGTGAAAATTTTATAATAACAATAATTATCCAAATAGAAGTCAGTTCTCTTTATTGAGGCTGGCTTTTATTTTGTTAGTAGAAGGATAATAGGATTTTTAAAGGGCTTATTACTAAATCTGTAATTAAGTTACCAGCTTCATTACCAAAAACAACGGTAAAGCTTATAAATATGAAAAATGAAGATATACCTACAGATGAAGATAGTTACTGGGAAGCTTTTGACTTGTTCGGTTCTGAATATGTATGTAGATTATTAGGGGTACCGTTATATGATAATCTTCCAAAGGATTTGGCGTGTCCAACTTGTGCGAAAGAGATGAAATATGTTGCTACAATTACTCAAGATATTGAGGAACGTGGACTTATTTCAGTAGTTGATTTCCAGTTTGGGGAAATGAATATATACTATTATTTATGTATAGATTGTTTAATTATAAAAACTGAAATACAAAGTACATAACAAGACTAACATATTATATTAGTCTTGTTTTTGTATCGCAACATCATTAAGAATCGCATCAAATATATCTTTTTGCGTAAAGTTATCTGTAAAAATAGTTTCTCTGGCAACCTCAATTGTATCGTGCGGATTATACCATTTTTGTAGGGAATCCTCACCAAATTCATGTCGTTTGTCTCTTGTGTTATGTCGTCTAATAGTTTCCTCTAATGATAAATCAAAGTAATATGCAAATGCATTTTCATCAAAATAACGAATTAATTCTTTTAACATCTCACCATACCTATGACTGTTCAATATACCTTCTAAAATAACAAATTCACATTTTCCTTTTCCGTACTTCGTAATTTCAAATAGTAAATCATGTGATAAATTACCCATTGTGTCGTGTACTCTAAGCATATCTCTACGTACAACATCCTGTGATACTAAAAGTGTTCCTTGTCCGAAATGTTCTTGTAGTTGTTTTGCAATCGTTGTTTTACCACTTGCGGAGTTTCCTCTAAGAATGATTAAAGTGGATGTAAGTATAGGATTAGACATAATGTATTTCCCCCCAACAGCATTAATTATATAGAAAATTTTAACAAATAAAGTGAGGAAAGTGTATAATTAATATGATGGATATTTAAGGAGGGGGTAAGATGGGAGATATATTAAAAAATGCACAACCTATATGGAAACGGACTTGGTTTCGTTATCTAGGGGCATTTTTTATTGTTCAGTTACTGTTTACCCCGCATTAAAGGGCAGTAAGACCCCCACCTCAAAATTCAGCGAAAGCGAAGAAGTTAGGTGGGGGGATCAACTGCCCGTAAAAGCCCGATTGGTTCAACTAATAATCAGTGGGGGATGAACAAAACCCCCACTGATTAAAGTTTCACTTTATTTTGTGTGAAATCACTGCGTGGGCGCCAAACTTTAGGCCAGGCGGAGAGTTTTTTAATAGAATATTAAATTCTCAATTTTTCACTGAATGGTTCACACTCTATACAATCCCGCAATTTAACGTATTTACAGCATTTTTTGCGATTACATTACTACCATATGCATTAGTAGGTGCAATGAAAGATGTAACAGCAAGAAAAAATATAAAGAAATAATAGAGGTATAATATGCTTTTTCAAAAAGAAGGTTTATTGATTAGATACGTAATGGAAGATGATGCATCTATCATTTCTAAATGGTTAACGGACCCAGCAGTCCTGCGGTATTACGAAGGACGAGATAATCCGCAATCTGTAGAAAAGGTGCTTGATCATTTTATACATAGTCCAGACAGTAATGAAAAAAGATGTTTAATAGAATTTGATACCATTCCGATTGGTTACATACAAATGTACCCAGTGGATTCAGAGTGGAAAGCGTTATATGGCTATAAAGAATCACAAAATGTATGGGGTATGGACCAATTTATCGGTGAACCAGCCTATTGGGGAAAGGGAATTGGAACAAAACTCGTTCAGGCAGCAATTACATATATTATGGGTGAAATGGGAGCAGAAGCAATTGCAATGGATCCGAAAGTAAATAATGAACGAGCAATAAAGTGTTATGAAAAAAGTGGATTTAAAAAAGTAAAGATTTTAAAGGAACATGAGTTGCATGAGGGGAAATTAGAAGATTGTTGGATGATGGAATATAAACAATAATAATGGCTTATACAAATAAAGGGGGATGTGTGAAATGAAAAAAGCATTAATCGTAATTGATGTGCAAGCGGGTATGTATACAGCTGGAATGCCAGTACATAATGGGGGAAAGTTTTTACAAACATTGCAAGAGCTTATTAGGGAATGTCGTTCAAATGATATTCCAGTTATTTATATCCAACATAACGGTCCTAAAGACCATCCGTTAGAAAAAGGTACGGATGGATGGCGAATCCATGCGGCCATCGCTCCGCAAGAAGGAGATAATATAGTTGAAAAGACAACTCCAGATTCATTCCATAATACAAACTTAAGCGAAGTGTTACAAGAGAAAGGAATTGAACATGTTATTCTTTCGGGAATGCAAACAGAGTATTGTGTAGATACGACAACGCGCAGAGCATGTAGTGAAGGGTATAAAGTAACGTTAGTGAGTGATGCGCATAGTACATTTAATACAGAAGTGTTACGTGCTGAAGATATTGTGAAACATCATAACGCAGTATTGGGAGCGTTTGCGGATGTTGTTGCAGTAAAAGACTTAAAAGTGGCTGCCTCTAAATAAGAGGCAGTTTTTTATTAGAAAAAATAGCGTCAAATATTGTTAGTAAGTCGGTATTTTGAAATAATCACTTATATAATTTCACGTACCATAATGAAAAAATACAAAAAAGGAGCACCACATAATTAAAAAGGGCGCTCCTGCATTAAAACGTTACTTTTTCTTATCTTTATCCAATATATTTTGTTCTTCAGCAAACTCTGTACCATATGCAAAGCGGCGATTAATACGAATGTTATCATTGTTGTGCCTTGTATGAGAGTTAGAGAAGCGATGAACGATTACTTCAGATAAAGTGAAGACGATGGCAGAAAGGATACTGCCCCATGCAATTTGCATATAGTTGTCTAATAAAATATTACCGAAAATCCATACGCTTAAATATGTTAATAAGAAATCCGACATAATGGCACCAGTATTGCCAATTCGATTTAAAATAATTTTATCAACGAACATGTAGGATACGATTGTAACAAAGAGACTGAATGAAATAATTTGAACAAACGTTGCAGGGAAAAATAAAGCAAGCCCAATGCTAAATGCGATAATGCACGATATAAACTTGATAAGCACTACTGTGAAATCATTCAAAATTTACACCTCCGATTTATACATAGTTTTTCAATAAATTCTGGAGTTCATACATTGTAACGGATTTATTTACATAAAACTTTTTCATGTTCGGAATTTAGTCTAAATATTATAAAAACAATGAAAAAATGTTATAGTAAAATGAGAGTGTATGACATTTTTAGGTAAGGGGGAATCCAAGATGTGGATTACTTCAGAAGTAGAAATTCCAGATGAGTTAATTGATCACCTTGAGCAAGGAAAGTTAGTGTTATTTGTTGGAGCGGGAGTTTCTATGAAAGGGAAATCAAACTTACCGAATTTTGATGATTTAGTTGATGAAATTGCAAAAACGTTATATGTCGAAAAACGTGAAATAACAGAGCCACATGATTATTATCTTGGCAAAATTGCGAAAACAAAAGATGTACATCAAGTCGCAAGAGATCTCGTTCATATAGAGAAATCAAAACCGAATCCATTGCATTATGCAATTCCAAGGTTATTTCCTTTAGATACAGATATCCGCATTGTAACAACAAATTTTGATCAACATTTTACAACTGCAATTAAAGAAATAAATAGAGATATCAATGTTTATTACGCTTCAGCTTTACCGACTGGGAGAGCTTTTAAAGGTCTTGCTTACATACATGGTAATGTAGAACAGGAGAAAGAGGCTTTAATTTTAACAGATGGTGATTTTGGAAGGGCTTACTTAACGGAAGGGTGGGCGAGAAGGTTTTTAGTTGATCTATTCTCAAATTACACCGTTTTATTCGTTGGATATAGTCATAATGACCCAGTAATGAAATATTTAGCAACTGGTTTACCACCAAGTACAAGACGATTTGCTTTTGTCGCACAAGGAGAAAATACATACCACTGGGAACATTTGGGGATAAGACCAATTGTGTATCCGAATAAGGTGAATAATCATCAATCCCTTGTAAAAGCGGTAAAACGCTGGGCTGAATTAATGGGTGATAATTATATTACGAAAAGAATGCGTATTCGGGATATTGTAACGGTTCCCCCGTCAGTAGAACAGGAACAATTATCATACATAAAGCAATCGATTAAAAAAATTGAAACAGTACGTTACTTTGTGGAATTTGCTCATGATTATGAATGGGTCGAATGGTTAGAAGCAGAAGGTAAATTACAAAATTTGTTTATGCTTACGCCAAACTATAATGAAGTAGATGAATTACTTGCAGAATGGTTAGTGGAACAATTTCTTTTTAGTCATCAGAAAGAATTATTTCAATTAATTTATAAAAACTATTCTAAAATATCACCGTTATTATGGAGAACAATTTGTAACTACTTAAACGAAACGAAGAGTAAGATGGACCCGTTGTTGTTTGCAAGGTGGACACTCCTTTTATTAGAAACAGCTGAAAAAGATAGTAGCTCTATAGAAAAGATTTCTAAGTTACTGCAAAAATGTTCTTTTCCTGAGCATAAAGAAATTGCCTTATTGTTACTAACTTTTATTTTAGACGGAAAACTGAAGTTGAAACGTGTAAGAAAATGGGGAAATGATACGCAAGAATCAATAGAACTCGAGGAATCGAGTCGCTTACCAGTATCTACATTTTCTCATGTGGAGCAAATTTGGAACGAAAAGATGAGGCCATATATCGCTTATTATGCTGTTCCAATTATGATGATTGGATTAGAAAAATTGAGAATGTTGTCGTTAAGACAAACGGCACTGAAAAAAAGAAATAAGGAAAATGTAGAGAAAGAGTTTCATCAAAATGATCTTGCATTTTTAATACGAATTGTAAAAGAGTGTCTAACTTATTTATGCGAAAACAATGAGAAAAAAGCGGATTATTATATTACAGAAATGATAGAAGCAAATAGCGTACTTCAAAAGCGAATTGCAATTGATGCGATGAATAAAAATATTTTTGTTCGTGTAGATGACAAAATGAAATGGTTGTTACATGAAGGACTTCTTTTAGATTTCACTTATAAACACGAAGTTTTTCAACTTTTAAAAAGGCATTATGCACATTGTTTAGAAAAAACAAAAGAAGAAGTCACTCGAACTGTAATAAAGCATCTTACAGAAGAGCGGGTATTTGATGCATGTCTCGTATTAGACTTATTATTCAAGTGTGATTCGAATAGCCCATCTACGGCAAATGGGTATGAGTTAATGAAGCAAAAGCATCCTCATTTTCATTCTGAACGATACAGTGTACAAAAGAAAGAGGATACAGCAGAAAGCATTACTTGTAATGTAACTGCTGACGGATTATTGCAGCTGAAAGATGTTGAAATTATGAAGCAAGTTCAGCAATTTTCGCAAGATGGTGTTTTTGAACAACGCCATTTTTTAGAGATGTTATCAAAAGCATGTAAATTAAACACAGAGTGGAGTATTTCATTTGCATACCAATTAGTAGGAGTGCAAGAAATAAGTAATGAAGTATGGTTTGTTTGTATTAGAGAATGGCGAAATAATCGAGGATTGACGAATGAGCAAATCCAAAAAATTATTCCGCTATTGCAGAAATTTGTTAGAAATACTGCTTTTCATTGGTTAATTAGTAGTTTTCTATATGAAATTAGTAATCGACTAGAAGAATTAGAAGAGAATAGTATACGTGTTGTAAAACGATTTGCATTTTCAGTGTTTCCTCAAGTTATGAAGAGTGATACAGACTTTAAGCTTGGGAAACAAGATTTTTATAATGAATCAATTCAGCATCCAGTTGGAAAAATGACGGCTGTATTATTAAAGTTGTTATCATATGATCATTTATACGATCGTAATGTATATGAATATTTATTTTTATTTGAAGAACAAGTAAGAGTTAATTCGGAACGAACAAACTTTATGTTTGCTCGTTTAATAGCAGATATTACATTCCTATATCATATTGAAAAACAATGGTGCCGAAAATATTTGTTACCATACTTAGATTTAAAAAAACAAAATGAGATTACGGAATATGCATGGGCCGGCTTATGTTACACGCAAATAAATCTACCTTTATTTACAGAAATGAAGCGATTTATTAAGTATGCGATAGAACATTTGGAAGTATTACATCCGCATACGAGAGAAGCTTTCTTGAAGTGGCTTAGCTTTGTATTTATTAAATGTGTACTATATTGGGATCAAAAAACAGATTGGTTATACCCGTTACTCATACTAGAAAATGAAGAAAATAAAATTAAGTTTATGCAGTTTTTATGCTATTACGTCAAAACATTAAGTGTAAAAGAACAACAAAAATTTTGGACAGCTTGGCTCAGTGTATTTTTGCGAGAACGACCAAAAATGGGTGAGATAACTGCAAGAGAATATGTAATGCTTTTACGTATTATTTTATACATGGATGAAATATTAGAAAAAGGATTATGTATTATGTCTCGTGCATTTTCAAGTGTACATGGTAAATGTGCAGGTGAGGAAATGAAGCAGTTATTGATTGAAATGCTTCATAAAAAAGAAAGTATGAAAGCGCATAAAGAAATATTTGCAAATGTGTTTTTTATTTTACTACAAACATGTCACGAAGCCGTTTTATTTGAAAAAGAAATCATAAAAATAAAAGAATTATTAGTTCAGTATGAAGTAGAGGAATATGTTTTACATTTACTAGAAAATGAAATAATTCGCATAGGAATTGTAATGGGTGATTTACAAAAAGAATTATAGGACGAAAGTGGAATTTTAAAAAATATATAAAAAGTTGTTGACAGTGTTTTGAAAAGCGTTCTATAATACGAATCATACTTATTCAATTTCAAAAACATTTGAATAAACAAAGTGCAATGAAGAGATCACAGTAGTGGTTAGTCTTACTGTAACAGAGAGCTGGTGGTTGGTGTGAACCAGTACAGGGATAATCATGAATTACAGTCTTGGAGCATCTTTTTCGTAATAAAGATAGTTTGTCTTTATGAGGAAAAAGCGGTCAATTGATCGTTAACAGTGAAGAGAGGTAGACGGAAAGTTAGTCTACAACTAGGGTGGTACCGCGATAAATATCGTCCCTACTGATTTATTCAGTAGGGACTTTTTGTATTTTAGTGGTTCAACTTGAAAATTAAATAGTCATGCATTGAAAGGAAAAGCAGTAGTTGTTGTTTCCCTGTAACAGAGAGCTGGTGGTTGGTGCAAACCAGTACATAAACAAGAGCGAATTACAGTCCTGGAGCATCTTTTTCGTAGTAAAGATAGTATTGTCTTTATGAAGGGAAAGACGGTCAGATGATCGTTAACAATGAAGAGAGGTAGACGAAAGAAGTCTACAACTAGGGTGGTACCGCGATAAATATCGTCCCTACTGATTGGATCAGTAGGGCTTTTTTGTACAAAAAAGTGGGTTTTTAACTAGTAGTTCATGTCTTTGTAAGAATTATCAGTTTAAAATAAGAAGAGGTATCGATTCCACTATAAATTTGTATAATTAGTCAGTTCAGAAAATAGAGAATTTTTTATTCTCTTACTATACTTTTAAAACATTAGAGGAGGATTTCCAAATGGCAAATCATGAATTAGATCAATTACGTAAACAGGTAGATGAAATTAACTTACAACTATTACACCTTTTAAACAAACGTGGTGAAATTGTTCAAAAAATTGGAGAGCAAAAGCAAGTACAAGGTACGAAACGCTTTGATCCAGTACGTGAGCGTGAAGTACTTGATATGATTGCAGAGCATAACGAAGGACCATTCGAAACATCAACAGTTCAACATATTTTCAAAACGATTTTCAAAGCAAGCTTAGAGTTACAAGAAGATGATAACCGTAAAGCGTTACTAGTATCACGTAAAAAGAAACAAGAAAATACAATCGTTGATGTAAAAGGTGAATTGATTGGAAACGGAACACAAACGTTCATCATGGGACCTTGTGCAGTAGAAAGTTTAGAACAAGTTCGTCAAGTAGGGCAAGCGATGAAAGACCAAGGCTTAAAATTAATGCGCGGTGGTGCATTCAAACCGAGAACTTCTCCATATGATTTCCAAGGTTTGGGAGTAGAAGGACTTCAAATTTTACGTCAAGTAGCAGACGAGTTTGACTTAGCAATTATTAGTGAAATTTTAAATCCGAACGATGTTGAAATGGCATTAGACTACGTTGATGTAATTCAAGTTGGCGCACGTAACATGCAAAACTTCGATTTATTACGAGCTGTAGGTAAAGTTAACAAACCAGTATTATTAAAACGTGGATTAGCAGCAACAATTGATGAGTTCATTAACGCAGCGGAATACATCATTGCGCAAGGTAACGATCAAATTATTCTTTGTGAGCGCGGTATCCGCACATACGAAAGAGCAACACGTAACACATTAGACATTTCTGCAGTACCAATTTTAAAGAAAGAAACACATTTACCAGTTATCGTTGATGTAACACATTCAACTGGACGCAGAGATTTATTATTACCAACAGCGAAAGCGGCACTTGCAATTGGCGCAGATGCAGTAATGGCTGAAGTTCATCCAGATCCAGCAGTTGCATTATCAGATTCTGCACAACAAATGGACATTCCAGAATTCCATAGATTCATGGATGAGTTAAAAGGTTTCAAAAATAAATTATCTTAATTCCATATCATATATGCGTTGAAGAGGAAACAGTAGCGCTTATCTCACTGTTAAAGAGAGCTGATGGTCGGTGTGAATCAGTACAAAGGTAAGCATGAATTACAGCCTTGGAGCATCTTTCCCGACAACTTTTGGAGGGTAAGACGGTCAAACGATCGTTAAAGAAGAAGAGAGGTAGACGAAAGAAGTCTACAACTAGGGTGGTACCGCGATAAACATCGTCCCTACTGAGCGCTCAGTAGGGACTTTTTTGTACAAAAAAATAGTAAAGGGGCAAGAGAAATGAGATACATTACAGCTGGAGAATCACATGGACCGCAGTTAACAGTTATTTTAGAAGGTGTACCAGCAGGTTTGACACTTACGGCGGAACATATTAATAAAGAATTATTAAGAAGACAAAAAGGTCATGGACGCGGAAGACGTATGCAAATTGAAACAGATACAGTTGAAATTGTAAGTGGTGTTCGTCACGGGATGACACTTGGATCACCGATTACGTTAATTGTAAAAAATGATGATTTCAAACATTGGACGAAAGTAATGGGTGCAGAGCCAATTTCTGAAAAAGAAAGTAAGGACATGAAACGTACAATTACAAAACCACGTCCAGGACATGCGGATTTAAATGGAGCAATTAAATATGGTCATCGTGATATAAGAAACGTATTAGAGCGCTCATCTGCAAGAGAAACGACAGTTCGTGTAGCTGCTGGTGCAGTTGCAAAACAAATTTTAAGCGAATTAGGCGTGGAAATTGCAGGACATGTTCTTGAAATTGGTGGAGTAAAAGCAAAACATATTTCAAACTTACCGATTGAAGAAATCCAAACGATAACTGAAAACTCACCAGTTCGATGTTTAGATAAAGAAGTAGAGCAAGAAATGATGGATGCGATTGACAACGCAAAAAGTAGCGGAGATTCAATCGGTGGTATTGTGGAAGTCATTGCAGAAGGTATGCCGATTGGCGTCGGTAGTTACGTCCATTACGATCGTAAATTAGATGCAAAACTTGCTGGTGCAATTATGAGTATAAATGCATTTAAAGGTGCTGAAATCGGCGTAGGTTTTGAAGCGGCACGACAACCAGGAAGCAAAGTGCATGATGAAATTCTGTGGGATGAAGAAAAAGGATACACGAGAAGAACGAATAATGCCGGCGGTTTAGAAGGCGGTATGACAACAGGTATGCCAATTATCGTAAGAGGCGTGATGAAGCCAATTCCTACTTTATACAAACCGTTAGCAAGCGTTGATATTGATACGAAAGAAGCATTCCAAGCGAGTATTGAAAGATCTGATAGTTGCGCAGTACCAGCGGCGGGTGTAGTAGCTGAATCTGTTGTGGCATGGGAACTTGCAGATGCACTAGTCGAACAATTCGGAAAAGATCGTATGGAATTATTAAAACAAAACATTATGCAACACAATAACTACGCAAAAGAATTTTAATAAAAAGGTGGGTTTAACGTGCAAGTAAAAGATCAACTATCATCATTACAACCATATAAACCAGGTAAATCACCAGAACAAATGAAAGAAGTGTACGGAGATCATTCGTTTGTGAAATTAGCATCGAATGAAAATCCATTCGGCTGTTCGCCACGTGTTTTAGATGAGCTGCAAAAATCGTGGTTGGAACATGCTTTATATCCTGACGGAGGTGCTACAACGCTCCGTCAAACAATTGCAGATAAGTTGCATGTGCAAATGGAACAAGTACTTTGTGGTAGTGGTTTAGATGAAATCATTCAAATAATAAGCCGCGCCGTATTACGAGCGGGAGATAACATTGTAACAGCAGGTGCAACATTCCCACAGTATCGTCATCATGCCATTATAGAAGGTTGCGAAGTGAAGGAAATTGCGTTAAATAACGGTGTATACGACTTAGAAGAAATTTCTTCAGTAGTAGATAACGATACAAAAATTGTATGGATTTGTAACCCGAACAATCCAACAGGCACATATGTGAATGACCGAAAATTGACTCAATTCATTGAAGGTATTAGTGAAAATACGTTAATTGTCATTGATGAAGCGTACTATGAATACGTAACAGCAAAAGATTTCCCTGAGACATTACCGTTTTTAGAAAAACATAAAAACATTCTTGTACTTAGAACGTTTTCTAAAGCATACGGATTAGCTTCTTTCCGCGTTGGATATGCGATCGGACAGGAAGAGCTAATTGAGAAATTAAATGTCGTACGTTTACCATTTAACGTATCTTCATTAGCGCAAAAAGCAGCTACGATTGCTTTTGGTGATAACGAGTTTATTGAAGAAATAGTTCGTGTGAATACAGAGGGATTACAACAATACGAAAGCTTTTGTAAGGAAAATGAAATTCCATTTTATCCATCGCAAACAAATTTCATCTTCTTGCCAGTTGAGAATGCAGGAGAGATTTATGAAGCTTGTGCACATGCAGGGTTTATTATTCGTCCATTCCCAAATGGTGTCCGTATTACAGTTGGAACAAGGGAGCAAAATGAAGGGGTGATTTCAGTGTTACAACAACACTTTGAAAATAAAAAAAGAAAGTCTCGAGATGAGGAAAATGCGTAAAAAGGTAGTATTAATTGGAACTGGTTTAATCGGAGGCTCTCTCGCATTAGCAATTAAGAAAGAGCACGATGTAACGATAACAGGTTATGATATATTTCAAGAACAAGTAGAGCGTGCAAAAGAATTACATGTAGTAGATGAAATAGCAATTAATTTACAGCATGCATGTGAAGAGGCACATTTAATTATTTTTGCTTCTCCAGTTGAAGAAACGAAGAAGCTATTACACAAACTTGCGTCATTCCGTTTACGAGAAGATGTTATAGTGACTGATGTTGGTAGTACAAAAGGCACGATTATGAATGAAGCAGAAACTTTATTTTCAAAGGAAGTATCTTTCATTGGTGGACATCCAATGGCAGGTTCTCATAAAACGGGAGTTGAAAGTGCAAAAGCGCATTTATTTGAAAATGCATTTTACATTTTAACACCTATGCATCATGTGCCAAATGAACAAGTGGAAGAGTTAAAAGATTGGTTAAAAGGAACGGGATCACATTTCCTTGTTTTAAATACAGAAGAACATGACTATGTAACAGGGATCGTTAGTCATTTCCCGCACCTTATCGCAGCAGGTTTAGTGAAGCAAGTAGAGAAACATGCAGGAGATAATCCGCTCATTCATCAGCTAGCTGCTGGAGGGTTTAAAGACATTACACGTATCGCATCTAGTAGTCCGAAAATGTGGAGTGATATTGTAAAGCAAAATCGAGAGCATTTAATGGTATTATTAAAAGAGTGGATCTCTGAAATGGAAGATTTATATAAAACAGTTTCTACCGGAGATGCAGGCGAGATTCAAAACTATTTTGCAGATGCGAAAGAATACCGTGATTCTTTACCAGTAAGAAAGAGAGGGGCAATTCCTGCCTATCACGACTTATACGTCGATGTATTAGATAAGGTGGGGGCATTGGCTCATATTACGAGTATTTTAGCGCGCGAGGAAATTAGTATTACGAACTTGCAAATATTAGAAGCGCGTGAAGGACTGCTTGGGGTATTACGTATTAGCTTCCAAAGGGAAGAAGATCGTATGAAAGCAAAGCTAGCGCTTGGAGAAGAAGAATACCAAACTTATGAAACAATTTAAATGAGAAGGTGAAAAACGTGAAAGAAAGAACAATACAACCTGTTAATAACGGATTGAATGGCAATATTACAATCCCAGGTGATAAATCCATTTCACACCGTGCTGTTATGTTCGGTTCTATTGCAGAAGGGAAAACAACAATTAAAGGTTTCTTGCCCGGTGCAGACTGTTTAAGTACAATTTCATGTTTTAAAGAAATGGGAGTAGAAATTACGCAAAACGGTGATGAGGTTACTGTAGTTGGTAAAGGATTAGAAGGTTTACAAGAACCGAAAGCTGTATTAGATGTTGGTAATTCTGGTACAACAATCCGATTAATGTCAGGTATACTAGCTAACACACCATTTTTCTCTTGCGTACAAGGTGATGAATCTATCGCAAAAAGACCGATGAAGCGTGTAACAAACCCATTAAAACAAATGGGCGCAAACATAGACGGCCGAGAAGAAGGAACATTTACACCGTTAACAATACGTGGTGGAGATTTAAAAGCAATTGAATATATTTCTCCTGTTGCAAGTGCACAAGTAAAGTCAGCTATTTTACTTGCAGGTCTTCGTGCAGAAGGTGTAACAGCTGTTACAGAACCACATATTTCCCGCGACCATACGGAAAGAATGCTTGAAGCATTTGGTGTTAAAGTAACTCGCGAAGGGAAAACAGTGAAGCTGTCAGGTGGACAAAAATTAACAGCAACAGACATTCAAGTGCCAGGTGACGTATCATCAGCAGCATTTTTCTTAGTAGCAGGTGCAATCATCCCAAATAGTAAACTAGTATTACAAAATGTAGGGATGAATCCAACCCGTACCGGTATTATTGATGTTTTAGAAAAAATGGGTGCTACGTTCACTGTAGATCTAATTAACGAAGGGGCATCGGAACCAGCTGCAAATATTACAATCGAAACATCTTCATTAAAAGGAATTGAAATTGGCGGAGATATTATCCCTAGATTAATCGATGAGATTCCTGTAATCGCATTAGCGGCAACGCAAGCAGAAGGAATTACAGTAATTAAAGATGCACACGAATTAAAAGTAAAAGAAACAAACCGTATTGATACAGTCGTTGCTGAATTAACGAAACTAGGAGCTCGCATAGAAGCAACTGATGACGGTATGATCATTTACGGAAAATCAGCTCTAAAAGGCAATACAGTAAATAGTTATGGTGATCACCGTATCGGAATGATGCTTGCAATTGCTGGTTGCCTGGCAGAAGGAAAAACAATTATTGAAGATGCAGAAGCAGTAGGTGTATCATATCCTACATTCTTTGACGAACTTCAAAAATTAGCTAAATAAAAAGGATGGAAAGCAGATACGTGATGTATCTGCTTTTTTTGTTAAAACGTCCTTGTAGTTTCACTTACCGAACTATAATAGTAAGAATTATGATACAATTCAAACAGGGAATGGAGGAGAATTATATGAATGTCATACAATTAAAAGAAGATAAGTTCAGAGAAGCATTACGTTTATCAGAATACGCTTTTCAATATAAAGTAGATGAGGAACGATTACAGCAGCAACTTACAAAGATGAAGGAAAGTCATGAAGTATACGGTATTATGGAAGGTGAGGACTTAGCTGCAAAACTACACCTCATCCCGTTTCATATTTACATAGGTAAAGAAAAATTTAAAATGGGTGGCGTTGCAGGAGTAGCGACGTATCCAGAGTACAGAAGAAGTGGGTATGTAAAAGAGCTACTTCAACATTCACTTCAAACAATGAAAAAAGATGGCTTTACAGTCTCTATGTTACACCCATTTGCTGTTACATTTTACCGTAAATACGGCTGGGAACTTTGTGCGAATCTTCTCGTATGTCATTTGACAAAGAGTGATTTAGTTATGAAAAAACAAGTGAATGGTACTGTGAAACGTTTCAATAAAGAAAATCACCCAGAAGAGGTCGAGAAGCTTTATGAAACATTTGCAGAACATTTTTCTGGTATGCTAGTTCGCAATGAAAAATGGTGGTTACAAGCTGTTTATGAGGATTTAACATTAGCAATTTATTACGATGAAAATAAAAGTGCAGCCGGCTATATGTTATATAAAATAGAAAACTATAAAATGACAGTAGATGAATTTGTTCCACTGCATAATGAAGCACGAAATGGTCTATGGAATTTTATTTGCCAGCATGATTCTATGATTAAAGAGCTTGAAATGACAGTAAGTGAAAACGAACAGTTGTTATATACATTGCAAGAACCACGTGTGAAAACAGAAATAAAACCATATTTTATGGGAAGAATTGTAGATGTAGAGCAGTTCTTAAAACAGTATGAGTTAAACTGGAACAATGTACAACAAGAAGTCATTTTACATATTACAGATTCATTTGCACCGTGGAATAATGTATCGGTGAGACTTGCAAATTATGAAATAGCAATTATAGAAGAACCAATGGATAAAGGGATCAAGCTAGATATAAATGCACTATCTACAATACTGCTTGGATACAAACGCCCATTAGAACTAAATGAATTAGAATTAATTAGCGGAAGCGAAGAGGAAATACGGGCATTTGAGAATGTAGTACCAGTGCGCAAGCCGTTTATTTATGATTTCTTTTAATTTGCATATAAGATGGAGTTGTTTCGAACAAAATTTTGGGATAGCTCCATCTCATTGTATTAATTTTTGTCGGTAAGTTGATATATCCTGAAAATCGCTGATATAATTTTATTCACATACAAGAGAATAGAATCGCAACTATACGTTGTCACGCACTTGACTTTTATTCCCTGTAATTTATAATTAAAAACGGAATGAATTTTCATTCCTGAAAATAGAGGTGGAAAAAATGGCTAAAAACAAACAAGAGGATATTTTTGATGCTGCGATGCAACTTTTTGCAGAGCGTGGTTACGATGGTACGACAATTCCAATGATCGCTGAAAAAGCAAATGTCGGTGCGGGTACTATTTATCGCTATTTTGAAAATAAAGAGGCGCTTGTTAACTCATTATTTTCAAAAAGTATGTTACAGCTTTCTGAAATGATAAAAACGGATTTTCCTGTTGAAGCAAATATTCGTGAACAGTTTAGTCATACGTATAACCGTTTATTTGAATTTGCGAGAAACAATGTGGATGCTTTTTTATTTACAAATTCTCACTGTGATAGTTATTTTCTTGATGAGCAGAGTAAGAAAATATTTGACGATTTTATAGGCTTCTTTATGAATATTATTGAAGATGGAATCGCAAAAGGTTTGCTTCGTCCATTGCCTCCAGTTGCTTTAATTATTATTGTATATCAACCGTTAGAAAAATTAACGAAAGTAATTGCAACAGGGCAATTAGAATACTCGAAAGAGTTAGTAAAAGAATTGGAAGAAAGCTCTTGGAACGCTATTAGAATCATTTGATTCTATAGCTTTATAAGGACAGGAATGAATATTCATTCCTAAATAGAATTAAAAAATGAGAGTAGGAGAGGGTATTTGTGCAACTAAAGGAATGAATATTCATTCCGGAAAGACTAGTTTAATAGAGTTTACAAAATAATGTAATAGAATAATAGGAATGAATATTCATTCCGTAACTAACGTAAATTTTAATCGCGGGAGATGATGCAAATGAGCAAGCTGAAAAATTGGAGAAGTTTATCTTTTCTATTATGGATAGTTATTACCATTACAATGATCGTAACGATGCCTAATATGGATAAATTAGTGAAAGAAAAAGGGCACATTACGATTCCTAATACAGAACAAAGTAGTATTGCTGACAAAATGATAAAAGAAATGGATAAAGACGGGACAGAAAAGTATGACATTATAGTTGTTTTTAATAGTGACAGTAAAACAGCTTTAACGACTGAGCAAAAAGAGGAAATAATAAAAACAATCAACGCTTTGCAAAATGAAAAAGAACAATTAGGAATTAAAGAAGTTGTTTCACATTTAGATAATAAAGAATTAGAGAAACAATTAGTTTCTAAAGATAATACGACTATTTTAACGCAAATATCGATAGATAAAAAGCATGGTGAAATATCGAAAGTTACAAATAACCTTCATAATAAAGTGAAAACGAAAGGGGTAACAACGTACTTAACAGGAAGTGATTTAATAGCAGGAGATTTCCTTACATCTTCTCAAGAGGGAGTGAAAAAGACTGAAGTTATTTCAATCATTTTCATTCTTGTAATATTAATCATTGTATTCCGTTCACCTATTGTTCCAATTGTTTCTCTTCTTACTGTTGGGGTATCATATTTAGTTTCAATGGGGATTATTGCTCATTTAGTAGATCAATTTAATTTTCCATTTTCTAACTTTACACAAGTGTTTGTCGTTGTTGTCCTGTTTGGGGTTGGAACAGACTATAACATTTTATTATTTACGAGATTTAAAGAAGAATTAAGTAAACAAGAAAACGCATTTTTGGCTACGAAAGAAACATTTAAATCGGCAGGGAAAACCGTTTTATATAGCGGGATAGCAGTACTAATTGGTTTTGCATCTCTTGCTTTAGCGAGTTTTAAACTATATCAAGCTACTTCAGCGGTAGCAATTGGTGTCGCAGTTTTATTACTAGTATTAACTACGTTAAATCCGTTTTTTATGGTGCTTTTAGGAAAAGGGATGTTTTATCCCGTTAAAACATTTAAAGGTCATGAAGACAGTCGTCTATGGGGATTCTTTGCGAAAAACTCAGTAGTGAGACCATTTGTAGCTTTAATTATTGTATTCGTGATATCAATTCCTTTCATATTAAAGTATTCTAATACACTTAATTACAACGATTTATTTGAAGTAGACAATAAATATGAGTCGAAAATGGGGATTAACGTAATAGAAGAACATTTTCCACCTGGTTTTTCTTCACCAAGTACGTTAGTCATTCAATCGAATAACAAGTTAGATGAGGCGAGTTCGCTTCAAACTTTAGATGAACTAACTGATAAGATTTTGAAAGTAAAAGGTGTTTCAGAAGTATATTCACCGACACGTCCAACTGGTGATAGGATTAAAGAACTATATATAAATAAACAAGCGGGTGAACTAAATACAGGTTTAGGAGATGCCAATGGTGGTATAAAGGAAATTAATGATGGATTAACTACTGCGAAAGATAAGATGGGTAATAAGGACTCAAATAGTCTTGCGAACGTTCAAAAGTTAATTGATGGAACAAATGAAGCGAAAAGTGGTGTATCAGCATTAGGAACAGCTTTAAATCAACTATCCAATGGCATAAATGACGGAGCACAAGGTGCGCGGCAAATTGAGAGTGGGTTAACTTCAGTAAATGAAAATATAAGTGTATTATCTCAAGCAACTTCACAACTTCATGCTGGCTATACACAGTTAGAAAAAGGTTTAAGTTCTTACGATCAATACTTCGGAAGTATTTCTCAAGCGATTGACGGTGCGAAGAAAGGTTATGAACAAATTGAAATGTTAATGACCAATTTCATTCAAACGAAACCAGAATTAGCAAATGATCCTAACATTCTGCAGACGATAGGAATTGCTAAAGAGGCTCAAAAGCAATTAGGTGGGCTTTCAAATGAATTAAATAAATTGAAAGCGCAGCATAATTCGGCGATGGGATCATTTAAAGAAGCGAATCAATCGTTATTGAAAGTGGATAATGGCTTAAAAGAAATGAACAATGGAGTTACTAAGTTACAAAAAGGAGCAGCTGATCTTAAAAATGGATTAAATGAAGGTGCTTCAGGTTCAAAACAAATTGCGAACAAGTCATCTGAGTTACAAACCGGATTAACGAAAATAAACGATGGGCAAGGTCAGCTATTAACCGGACTGAAAGACTTGCAAGAACAGATGGGTCAATTACAATCCGGACTAACTAAAAGTACAGAAGGCCTTGAAAAGGTAAGTAATGGCCTAGGGGATGCTCAGAAATATTTAGGAGAACTGAACGAATCAAAAAGCTCTGAGAAATTCTATATTCCAAAAGAAGTTTTGGAGGGAGAAGATTTCCAAAAAGCTTTGAATACGTACATGTCACATGATAGAAAGACTGCTAAAATGACAATCATTTTAGACGTAAATCCGTATTCAAAAGAAGCGATGCCAATTATTCAAGAAATCAATAACACAATAGATGGTACTTTGAAGGGGTCGGAATTAAATCATGCGAAAACAGCAATCGGAGGAACGACAGCTAGAAACGTTGATTTAAAAGAAGTAACTGGGCAAGATTTCTTACGTACAGCTACAATTATGTTAATTGGAATCGCGATTGTATTAATTGTGATTACACGTTCATTATTAAACACCATCTTTATTATTGGATCGTTACTATTAGCTTACTTTGCATCATTAGGGATAAGTGAACAAATTAGTACGCATATTTTACATGTAGATTCATTAAGCTGGAATGTTCCATTCTTTAGTTTCATAATGATTGTCGCTTTAGGAGTGGATTATAGTATTTTTGTAATGATGAGATACAATGAGTTAGAAGGGGACCCAGCGACGAAAATTGTAACTGCTTCTCGTCATATCGGAGGAGTCGTATTATCAGCGGCACTTATTTTAGGTGGTACATTTGCTGCATTAATCCCTTCAGGTGTATTAACGCTTATACAAGTAGCATCCGTAGTTGGCGTTGCACTTCTTCTATTAGCTTTAATTGTGATGCCGATATTATTACCGGCGTTAATAGGGTTAACGAGTAAAATGAAGAGTTACAAAGAGAAAATAAGAAATAAGAAGAGACTGTAGGGAATGATTTCTCTACAGTTTTTTCGGTATATAATATTTCAGATGAAAATGAATCCGATGTATGACAGAATGAGCAGTGAAAGGTTATATGAGAAAGAGGTCGATGATATACATACAATAGCTAGGGGAATGGACAAAAACTATCCGATTTCATTGTAGAAAGGTAATCAACCGTTGCTATTCATCCAGCTTCTACTATATAATAGCTATAGTCTACAATAATTGAGTCGTAATATGCGATTTTTTAAGACAATCGGTGAGAAAACGCTGAAATAAGCGGTATTAGTAGGAGGACACAAATGATTACAGTAAGTAACGTTAGTTTGCGTTTCGCGGATCGCAAATTATTTGAAGATGTTAACATAAAATTCACGCCAGGTAACTGCTACGGTTTAATCGGAGCAAACGGTGCTGGTAAATCTACATTTCTAAAGATTTTATCTGGGGAAATTGAACCATCAACAGGTGACATACATATTACGCCAGGTGAGCGTCTAGCAGTATTAAAACAGAACCATTTCGAATATGAAGAGTTCCCAGTATTAGAAACAGTAATTATGGGTCACACGCAACTTTACAAAGTAATGCAAGAGAAAAATGCTATTTACATGAAAGAAGACTTTAGTGATGAAGATGGAATGCGCGCTGCTGAACTTGAAGGTGAGTTCGCTGAGCTTAACGGTTGGGAAGCTGAGTCAGAAGCTGCAATTCTTCTTAAAGGTTTAGGTATTGGTGAAGATCTTCATGATAAGAAATTGTCAGAATTAACTGGGGCAGAGAAAGTAAAAGTATTACTTGCTCAAGCTTTATTCGGTCAACCTGACATTCTATTATTAGATGAGCCTACCAACCACTTGGACTTAAAAGCGATTCAATGGTTAGAAAACTTCTTAATGAACTTTGAAAACACAGTTATCGTAGTATCCCATGACCGTCACTTCTTAAATAAAGTATGTACGCACATGGCTGACCTTGATTTCGGTAAAATTCAACTTTATGTTGGTAACTATGACTTCTGGTATGAGTCAAGCCAATTAGCTTTAAAATTAACACAAGATGCTAATAAGAAAAAAGAAGAGAAAGTAAAAGAGTTACAAAACTTCATTGCACGCTTTAGTTCAAACGCTTCTAAAGCGAAACAAGCAACTTCTCGTAAAAAATTATTAGACAAAATTACATTAGATGATATTAGACCGTCATCACGTCGTTACCCATTCGTTGGCTTCACACCTGAGCGTGAAGTAGGAAATGACTTATTAACTGTTGAAGGTCTTTCTAAAACAATTGATGGTGAAAAAGTGTTAGATAATGTGTACTTCACTTTAAATAAAGGTGATAAAGTTGCATTTATCGGCCGTAACGATATTGCGATGACAACATTATTTAAAATTCTTATGGGTGAAATGGAGCCGGATAGCGGTTCATTCAAATGGGGTGTTACAACCTCTCAATCTTACTTCCCAAGAGATAACTCTAAGTACTTTGAGAACAGTGATTACAACTTAGTTGAATGGTTACGTCAATTCTCTCCACAAGATGAGTCTGAAAGCTTCTTACGTGGTTTCTTAGGCCGTATGTTATTCTCAGGTGAAGAAGT
This sequence comes from Bacillus sp. BF2-3, assembly GCF_008368795.1. Lineage (NCBI taxonomy): Bacteria > Bacillati > Bacillota > Bacilli > Caryophanales > Bacillaceae > Bacillus > Bacillus sp. BF2-3. Next base: position 21,380 of record NZ_QOSA01000001.1, read on the forward strand.
TAAGAAGAACGTTTCTGTATTATCTGGAGGCGAAAAAGTTCGTTGTATGTTATCTAAAATGATGTTAAGTGGTGCGAACGTAATCACACTTGACGATCCAACGAACCACTTAGACCTTGAGTCAATCACAGCATTAAATAACGGTTTAATTGCATTCAAAGGTACAATCTTATTCACATCTCATGACCATCAGTTCGTGCAAACAATTGCAAACCGCATTATCGAAGTAACACCAAACGGTGTAATCGATAAAGAGGCTACTTATGATGAGTTCTTAGAAAATGAGGAACTTCAAAAACAAGTAGATGCAATGTACAAAGGTCAATAATATATAATGAAAAAACTCGCTCTTTTTAGAGCGAGTTTTTTTGTCGAGAAAACGTAACATCGCTGGTCGGTCAAATGAATAATTATTCAAATATAATATTAATGAACAGGAGAATTTTTTCATGTATGAAGGGATGTAATGACTTTAAGATTTAAAGAGTTAGTTGAAGAAGGGAAATGTAAGTAGAGTAATATAATCAAATCGTATTATTTTGTCATGTGAAATATGTACCAAATTTGGAGATAGAATAGTTTGCGAATGAGTTTATAAAGGTATATAGTATGGGTTGTCATAATTAGTGGATGAATCTTGGGAGAAAACAGGAAATGTTACAAATTTATTTTGTTAAATAGAAACCAAGGTCAAAATGTCTAGAAAGAAATAGTTGAATAAATACTAGCTTCAAATTATAATTACTAATATTCTTCATATAGTTAAATAAAGATAATCTATTTGAAGAAGAAAATTTGAATAGAGAGACAGACTTATAAAAAAATAAGCCTTGGATGATCAAAAGAGGTGGAGAAATGAAACAGTTCTTATTAAAGAGCAAAAGCGTGTTAAGCAATCATTTTGGATTCTTTCTGTTTGCCGTTATTTTATTGTGGCTCAAAACATATGCAGCTTATGTAACGGAATTCAATTTAGGAATTTCAAACACAATTCAAAAATTCTTGCTGTTTTTTAACCCGCTTAGTTCAGCAGTTCTATTTTTAGGACTTGCATTATTTGCAAAAGGGAAACGATCTTATATTTGGTTAATTATCATTAATTTGTTATTGTCGATTCTTTTATACGCAAACGTAGTATACTATCGCTTTTTCAGTGACTTTATTACGTTCCCGACATTAACACAAACGAATAACTTTGGAGATTTAGGTGGTAGTATTCTTGCGTTGCTACATCTTTATGATCCATTATACTTCTTAGACACGATTATATTAATTGTGTTAGTCGCAACAAAATTTGCAAATCCAAAACCAATTCGTGTTGCGAAGCATAAATTATCTCTAGTATTTGTAGCAGGTATTTTATTATTCAGTGTTAACTTAGGTCTTGCAGAGTCTGACCGTCCTGAATTATTAACAAGAACGTTTGACCGTAATTATATTGTGAAATATTTAGGTGCATACAACTACACAATTTATGATGGAATTCAAAGTGCGAAAGCATCGACAGAACGAGCATTAGCTGATGGCGATAATATGACAGAAGTACGAAATTATTTAACATCAACTTATGCAAGTCCAAATCCTGAGTATTTCGGTAAAGGAAAGGGAATGAACGTAATTTACATTCATTTAGAGTCATTCCAAAACTTCTTAATTGATTACAAATTAAATGGTCAAGAAGTTACACCGTTCTTAAACTCATTTACAAAAGATGCGAATACACTTTATTTTGATAACTTCTTCCATCAAACAGGACAAGGGAAAACATCTGATGCGGAGTTTATGTTAGAGAATTCAATGTTTGGTTTACCGCAAGGTTCTGTCTTTACAACGAAATCTCATAATACGTATCAATCAGCACCAGCTATTTTAGGACAACAAGGATACACATCAGCAGTATTCCACGGTAACTACAAAACATTTTGGAACCGTGACGATATTTATAAATCATTTGGTTTTAATAAATTCTTTGATGCGTCATACTACGATATGAATGAAAAAGACGTAGTAAACTACGGGTTAAAAGATAAACCGTTCTTTAATGAATCTATTCCGTTATTACAAACGTTGAAACAACCGTTCTATACGAAGTTTATTACGTTATCGAACCATTTCCCTTATCCAATCGATAAGGCAGAAGCAACGATTGAACCAGCAACAACAGGTGATTCATCAGTAGATACGTACTTCCAAACAGCACGCTATTTAGATGAATCTGTAAAAGGCTTCATCGATTACTTGAAACAATCTGGTTTATATGATAACTCAATTATTGTTATGTACGGAGACCATTACGGTATTTCAGATAATCATAACGCAGCAATGTCAAAAGTAATGGGTAAAGAAATGAACTCATTTGAAAATGCACAGTTACAACGTGTACCATTAATCGTTCGTGTACCAGGAGTGAAAGGTGGCGTACAACATCAATACGGTGGTGAAATTGACGTTCTTCCAACGCTATTACACTTACTAGGTACAGATACAAAGAATTATGTTCAATTCGGTTCTGATTTATTATCACCAGATCATAAACAAGTCGTTGCGTTCCGTAACGGTAACTACGTAAGCCCAACAGTTACTGCACTAAACGGCAAATACTATGATACAACTACTGGAAAACCTGTAGAATTTACAGATGAAATAAAGAAAAATGAACAAATGGTTCAAAACTCACTAAAATACTCTGACCAAGTCGTGAATGGTGACTTATTACGATTCTACACACCGGAAGGATTCACTCCAGTAGATCGTTCGAAGTATAACTATAACAACCGCGATAAAAACAAAACGAAGGTAAAAACGACTCCGGAAGGGGAAGCTAAATAAATAATAAAAGGCGCTATTCATATGAATAGCGCCTTTTATTTGTAAATATACCATCATTATGAGACAGAACCAGCTGTTGCTTTTTGTTTAGCCTTTCCGAAGAAAACTACGCCGATGATGATAATAATGATAAATGCCCATTTAACCAAAGGGTTACTTTCGAAAAATCCAGCGAACCATTTCTCATCTACAATCATTTTCGCGGCAGTATAAGCTAAAACGGCTGCTCCAATCGTAATGATGACAGGAAAACGATCTACCCATTTTAAAATCAATGTACTGCCCCATACGACTACTGGAATAGACACTAATAATCCGATGATTACTAAAGAAAAGTTACCATGGGCAGCTCCTGCAACAGCGAGTACATTATCGATGCCCATTAACGCATCAGCAATAATAATGGTTTTAATAGCAGACCAAAATCCTTCTTCGGCCTTAATATCATGATCTTTGCCTTCAGCAATTAATTTATAAGCAATCCATATAAGGAGTACACCACCAATTAGAAGTAGCCCTGGTATTTTTAACAACCAAACAACAACTAAGGTAGCGAGGGCTCTAATCGCGATTGCCCCGATAGTTCCCCATATAATAACTTTCTTTTGCTGATCTTTCGGTAATCTTCTTGCTGCTAATCCAATTACAATGGCATTATCACCGGCTAACACTAAATCAATTACAATGATGGCAAGTAGGGCGGACAAATATTCGGCTGAAAGAAAATCCATATACACATCACTCCTTAAGAGTAATATGTGCTAAAGTGTTGATAATATAAAAAATAGGATTGAATTTGTATATTCAATCCATAATTTCTTACTGTATTTTGATATATGTTTTAATTTCGTATAAGTCGCTTTTGTATTCTTTTTTGTTTATCGTTTCGCTTTCTTAATTTTCGATTCATCTTTTTAATGCGGTTTTCTTTTCTATTATCCCAGTTATCACTTCGAATTTTACTAATAGACTTATCTGTCTTAGCACGAAAACGTCTTACTTTTTTCACGAAGGAAAGGGGTGTTTTGCCGATAACACCTTGTTTTTCTAACGAATCCTCTTTACCTAGACACCAATCAGGATGAGATAATAAATAGTCGAAATCAAATATTATCCCGTATTCTTTATCCATATATGTATACCATTCATCTAAAGTACACTTATTTTTTGTATGTAAATATGTTGATCCATCAGTCATAGCACAGCACCAATAGTCAAAATAGCTCCATAGTACCCATTCTTTCGGTACATCTAGTGTTAAAATTACCATTTTTGAATTTGTTCTACCCCAAGCTTTATGATTTCGATTTGGGTAATTATTTGCTTCCCAGACCCAAATAGGATAGTTACCTTCGTAATGAGGCAATCTTGTTTTAGCGACGCGCACCATCCAGTCATATGAATATACATCGTCTGGATCGATGAATTCTTTATTACCTTCTAAATAACCAAGTTTCTTAAATTGTTTCCATGCTTCTTCAGTTTGTACTGTATATACGATCATATGGCACCTACTTATTTAAACTAAATTATAGTATAACATGTGATTTTGAATTTTTATTGATATTAGAGAAGGGGGAGTTTGAGTCGAATATACGAGGAGTAATTCCCAAAATGATAAAAAGACTTGATTCCCAGCTAAAGGAAATCAAGTCTTTTCATTACATACGATTATCATGCCAGAAGTTTAATGGGAAGTGTTCGTTCTCATTATATGCTTCTAATTCATATCCTTTTTCTTTCAGTCCTTTAATAATTCCAGGAACTGCTTTTACTGATTGTGGATGAATATCATGCATAAGGATAACTTCTGTTGGATTTGTAGCACCATGTAACACGTTTTCTACAATTTTAGCAGATGCAGCATCAACTTGCATTTTGTTATATTTCCAGTCTAAAGAATCAATTGTCCAATCCCAAACTTTTAAGCCATTTTCTACAACTTTGTTGCGAAGAGCTTCGTTTAATCCTGGCATAGAGCCGTAAGATGGACGAGTTAATACTGGTGATTTACCTAAAACACCAGCGATTAAGCCTTGGTCTTCCTTCATTTCATCTACGTAATGACCTTCAGTGTAAAGTTTCTTGTAGTTATGAGTCATACTGTGCATCCCAACGTAGTGACCTTCAGCATCTTCGCGTTTTACAAGATCAGGGAAAGCTTTTACGTTTGAACCAATTAGGAAGAATGTTGCTTTTGCATTTTCTTTCTTTAACATATCTAAAAGCTCAGCTGTGTATTTTCCAGGACCGTCATCAAATGTTAAATAAGCGACTTTTCTAACTTGCCCGTTATAATGTTTTGGAGCTTCTTTCGGAGCAAGAGATGTTTGAATCTCACTTACAAGTTGAACAGATTTTGCTTCATCCTCTGTACTAGCTAGAGCAGTATGTACTGATCCAAAAGCCACTTCGTATGTGAATAATACCCCCGCACAAACTAACATAGCCCTTTTTACTAAAGTTGTCATTCGAATTCCATTGTGCATAATTTTCCTTCTCTCTATAAAAGTTCTACTCTACTATATTAGCAATTATAGGTAGGGAAATGCAAAAAAACTTTTTTACAAGTGTAAAAAAGTTTACTCAAAAGTATGCAAGATTTTATATCAATTGCAGTTTTGAAAAATAGGATGAATTTAAACTTTATTATTTAAACTTTCAATCACCAAATCATACTTTCGTATCATTTCATTTTCGTTCCAATTATTGATTCGAATATTTTTGTTTTTTATTAAAATATTGGTAAAGAAACAATTACATGAAAAAAGGAGTGGGAATATGGATAATTATATTTGCACTACATGTGGAGTACAGTATCCCGAAAATGAAGAAGCACCTTCTCGCTGTAAAATTTGTAATGAGGAAAGACAATATGTTAATCCAATTGGGCAGTCATGGACAACATTAGAAACGATGCAAAATAGCAATTTATACAAAAACGAAATAATAAAAGAAGAAAGCGGTTTGTATAGCATTACTACTAAACCTAAATTTGCGATTGGACAAACAGCATTTTTAATACAAAGTAAAACTCTAAATGTTATGTGGGATTGCATTAGTTATTTAGATGATAAAACGATACAACGTATATATGATTTAGGTGGTATTCAAGCAATAGCACTTTCTCATCCACATTATTACTCTACACAAGTTAAATGGGCGGAAACATTCAATGTACCTATTTATATTCATGAAGATGATAAAGAGTGGGTGGTTCGTCCGAGTAAGCAAATTAAATTTTGGTCTGGGGAGCATCTGATATTATCGGAAGAACTTACATTGCATCGCTTAGGAGGCCATTTTAAGGGTGGAACTGTTATACATTGGAAAGACGGTAATGAAGGGAAAGGTATTTTGTTATCAGGTGATATTATACAAGTAGTTTCGGATCGGAAATGGGTAAGTTTTATGTATAGTTATCCCAATCTCATTCCATTACCAGCGAATAAAGTTAGAGATATGGCAGAGAAGGTAAAAGATATCCAATTTAGTCGACTATATAATGCATTTCATGGTGTGGTGGAAGATGCGAATAAAGCTGTACAAAGATCTGCTGATCGGTATATAAAGGCCCTGCAAGGAGAACTATTTCATACGTAATAGCTTGTAATTCATCTCTATATTTATATAACTAATTTTATATGAATTTTATACTAAAGTCCTATTGTTTATTAACTAATAGGTCTTTCAACTTAGGAAGTTCACACTAATGAGGGATGTTAAAGGGAATATATGTAACCTATACTAATTACTATAAAGCTTTGGAAAATGAAAAGGAGGAGATTTGCATGAAGAATTGGGTTCAATTTAGAATTGCAAGACCAACAGATAAATTTGAAGAAGTGATAAGTTTTTATGAAACAGGATTAGGTTTAAAACGTATAGGGGAATTTCACAATCATGAAGGATATGATGGGGTTATGTTTGGCTTACCAGATGAAGAGTATCATTTGGAGTTTACTACACATGTTAATGGAAGTCCATGTCCGGCACCGACAAAAGATAATTTACTAGTTTTTTATATGCCTATTAAAGATGAAATTGAAAAGATAGTGAATCGATTAAGTAATATGGGCTATCATGAGGTAGAACCTGAAAACCCGTATTGGATAGAGAAAGGAACCACAATAGAGGATCCAGACGGTTGGAGAATTGTGCTTATGAATGCATCTGAATAAGAAAACTATTTTCATATGAAATAGAGTGTAACAAAATGATTTAGACATAAATCCCTACAGTGTTTGTAGGGATTTTTATATAAGAAATTTTTATTGAGAGAGTTATTAAAATGTAGAAAGTATTTTGGCTAAGAACAAATGTAGTAAACATAATTTATGAAGGAGGTATAAAAGTATGATAGTAAACCATTTTGAAGCGTTTTCTAAACATGTTGGAAATACACCGCTCGTGAAATTAGAATGCAAAGAAACGAAGGATCTTTCTATCTATGCTAAATGTGAATGGCATAACCCTACAGGATCGATTAAGGATAGGGCAGCACTTGGAATGATTAATAAATATTTACAAGAAGCGGACAAAAAACAAAATATTTTAGAGTATAGTGGTGGAAGCTTAGCGAGGTCAATTGGGTGTATTTGTAATTATTTAGGGATTCAATGCACGTTAGTTTTAAGTTCTGGAACCGATAAATCTCTATTAAATGAACTTGATCGTTATGGTGCTAACGTAATCTTAGTTGATAAATGTAAAGGGTTCTACGCAGTAATTGAGAAAACAATAGAGATTAGCAAACAAAAGCCAGAATTATATTTTTTATTCCAACATTATAATAATGCAAATCTAGTAAGTCATATAGAAGGTACAGGGCGAGAAATTATTGCACAAATGATTGGAAAACCAATACATGCATGGGTAGCATCTGCTGGTACTGGTGGAACTCTAATGGGAGTCTATACAGCAATAAAGAATTATACAAAAAATGTTGAACTACATTTAGTAATGCCTGCTGAATTGCCTTATGGTTCGGAACAACCACCAAATGATTTAAAGAAATATGCTGGATCAGGTGGGTTCGGCTTAGGAAGGAAACAACATTTCATAGAACAGGAAGAAAATTTGATAGAAAAACAATGGACTTATTCATATGAAGATACCCTGTATGAAATGGCACGTTTTTACAAAGATACTGGTATAAAAATAGGAACTTCTGCGGCAGCGAATTTATTAGCAGCTAAACAAATTGGGAAAGAAAAAGGTGCGAATTTTAATGTAGTTACAGTTTTTCCGGACGCAGGGTCAATAGAAGAGTGGTCAGATGTAAAAAATTCAGTTGAAAAAATAGGTGATTGAGAGGACCATTAAAAGTTCTTTCGTAGTTTATATCTTATTCTACGCAAAATTGATACCATCAAAAAACTGTATGTTTAACATGTACAGTTTTTTGATGGTATAGCTGTGCAATGTTTAGAAATTTCACATACCGTATTTTAAAAATAAATATAGGAAAAACAAAAAGTAATGTAGAATATATCGTACATACATATATACAGTTAACATAAAAGATAAAGAGGTGGGTATATGTTACTTGAGGAAGTAATGCAGCAACTAGAGGAATATGGAACAGAACAAAATCGAAAAACGTATAAAAACCACGGAGCGAAAGAGCCGTTATTTGGAGTTAGTTTTGCGAATTTAAAATTGTTAAAAAAGAAGATAAAAAAAGATCACGATTTAGCAGTTGAATTGTGGGAAACGAAAAATATGGACGCAATGACATTAGCAACTTATATTTTAGACCCGAAAAAAATAACGACAGAACAGCTTAATAGTTGGATTCAGGATGTTGATTATTACTGTTTAATGGATGTTCTGATGACATCTATATGTACTTCGCCAATTGCAATAGAAAGAATGGAAGAGTGGATAAAGTCTAATGATGAATGGATTGGAAGAGCTGGCTGGTCTTTATTAGCAAATATAGCGATTAAAAATAAAACGTTACATGATGATTTCTTCTCTCCGTACTTAGAAGAGATTAAAGAAAATATACATAATGAAAAAAATAGAAAAAAAGAAGCGATGAATAGTGCTTTAATCGCAATAGGAATTCGTAATGAAGACTTAGAGCGACAAGCGATTGAAATTGCAAGTGAAATTGGAAAAATAGAGGTTGATCATGGTGCAACATCATGTAAAACACCAGATGCAGAAAGCTATATAAAAAAAGCGAGAGAAAGAGCTGAAAAAAAGAAAGTGAAATAAGAAAAGAGGATCGGTTATGAAACCAATTGAAGCAGCACAAAACATAATTACATTACAATTTCCGAATTGTGATGTAGCTTTACTCGGCGGAAGCGTTGCACGAGGAGAAGCGACGAAAACATCTGACCTTGACATTGTAATAGTCAATCAAAGTTTAACTTCTTGCTATAGAGAATCTTTCTATAGTAATGGATGGCCTGTTGAGGTGTTTGTTCATAATTTCGAAACATATAAAACCTTTTTCAAAATGGATTGTGATCGAGGGAGGCCGTCGTTACCACAATTAGTTTCAGAAGGGATTGCCTTAAAAGGGGAACAGGAAATTGTTGAGAAATTAAAAAAAGAAGCGAATGATTTACTACATAAAGGACCAGCTAAATGGACCGAAGAAACGATTAAGCAGAAGCGATATTTTATTACGGATACTTTAGATGACTTTATTGGTGCAACAAAAAGAGAAGAAGAATTGTTTATCGCTAATTTATTAGCCGATTTAGTACATGAATATGTATTAAGAGTAAATGGTAAGTGGCTTGGGAGTTCAAAATGGTTTATTAGAGTGCTAAAAAGATATGATGAGCAATATGCAAACAAATTTGTAGCCGCTTTTGATCATTTTTATAAAACGGGAGGGAAAAATGAATTAATTCATTTTATAGAAAAGACGTTAGAACAGTATGGTGGAAGAGTGTTCGAAGGATTTTCTATTGGTAAATAAAGAGAGGAGAAAAAAATGAATGTACCATATGTTCAATTAAGAGAATTGACACTAGATGATGTAGAAGATCGCTATCAATGGTCATTAGATAGAGATGTAACAAAGCATTTAGTTTTACCAGATCAATATCCTCCGTTCACTCGTGGAGATACGAGAAACTGGATTGAAGCTTGTATAAGCCGAAAAAATGGTTATGAACAAAGGGCAATCGTTACTGAGACAGGTATACATATTGGATGGGTAGACCTTAAAAATTTTGATAAAACAAATAAAAATGCTGAACTAGGAATTGCGATTGGAAATAAAGACTATTGGGGTAAAGGATTTGGAATGGCAGCTCTAAACAGCATGTTACAAATAGGTTTTTCTCAGTTTGAATTGGAGAAAATTTGGTTACGTGTAGATGAAGATAATACAAAAGCTAAAAAGAGTTATGAAAGTGCCGGATTTGTATGCGAAGGGTTAATGAGAAATGATCGATTGAGACAGGGAAAGTTCATTCATCGCTATCGTTACAGTATATTAAAAGAAGAGTATGAATCAAAAAATAATAACCTATAAAAATATTATGTAAATTAAAAAGGGGAAAATAAAATGATTCGATTACTTACAAAAGCGGATGCAAAAAAATATTGGGAGTTGCGTTTACAAGCACTACAAGTAAATCCAGAAGCATTTATAACGACTTATGAAGAAGCAGTACGTCAAGAAAACCCTCTTGAACGAGTTGCTAGTAATCTTTCATCCAACAGTAGTTTTACATTTGGTGCTTTTAATAATGAAAATCGTTTAGTTGGGGTTGTTACTTTATTAACAGAAGAAAAAGACGCATATAAGCATAAAGGACATATCGTTGCAATGTATGTAGATACTGAAAATCGAAGAAGTGGTCTTGCACGTGATTTAATACGTAAAGCAATTGAAAGGGCAAAAGAGATGAAGCTAGAGCAATTGAATTTAGGGGTTGTGTCAACGAACGAACCAGCCAAACGATTATATGAATCAATGGGATTTAAAACATACGGAATTGAAAAAAGGGCTATAAAAATGAATGGTGTGTATAGTGATGATGAACATATGGTGTTGTTCTTTTAAGAGAGGAAGTTTTGTATGAAAAAGGCGAAACTGCGACAATAAGATGGGGAATATGGCATATAGCAGATCATAATCGGTATCATCAAGCTCATATAAGTCGATTGAGGAAATTATACAGAGAATATAAACTACATATTCTTTAATTTTTGAATGAACGAACGCCCCTAAATAATAATTAAAGGAGGCGTTTGTTTTTATTCGTTCGCTTTTCTTCCCAAGCTATCATTAAATTTTTATGATAATCTTTTGGTTTCTCAATAGAAAACCAGTAAATTGAATGTGCAATAGTTGGTAGCCATCTTTTATAGCGGATGCGTATATTTTCATGGTGAGTATAGTGGGTCGAGATTAAAGTAGATTTTGACCCTTGAAAATTTTTACATGTAATGGCCTCGATTTCATACCAATGCACTTTATTCCCATGTAAATCTACTACAATTCCTTCATCATCCCAAAGTGAAATGTAAGTTTGAATGTAGATTTTTCATCGCGTATACTAAAATATATGTCATAGAGATAAAAAATTAAATACAAGGGGTTTTACAATGAAAGCAATTGTTATAGGGATACTGGCATCATTTTTCTTTGCCTTTACTTTTGTTTTAAACAGGGCAATGGACTTAGAAGGTGGAAGCTGGATTTGGAGTGCATCATTACGGTATTATTTTATGGTTCCAATGCTATTACTTATTGTTATGTATAGAGGGAACTTAAAGCAACTCTTTCAATATATGAAAAACAATCCGAAAGAATGGTTAGTGTGGAGTATCGTTGGATTTGGTCTCTTTTATGCACCGCTTAGTTTTGCTGGAGCGTTCGGACCGGGTTGGCTCGTTGCATCAACATGGCAAATTACAATCGTTGCAGGGATTTTGTTAACACCATTTTTTGCGGTGGATCCACTACATAAAAAACTTCCGATGAAGGAATTAGTAATGTCGGGCATTATTTTATTCGGTGTCGTTCTCATGCAAGTAGAACATGCTTCTTCATTAGGTATTCGTGAAACCGTTTTATGTGTAGTTCCTGTACTTATTGCAGCATTTGCGTATCCTCTTGGAAATAGAAAAATGATGCAAGTTTGTAAAGGGGAATTAGATGTATTTCAGCGAGTACTCGGTATGACATTAGCAAGTTTACCATTTTGGTTTTTATTATCTGGTTACGAAGTATCAACAGGCGGATTACCGTCAAGTAGCCAAGTTTTTCAATGTTTTATTGTAGCAGTTAGCTCTGGGTTAATCGCGACAGTATTATTTTTCTTTGCAACAGATCTTGTGAAAGATGATCCGCAAAAATTAGCAACAGTGGAAGCGACGCAGTCTGGTGAAGTTTTATTTGCGCTAGTAGGAGAGTTGATTTGGTTATCTGCACCAATTCCATCATCATTATCTTGGATTGGTATGAGTCTCGTTATTATTGGAATGATACTTCATAGTTATGTGGCTGTCGTTGTAAAAAAAGAAGAAAAAATAACGGCGTAATGAGATTAGCTCTTTTTATTAAGAGCTAGTCTTTTTTCATAGAAAGGGATGAAAGTATGAATTTACAGTGTGTTAAACAAATTGAGAAAGATTCAATATTAAATGTGCTACAATATGCCGTCGGTCCAAATGAAATAAGCTTAAAGAAAGCAGTAATATTTTATCAAAGTAATAAAGGGACTTTGTACAAATATGAAGAAAAAGCTTGTCTAGGTATTGAAATAATCGGAGAAACTAAAGCACGCATATGTCATATAGCAGTGGCTCCAGATTATCGTCAAAAAGGAATTGCACTGCAAATGATTAAAGAAGTGGTAAGGATATATCAATTGACTTATATAGAAGCGGAGACAGACGATGGGGCGGTAGAATTTTATAAAAGAATTGGTTTTCAAGTTAAAAGTTTAGGAGAAAAATATCCAGGGATAGAAAGACTTCATTGTTACATGGAAAAATAGTATAAAATATGCATATGGAGTATAGTTTGAAAAAATAGGATTTACATTTTTCTTCATTTCAAAAAAACTCTCGCTCATCATTATCTACGATTTTAATAGAGTTTTGAGGCTTCAGTATAATAATATACATATTTTTGTAGTAATGAATATGATTAAGTTAAAAATTAAAAAAAATATGATAATATATTTATATAAAAGTTTAAATTTACGTGGCTAGTGGGGGAACTAATATGAAAATGAATGAAATAGTAGCAAGTACACAATTTCCAAATACAATCGAAACAATAACAAAAGATTTAAAAGCATTAGGAGTCGAAAAAGGAATGACAATTATCGTTCATTCATCACTAAGTTCTATCGGGTGGATATCTGGTGGTGCCGTTGCTGTAGTAGAAGCATTAATGAAAGTTGTTACGGAAGAAGGAACGATAATAATGCCAACGCAATCTTCGGATTTGTCCGATCCGAAACATTGGTCAAGACCACCTGTACCGGAAGACTGGTGGCAAATTATCCGAGATAACGTCCCAGCATTTGATTCACGTATAACCCCAACAAGGGGAATGGGTGAAATAGTTGAATGTTTTCGTACATATCCGAATGTAGTACGTAGTAATCATCCGTTAGGAAGTTTTGCTGCATGGGGAAAACATGCAGTAGAAATAACAATGAACCATTCGTTATCAATGAGCTTTGGAGAAGAATCTCCATTAAGAAAAATATATGATTTAGACGGGTACGTATTATTAATTGGTGTTGGATATGATTCCAATACGTCTGTTCATTTATCCGAGGTGCGTTCTGGTGCATGTGAGTTAATACAAGTAGGAGCACCTATTATAGAAAACGGTGAAAGAGTGTGGAAAGAGTTTGTTGAAATGGATTACGAATCTGAGAAGTTTGTAGAAATTGGTGTGGAGTTTGAGCGAAAAGGAACTGTAAAAAATGGGAAGATAGGGAATGCAACGTGTCGTCTAATGAAACAGCGTGATATAGTTGACTTTGGAACAGAATGGTTTCGTAAGAAAAATTAGTAAGGGATGGTTACAATGAAGGGGAAAAAGGTATTAATTACGAGCGGTGGTTGTCTAGAAAAATGGGATCAAGTACGCGGGCATACGAATATGGCCAAAGGTACAATCGGAAGGATAATCGCAGAAGAACTTCTAGCTAAAGGGGCACATGTTATATATTTACACGGTTATTTTGCGGAGAAACCGAGTGATGTACATAGAGGGTTAGAATTACATCCATTTGAAGGAATCGTTGATTTACAAGATAAAATGAAAAGTATCATATCACATGAAAAGGTTGATGCAGTCATTATGGCAGCGGCTGGATCAGATTGGATTGTAGAGAAAATTTGTGATCAAGATGGTAATGTTCTTAATATGAACGGAAAAATTTCAAGTGATATAGCACCGATTATTCACTTTCAAAAGGCTCCAAAGGTATTAAAACAAATAAAAGAATGGGACCCAGAAACAGTACTTGTTGGTTTTAAACTTGAAAGTGATTTAAATGAAGAAGAACTGTTTGAAAGAGCAAAAAATAGAATGAAAGAAGCAAGGGCGAATGTAATGATTGCGAATTCACCACATTCTTTATATTCGCGCGGGGCTGTGCATTATGTAATTGGACAGGATGGTAAAGGGAAGTTGTGTAATGGGAAAGATGAAACAGCGAAAGAAATTGTCAAAAGCTTAGAGGTATTATGTAATCGTGTCACTGCTTTTTAAAATTAAGTTTTTAGATGAGAATGAATCCGCATAGTAATAAGTAAGCGAAACTTTAATTGGTGGGAATTTTACTTTTACACGAATGTGAAGCGTATACCAATCAAGAGCTATACACAGAATAATTGGTGAGGAGTGGATTCTATGGAACATTTATTAAAGCAAGCTATTAAACTTAGAAATGAAAAGAAATATGCGCAGTCTAAAGAGATGCTTATAGGATTAACAAACTTTACAAAGGATGCAGAAGTACTGTATCAGTGTGCGTGGATACATGATGTAATGGGGCTAGAAACAGAAGCAGTTCCGTATTATGAGCAGGCAATCGCAAATGGACTTGATGGCGAATCGCTTTGCGGTGCTTATATTGGTTTAGGAAGTACATATCGTTGTATAGGGGAATATGAAAAGGCAATTACAGTATTAGAAGCTGGGGTGAAAAAATTTCCAGAGAACGCTCCGATGAAAGTATTTTTATCATTAGCAAAATATAACGTAAACGATCACGAATCAGCGATGAAATTATTACTTGAAACTGTCGTGAAAGTAGAGGAAGTAAAAGAATTTGAACGTGCCATTTCATTTTATAAAGACCATTTAAATGAGGTTTTTAAATAAAGGAGTGAACGTATGAAGGTTACACTATCACGAAGGCGAAAAGGTATTTGGATTGGACTCGTCTCTTTAATTATGCTATCAAACTATTTATTGTATGCCCTTCCAATTGTACCAGTTGCGCCGAAAGAAGTTGTGCTTGGGTCATTATTAGATTGCTTGTTTGTCATTCCAATCATCACATATTTCTTCATTATTCGAAAAAGATACTCGTTAACATATATAGTTCCTGTTGTAATAGCTGGTTATATTTTTGCAAGATTTATTATTCCAAGTGATTATTTACAAGCTTTTTCATTCATCTCTTATATTATTGTTGCGGCTGAAATTGCATTTGTAGGTCTAGAATTATTCCTTCTCTATAAAATTGTTAGAGTGCTTCCTAAAATAATAAAAAAATATAAAGAATATAGAAGAGAAAATTATTCCTTTTCTTATGCAATTGATGCAGCGTTTGACACTACTATGAAAAGAGGTAAGTTAATAGATGTCATTCTAACAGAGTGTAAGTTAATCTATTATGCGTTTTTATCGTGGCGTGAAAAAGTACCAACAGGTAAATCTGTATACTCATATCATAAAAAGACTGGTGCTATAGGTGTGTATATCATGATTATTCACGCAACAGCAATTGAAAGCATTGGTTTTCATTATTTACTACATCAGTGGAATCCAGTAATAGCATGGATTTTACTTATTTTAAATGTATACGCGATGATTTATTTTATAGCTGAAATACAAGCGATGCGCAAAAATCCACTTGTCGTAACAGAAGAACAAGTAATCATTCAAATCGGATTAGGAAAGAAAATTGTTATGCCATTTACACAAATTGATAATATTGCGTTCTACAAGGGTGAATTGCTAACGGCAAAAGAAGGGAAGCAGGTATTGGATGCAACTGTTATGGAGTTCATAAAAGAACCTGCTACTTTTGAAATAACATTAAAAGAGCCAGTGAAAGCGCAGTTGTTATACGGCTTTTCTAAAACAGTAAGTCGTGTTTACTTAAATGTTGATGAAGAACGAAAATTTTATGATGCGGTTAAGGAAAAGTTAAAACATGAGTAATAGTACTGTTAGTTGCATGAAAACAAATGAGTTTCCGTTAGAAGTGAAAAAATATGAAACATGGATAGTGAAAAACTCTTTCTAAATAAGAAGGAGTTTTTATTATGTACTTGTATAAATCATTATATAAAAAACTATACACTTCTTTATCACTACATAAATAGATATAATTGAGGATAGAACTAGCATAAGGGGAAACAAAATAATGAATAAGTTACTTACATCGAAAATTGAAATTATAGAAAGAAAAATCCGGTATAACTCAACAATAGTAGATCACAATTGCTTATTACTTGAAAAGCAATCACAAAGTATCGTGTTATTTCACGAGGTGCAGTATTCATTTACAATGACTGCAAATGATACTAAGTTAACAATCCCAAAAGGGAGTTATACAATCGCATATTACTGGAGAGATCGTCCGTACAATTTATACGTATGGAGAGATATAAAAGGAAAGTATTTAGGTTCCTATTTTAATATCGTAAAAAACACACAAATAAAAGATGAAGTGGTTTCCTTTGAAGATTTAATCATCGATATTATGGTACTTCCAAATGGAGAATATTTCATATTGGATGAGGATGAATTACCAGAACCATTAGGAAATTTCGAAGGTGGTTATGTGAAGAAAGCTCTTTATGAATTAAAAGAAATCATTCAAAAAGAGCTTCCACCAATAGTTTTGGAGACAGCCAGGGTGCGGAGGAAATAAAATTTAATTACATAAATATTTTGAATGGAAATGAGTAGTCTCAAGTTATATGATCTAACTTTTTTGATCAATCTAAGGTTAGTAGCATATCTCTTGAGATTACTCTTTTTTTGTGGAAATTTCGTCGCTTAGTTATTAAATCGATTTTAAATTTATGAAATAATATTGACTGAATCAAGTTCAGTCGTTTATGATTGAATCAGATTCAGTCGTGGTGAAAACATTGTAGGAGATGACGTATGAAAAGAATATCAAAAGAACCAGATGTAAGACGCCAAGAGTTAATGGATATTGGTTTTGAACTATATATGAAAAATGGTATGAAAGGATTTGGCATAAAAGATGTTGTGAATCATGCAGGTGTAGCAACGGGCTTATTTTATTATTACTTCAAGTCTAAAGAGAATTTTGTTGATGAAGTTTTAAATGACTGTATTGTGAAAAATATGGAGTTAATTGAAGAAATACTTGTTTCAAATGAACGGTCTGTCATGCAAAAGATGAAAGATTCACTAGATATATTTTGGACATTTATTGAAAAGTTAGCACCCTATAAAAATGTGAGTTCGTTTCAGACGGAACAACATTTTCAACTGGAACAGAAATTATTCGCACGTATGCAACCGTTAATTAGACAAGTAATTGAAGAGGGAGTAAACATAGGGGTTTTTTATACTGATAACTCATTATTAGCTTCTGGGTTTATTCTATACGGTCTTAGCAGTATTGCTCATTCAGAAGTAAAGTTGAATCTAGATACAAAACATGAAATGGTTAATTTAGTATTAACTACACTACGATACAATCAAAAGGAAGGAGAAAGTTTATGAAAATTATTATCGATGGAAATAATATCTCACAAGAGCAACTTATAAAATGGAAAAGAGAACGGATAAAAAAAGTATTATATATATTAGGACATAAAGAGCCTGAAATAAATGATACAGACGTCATGATAAAACAGCTAACGGAAATAAAGTTGCGATATACATACAATGAAATGTACGAAAAGTTGAAATCAAAACTTAGATTAAGTGCAATAGGTATGCGTATCTGTACTCTTTTATCTGGCGATAGACGAAAATTTTCAAAAACTAGTATTTATTTAGATGGGATTACAGCAGAAGAAGCCATACATGGAATTGATAGTTTGATGCTTGAACAATCACGTGAAAATAACAAAGTGAATTTATCTGCTTGTCCTGATCACTATGTACTAAGACCCTTTGGGGAAAATGAATTAGAGGTTATCGAAACTACTGGTAATTCTCCGTTTCCAGTTCAATTTTTCATTGTTTTTGGTGACGAAACCGGATTGAAAACACCGAGAGATAAATCTTATCAATACCAATCAACAGGTGTTGCACGTATGAAAGATGGTACTACTATTGGTGGAGTTCGACATCAATTTAAAGATACTGATACAGGGATAGAAGTAAGTCTAGTTGTTGAGTTCCCAGCCCTTTGTCCTAATAGTCTAATTAAATCCCATCAAATGCATTTAGCGTGTGAGTTTTCTTATTGGTTACAGTGGATTAAAGATCAGAAAAAATAGTAAGTAAACGTCGTTTAAATAAACAAAAGTAAAATGTTCAAACAAATCATATGTATGTTTTAATAAAACCTAGTTGACTTATCGGAAATATTTGTATAATATGTACTTAATTCCATAACGTATTGCTGATTGGAGAAACCAAAGGCATTTTATCAACAGATAAAATGCCTTTGGTTTTTTTATTGCACAAATACTGAATCTGTTCATTTATATGAATCATTTTAAGGGGGGGAAGAAATGACTGTTTCAATTGATGGGGTATCAAAATATTTTTTGAAACAAACTGGTACGGTTCAAGTGCTAGAGAATATTAATTTTCAATTAGAGGAAGGGGATTTTGTTACAGTAATTGGTCCGAGTGGGTGCGGAAAAAGTACATTACTAAAAATTGTTGCAGGTCTAGATAATGATTTTGAAGGTGAAGTTGTTATTGACGGGGAGCCTATCTTAAAAACGAGCAAGAAACAAGGTTTTATTTTTCAAGAACATAGGCTTTTTCCATGGTTAACAGTTGAAGAAAATATAGCGGCAGATTTGTCGTTAAAAGATAAGTATGTGAAAGATAAGGTGAGAGAATGGGTTGAAATCGTTCGGTTAGATGGCTTTGAAAAATCGTATCCGAAAGAAATTTCAGGCGGGATGTCACAACGTGTTGCGATAGCGAGAGCGTTATTAAGAGATCCAAATGTATTATTACTTGATGAACCTTTTGGAGCGCTGGATGCTTTTACTCGAAGTCATTTACAAGAAGTATTGCTAAATATTTGGGAGCAGAAGAAAACAACAATGATATTCGTTACACATGATATAGACGAAGCGATATATCTTTCAAACCGAATCATCATTATGAGTGCAAAACCAGGGAAAATACATAAAGTGATTGAAAATAATTTGCCTTATCCGCGAAATAAAACTTCTCAATCGTTCCAACAACTTCGAACGAAAGTATTACAGCAGTTTGAATATGGAGGGTTGATTCAAACAAGTATATAGGAAAAGGGTGATTTTATATGTATAAAAAATTTAAAATTCTTTCTTTTGCTTTAGCTATATCAGTATGTTTATTAGGATGTGAAAAAAGTACAGCAAGTAGTAAGAAAGAAGATGTAACAATACAAATTGGTATACAGCAAGGGTTAAGCCCGCTATTACTAGCAAAGAAAAAGGGGTGGTTTGAAGAGGAGTTTAAAAAAGAAGGAGTTAAAGTGAAATGGACAGAGTTCCAAAGTGGACCTCCTTATTTTGAAGCAATCGCATCAAACCGATTAGACTTTGGTGAAGTAGGGAATTCTCCAGTCATTTCAGCGCAAGCAGCAGGTATTGGATTTACCGAAATCGCCAATACAAGTTATGCGAGAAAAGGAACTGGAATTCTCGTTCAAAAAGATAGCAAGATTGCGAGTGTAAAAGAGTTAAAAGGTAAAAAAATTGCAGTAGCAAAAGGAAGTAGTGCCTTTAATTTATTGTATCGAGCACTTGATAAAGAAGGGATTGATGCAAAAGAGGTAAATGTCATTCAATTACAACCAGATGAAGCGCAGCCTGCATTTGAATCAGGATCAGTAGATGCATGGGCGATTTGGGACCCTTTCATATCATTACATACGTTAAATAAAGGTGCGAAGGTGATTGCAGACGGTGAAACATTAAATGTCTCTTCACCAGAATTTTTAATTACGAGAACAAAATTTGCGAAAGAACATCCAGAATTAGTTGAGAAATTCCTCAAAGTTTATGAGAAAGCACGTGTATGGCAAGATGCTAACTTAGATGAAGCAATAAAAGTATATACTTCTGTAAAAAAGATAGATGCGGAGATCGTAAAAGAAGTGTTTAATCACGACAAACCAATTTTAGTTCCGGTAACGAAGGAAATAATAGCAGAACAACAAAAGACAGCGGATTTTCAATATAAGCTTGGTTCTATAAAGAAAGAAACTAAGGCGGAAAAAGTTGTAGATAATTCTTTCGTAGAAAAAGCATTGAAAGCGAAGTGAAAAGAGGTTTTGTAAAGTGGAAAATACGAAAGCTGTTATGAAACCAGCGAGTATAACGATTGAGAAAAACAGAGTTAAGAATGTGCGAAAGTTAAATGTAAAAGTTTTAGTAAGGGCAATTACTATACCGGTTATTATATTAATAATTTGGCAGTTAGCTGGCGTATTCGGCCTTGTTTCTAAAACAGTTTTACCAACACCATTAGATATTTTTTTAGCTTTCCAAGAGCTTATTAAAACAGGAGAGTTATTCGGCCATTTAAGTATTAGTGTATTCAGGGCTGCGGCTGGTTTCTTTATTGGTGGGGGCTTAGGAATCATTTTAGGAACGATTGTTGGATTTTCAACGAGAAGTGAGCAATATTTAGATCCATCTGTGCAAATGTTAAGAACTGTACCTCATCTAGCTGTTGCGCCACTTTTCGTATTATGGTTCGGTTTTGGTGAAACATCGAAAGTGTTATTAATTGCAGATGGTGCATTTTTTCCTTTATACGTAAACGCATTTTTAGGTATTAGAGGTGTGGATTCAAAGTTATTTGATGTAGCGAGAGTGTTAGAGTTTAGCAAAAGAAAACTAATTACGAAACTCATTTTACCATCTGCATTGCCTAACCTTTTACTAGGAGCAAGGTTATCGTTAGGTGTTGCATGGGTGAGTTTAGTAGTAGCAGAACTTATGGGATCTACAGAAGGTATTGGTTATATGATTATGGATGCAAGGCAATTTTCAAATACAGATATCGTATTTGTCGGCATAATTATCTTTGCATTTGTTGGGAAGTTTTCTGACTCTCTAGTACGTTTACTAGAAGCGAAGTTTTTAAGATGGCGAGATAATTTTAAAGGTGAGACTGGGAATTAACATATAAATTATTAGGGGTAATTTATATAGAATGTGTTAGTATACGATTCAAAATAAATAAGGGGTGTGTAAAGGCATGGAATTATTATGGTTTATTCCGGCTTATGGAGATGGTCGATATTTAGGAACGACAAAACGAGGAAGAGCAGCTGAATATGGTTATTATAAGCAAGTTGCTGCGGCAGCTGATTATTTAGGATATACGGGTGTTTTACTTCCAACTGGTCAAGGATGTGAAGACCCTTGGGTGTTAGCTTCAGCTCTTGCTGCTGAAACAGAAAAATTAAAATTTTTAGTAGCAGTGAGACCAGGACTAATGTCCCCTACAGTTGCAGCGAGGATGGCATCTACATTTGATAGAATTTCAGATGGGAGACTGCTTATTAATGTAGTAGCTGGAGGAGATCCAGTTGAACTACAAGGAGATGGATTATATCTTGATCATGATGAAAGGTATGAAGCAGCGGATGAATTTTTAAAAGTTTGGAAATCGACATTGCAAGGTGAAACGATCTCTTTAGAAGGAAAACATATTCAAGTTACAGATAGTAAAGTTGTATTCCCACCAGTTCAAACGCCATATCCTCCTATATATTTCGGAGGATCATCAGCTGCTGGAAAAGAAGTAGCAGCTGAACATAGTAATGTATATTTAACGTGGGGAGAGCCGCCAGAGCAAGTAAAAGAAAAAGTAGAAGAAGTAAGAAAACTTGCAGAAGAGAAGGGGCGTACAGTCCGATTTGGCATTAGATTACACGTAATTGTAAGAGAGACAGAAGAAGAAGCATGGGAAGAGGCCGAACGTTTAATTCAATATGTGGATAATGAAACAATTGAGCTTGCTCAAAAGACATTTGCAAGATATGATTCGGTTGGTCAAAAACGGATGACACATTTAAATAAAGGTACGAGAGAGTCGTTAGAGATAAGCCCTAATTTATGGGCTGGTATCGGACTTGTAAGAGGTGGGGCAGGTACTGCACTTGTAGGCGATCCGCATACAGTAGCAGAAAGGATAAAAGAATATGAATCGTTAGGAATTGATACGTTTGTTTTATCAGGATATCCGCATTTAGAAGAAGCGTATGAAGTGGCAGAATTGTTATTCCCATTATTGAAAGACAAGAAGAAAGAAGAAAATAAAATTGTTGGTGAAATGATTGCTGATGCATATGCATTAAAAAAATAGTGAGAAATAAAGTTTCACTTATTTATTGCTTCATTTTGTTTACTGCCTGTTAATAGGGTATAAAAAATCCGCAAGTTATTCGCTTGCGGGTTTTCATCGTAAATTATTAGAAAATATGGTAAAATCAAAGGGTAACTTAAGGTGCGGTTGGTTGTTCAATTATCACTTCTCCGAGTAGGAGGGGGGTGATAATACGTGAGTGAAATAGCGTTGCTACTGCAGGGTGGACTGTTTCTCGTTGCATTGTTAACGTTCGTCGTCGTTTTAATAGACAAGCTCAAAAAATAACAACCCACCTATGCCTATAGAATGTGGGTTGTTTTGTTTGTAAGAAACAAATAGGATAAATGAACAATCCAATCTGCTAAGTTACGTGGACTAGTGTGTAGCCGCACACTAGTCTTTTTTATTTATATACAATTTATAATTGGTTTATGTGATTGTATTGTTCTTTTCATACTCATTATAACACAGTGTCTTTTCATCAAGAAAGGAGACCGTATGTTCTGGTATCTATTATATAGTAGGTGCTTTTTCTTTGAACAGCCCATCCATATACTGTTTTAAACTTTGGACATAAAATTTCTGTGTATTCACATTATTTACACCGACAATGGGTGATGGAAGGTCAAATCTTTTTTCTGATAAATGAACGACAACATCAAAGATGTCAAACAAACGAATGAAGCAAAACAGACCGTCTTTATCGCTAAGTAAAATAAAGTAATGATTTTCACTACTTGTATTTAACGTATTCCATAAAGAACTTTTGCTTAAATCACGTACAATACTTTTTTCTTTTAGTTCCACGAAATCTGCATTTGAGAGAATGGTAGAAATATCAATCGCATCTTGATCTTCAAAGTAGCCATCAACTGCTTGTACAGCGAATGTATAAGCCATTTTTAATATACTCATTTTATATTTACGGTTATCTAATAGTAATTCCCGTTGAATAGAACTCGCTACTTTCGTTACACGTTCCTCTTTCCAAATTTCATTATGTAAGGAAATATCGTGCTTTTTACATAGTTTCATAATTAATGCATTAGAATAAAGAATTTCGTCGCTTACTTCGACAACATCAGTCTCAGCAGCCGCAAGTTCCTCACCGTGCTCATTCGTATAGAGTGGGGAATCAATTTGTCTTTTCATTTGTTCAATCTTAAATTGACTCAATTTATGCCTAATTAAAGGACGATCAATATTTGTTGTCATTTGTTCATGACAAGTATCACAAATTGAGTTTGTGAAATAATATCCACATAATATTTCTGGAATGACATATTGTTCACTAAGTTCTTTCGTATCTTTTCTGCATATGATGCATTGTGTCATTTTTATCACCTTTACCTGCAAATTTGTATGTAATCTCATTGTAGTGTATTTATCGGTATTTTGGAATATTGTAAAGGAAAATATTATGTGAAATTCATACTTATTTTGGTACAATGAAGAGAAGTGCTAGTTTAAAGGAGGCCGTTTTTTTGAAATCAAAAGTGCACTTTTGGACATTAGAAGTGCTAATGGTTGTAGGAATCATATTTATTTGCACAAAAATATCATTTTTATTTCAACCGATTGGTATCTTCATATCAACATTATTTTTCCCAATCTTAATCGCGCTTTTTTTATACTTCATATTTAATCCTGTATTAATCTTTTTGGAGAATAAAAAAGTACCTAGAAATTTAGCGATATTGCTGTTATATCTTTTTATCATAACATTAACTGCGGTTGGCGTTGGAGTAGTTGTTCCTACGATTTCACAACAGCTAATGGACTTAGTAAAAAATATGCCAGGCTACATAAAAGAGGGAAAAGTATACATACAAGAATTATCACATCATAGGTTGTTTGAATGGTTATCTACACAAAACTACGTTTCCATTGAAACAATTGAAAAAAATGCGATTGAATACTTAAAAGATATACCAAATACAATTACGTCGAGTGCAACGGCTTTATTTGGTATTATCACGAACGTTGCATTAGTTGTATTTACTGTACCGTTCATTTTATTTTACATGTTTAAAGATGGACATGCCTTTCCAGGAAAAGCGGTAAGTTTATTACCAGAGTCTTACCGTGAAGAGGGGCTTCGTATCATTAAGGAAACGAACGAAACATTATCTGCATATATTCAAGGGCAAGCGCTCGTTTGTATATTTGTAGGTGCGTTTACTTTTATCGGTTATTTAATTATCGATTTACCGTACGCTTTCGTTTTAGGAATTATCGCAGCATTTACAAACATCATTCCTAACTTAGGTCCATTTATCGGGGCAGCACCAGCTGTTATTGTAGGACTGTTCGTATCTCCGATGCAAGCCTTATACGTAATTATTATCGTAACAATTGTACAACAGTTTGAAAGTAATATTATTTCACCACGTATTATGAGCTCGAAATTAAACATCCACCCATTAACAATTATTATCCTAATTTTAGGGGTAGGAAACTTTGCTGGAATCATCGGAATGATTTTAGCAGTACCAGTTTATGCAGTAACAAAAACAGTTGTTTCGAACTTAGTGAGATTGTTTAAGACGAAGAGAAGTAACCGAAAATAGTAAAAACTGAGGAAGATACACCGCTTTTTAAGTGGTGTATCCTTTTGTTTATAAATAATTAAAAGTGGGTTGATTTGATTTTATTATATATTTTTTATACATCAAATTCAGTGATAAACTTGTGTGGTATAAGCTCTATAAAACTATGTGGAATCCCTCTGAACTATCCAAATCATTTCCTTACAGCGTGCTATCAACATCATAATCGACTCCTTTCAATTCCATATAGTTAAACGATTAAAGGTGAGTGTAGTATTTGCTTCTACGATCTCGAATTTCATTAATAACTTGTTTATATTGTCTTTCTTGTTTTAATTCATTTTGAGATATTGTTTCTTTTTGAATCGTAATCGTTAAAAAGAAAAGGTGAAACTTCATATGTGAATTCCTCCTTTCGAATTGGAATTACAGATGACTACAGTAATGACTTTGTCTTTCTTTTACAGAATTCATAGCCTGATTAATTTGACGTTCATGAAGCATTTCAGACTCAGAAAATTTTTTTTTTTGAATGGTAATGGTTAAAAAGAATACTTTAAATTTCATAAAATAATTGCCCCTTTATAAGTGATTTAGAAAAAACGAGTGTAATAAGAAATTACAGGTGACTACAGTAATGACTTTGTCTTTCTTTTACAGAATCCATAGCCTGATTAATTTGTCGCTCATGAAGCATTTCAGACTCGGAAAATTTATTTTTTTGAATGGTAATGGTTAAAAAGAATACTTTAAATTTCATAAAATAATTACCCCTTTATAAGTGATTTAGAAAAGACGAGTGTAATAAGAAGATTGGCGCTCTTTTACTTCGTCCATAATGTTTTGAATGTGTTGTTCACGTAAAATCTCTTTCTGTGAAAGCTTACGTTTTTGAATGGTGATTGTTAAAAAGAATGCTTTAAATTTCATGAATATATTACCCCTTTAAAATATATTTTTAATACATTTGAGTGTAGTATGAACTTTTAATGTCAGTTATTTTATCAGTCAGTTGTTTTAACTGTTGTTTACGATTGATTTCAGTTTCAGATAAAGTATGTTTTTGAAGTACAGTCGTAAAAAAGAAAATATGAAAAGTCATAAATGAATTCCTCCTTTCGAAAAGGAATTACAGGTGATCACAGTAAAGTGCTTGGCGCTCCTTAACATCATTCATAGCTTTTTCAATTTGCTCATTATGAAGAATTTCATCTTTAGAAATTGTATTTCTTTGAATCGTAATACTTAAAAACAATACGCTAATAGTCATTGAATGTTGCTCCTTTCTTAGAAAAATAATGTAAGAGACTAAAAAATCGCGCAAAAAAACCACAGGAAGATACAGTTCTCCTATGGCTGGGCGTGAAAAAGCCACAGGAAAGTATACGACCTCCTGTGGCGAATTTATGAATTAAATGAAATAAATTACGATTTTCAATTCTCCATTAGGGTGGTCGAATTCATATTTAATTGTCCAGAAAACACAGGTGCAGTTAACGCTAAAGTTAATGCATGTAATTGTAATTTCATCATTTCCTTCGACCTCCTTTTAGAATTTTTTTCTTACGTTAGTAAGTATATACAATTAATGGATAATTGTAAACATAAAAAATGAAAATTTTTAATTTTGATTAAAATGCGTATATTTAAAAAGGGATTTGAAAGTAAATATTGTAATTAACGAAATATCGATAAAAATGGGGGATGCTAAATGAAATATATGCATCATAACATAATCGTTATGCTAACAATTTTTTTATTCATTACGGCTTGTTCTAACGGGGAAAGAATAAAAGATATATATGATGTTAGGTCAGATGATTTTAAGAAATATACTGGGACATACGTTGGTAATAATTCAGATGTGGTTGCAATTATTAATCATTTACCTGGTGGTGGAACAGTTCAAAGTATAAGTTTAGAAAATGAAAATATAAAAGTGAACTATGGTGCAAAAGAGAGTGGAGCTCTTACAGAAGAAATGATTGAGACGTATTGGTTTGATGAGAAAGATACGATGAAGAAGAATTTTCTCTTTAATGCTACCTATCTAGTAATTTTAGTACCAAACGCAAAAGCTTATGAGTTTCAAATAGAAAATAAAAACTTTAAGATAACGAGGGAAGAAATGTTATCAATTTTGCATAGGGAATTCGATGATTTTCCAAAAGAAAAAGATATATGGGATAAAAATAAAGTTATAAAGTTCTTTAACGGCAATGAAGAAAAAATTAAAATGCTTGTGGAAGATAAAGATTTTCGGAAATCTTTATTTGCTAAATATCCAGTGAGCCAGTTGAAATAATGGAGGGGAGAAGATGGAGTTAGTATACAAAATTTCTTATCATAGAATGCAGGATCATTATTTACCTAAATTAGTACAGGCAATTAGGCTCGTTAGTGAAGAAGATTTGTGGAAAAAAGAGACCTCTGTTAATTCAATTGGTGGAATCGTACTACATATTTGTGAACATTTACAGAGAAATACAAGGCGTTATAAGGATCCAAATATAGTTTTTGAAAATGGAATTGAAGAATATTTTCCAGTGAAACAAATAAGCTCTGAAGCTTTGTTAAAAACTGTTGAAGAAATATTTGATGAGTGGGGCAAAGCATATATACAGGTCTGGGAAGAAAAAAGGCATATTGATCTTCAAAGTCTATTACATTTGGTTGAGCATACAAGCTATCATTTAGGGCAAGTAGTAGATCGTACAAAATGTATTGAGGGACAACAGTTTAATTTTTGTCAAAATGGTATAAATGAAAAGAATTTGAGAACAAGAGTTGAAACTTCGAATTTTTAGAAAGAGAGACATTCTTAATTGAATGACTCTCTTTTTCGTAAAAGAAATTTATGGAAAAAAATAATTCTATGTGATATGGTTAATTACATAAGTAATTAACCTATGAACCTAAGGTGGTGAAAATGTGAAGCCGACTCTAGAACAAAATAAATTAATATACATACAAATTGCAGAAACGATTGAATCTGATATTTTAAAAGACATATTGCTTGAAGAAGAACAAGTTCCATCGACAAATCAATTTGCGAAGATGTTACAAATAAATCCGGCTACCGCAGCTAAAGGGGTGAATGTATTAGTGGATGAGGGGATTTTATATAAAAAGAGAGGGATCGGGATGTTTGTTGCAAAAGGAGCAAAAGAAGTTGTACTAAAAAAAAGACAAAATACTTTTATGACTGAATATTTACCTAAAGTGTGGGAAGAAGCGAAAGTACTAGAAATATCAAAAGATGAATTGATGGATATGATTCAAAAGATTACGAAGGAGGGGAAAGAGGGATGATTGCACTTGAAACGAAAGATGTAACGAAAAAGTATAAAAAGAAAATAGCTGTAAATGAAGTAACGATTTCATTGGAAGAGAATAAAATATATGGTTTGCTTGGAAGGAACGGAGCAGGGAAAACGACTTTATTAAATTTACTAGCAGGACAAATTACTTCAAGTAGTGGAAGTGTATCAATATTTGGTGAAGATGTTTTTGAAAATAGTAAAGCGATGCAAAATATTTGTTTCGTTAGAGTAAAAGAAGAGTCTCATTTAAGTTATAGCGTAAAAGAAATTTTTAAGATATGTAACATGTTTTATAAAAATTGGGATCAGAAGTTTGCTGAAGAACTGGCGGGTAAATTTCAGCTTAATATAACAGAGAAATACCATAAACTATCTCATGGCATGCAAACAGTTGTAGGAATTATTAAAGGGTTAGCAAGCAGAGCGACAATTACTATTTTTGATGAACCAACTACAGGATTAGACGCAGCACATCGTGAGTTATTTTATAGTTTACTACTAGAAGATTACGGGGAGTATCCCAGAACAATTATATTATCAACACATCTGGTAGAAGAAGTAACCCATGTTATTGAAGAAGTAATTATCATAAAAGAAGGTGCACTTGTTGTTCAATCAACAGTGGAAGATTTATTGCAACAAGGTCATATTATTTCAGGGCAAAAAGGTAAAGTGGAGGAGTTCTTGATTAATAAAAAAGTTATAAATAAAGAAATTTATGGGAATAAAGGTATTGCTGTTATATGGGAAGGGCTTTCTAATGAAGATTGTTACTCTCTTGAAAAAGAAGGTTTAGTAATTGATAGAATTACATTACAAAAACTATTTATTCACATGACTGGTGGTGAAGTGGAATGACGATGTTAATGAAACAATTGAGGTTACATATAAATTTTCATTATAAAGCAATTTTAATATTTTGGATTGTAGCTTTATTAATAAAAGGAGCTTTATATGCTGCTCATTTAAATGAAGCGAAAGTTGGTTATTTACCCGAAATTATCAATAATCCTTCAATTGCAATTATGATTTTTATAGTAGGGAGTGTTTTCATTGTTCAAGATGATTTATTTCGTTTAGCAGTTTCATTTGGTATAACGAGAATACAATATTTTATCGGAGCGATTTGCTATATTGTGTTGCAATCCGCATTGTTTTCATTCCTTCAAATACTGTTTTTACAAGATATAAAATATAACTTAGTAAATGTTAACTTTGGAGAGCAATTAATACAACAGTTTATTTTACAATTTTTATTTTATGTTACGATAGCATGTTTCTTTCAAGTAGTAGTAATTTTTAAGCAAAGATTTCAATGGATTGGTCTCATGATTGGTGGGTCGCTTTTCCTTTCAACAAATAGTGTGCTGTATGGAGAAGTAGGGATAAAAGGATTGTTATTTACAAATGATGTATCTTTAATAGATATCCCTTATTTTATTGTTATTTCAATTGGATTAACAATTCTTTATATCATAACTAGTAGTATATTTATTCGTAAAGTATCATTTGAACGAACAGTTTAAAATAGTGATAGATTATTCTTTTAGGGAGAAGGAAAATATATGGGAGACACGTCCTCACTAATAACCGTCTTTTTATGCATTGCACTACTGATATTTTGGCGTCGTTATCGCTCCATGCATAAGCCAATAAAGGGATCGGGAAAACGTATTTTATGGCCATTACTATTTTTAACACCAGGTATTGTATGGTTTTTAGGTCCCGTACATCCAGCTATATTACAAGTAATTATAGCGGTATTCATTGGTGTACTTTTTGCTGTGCCGCTTATAGTATTAACAAATTATGAACGAAGAGATGATGGGAATATTTATACGAAAAAAAGTGCAGCTTTTTTAATTACTTTTATTGCACTTGTCGTTTTGAGATACGGTTCAAGAAAATATATTGTTGACTTAGATCAGCAAACAATAGGTTTATTATTTTATGTTGTTGCAGTATCGTATATTTTTCCTTGGAGAATTGCCTGTTATATAAAGTTTAGAAAAGTTTGGCGGGAAAATAATAATCATGCTATATGAAAACTTCTCATTTGAGAAGTTTTTTTATTTTTACAGGTAAGCAAAATAAGTTGTTGAAGGGCAGGCTGTCATAGAATATGATACATATTATAATGAGGAAAAG
The DNA here is from genome assembly GCF_008368795.1 of Bacillus sp. BF2-3. Classification (NCBI taxonomy): domain Bacteria; kingdom Bacillati; phylum Bacillota; class Bacilli; order Caryophanales; family Bacillaceae; genus Bacillus; species Bacillus sp. BF2-3. Next base: position 51,955 of record NZ_QOSA01000001.1, read on the forward strand.
TTGAGGGGATAAAAATGCGTACAATTTTACTTTTTCTAAACAACATGTTCATTAGCGAAATCGAGGACATTAGGCAAAAACATGATCCTTTATTTGGATTAATTTCACCGCATATTACAATTGTATTCCCATTTGAAAGTTCGATTTCAAATGATGAGCTGAAATTACATATTATAAATGTATCAAAACCGATACAGAATATAGAAATTGAATTTACGAATCAAATTACAAGTGAAAGAGAATATTTGTTTTTACGAGTTGAAAAGGGGAAAGAACAAATAGAGGAACTACATAATATTCTATATACAGGACCTTTATTACAATTTTTGAAAGAAGACATTCCGTACATCCCGCATGTAACAGTCGGAAGAAAAGAAAGTGCCGAATTAGCTGCTGAAGTAGTGAAGGAGATTCCTAGTTTTCATGGGAAGTTAAATTGTGTGATTGATAGAATAAGCGTGGAGCGAATTGGAGAGAACGGGGAATCAATTATTGAATTTGAAGTGCCATTTCTAAAAAGCTGACAAAAGTCAGCTTTTTATTTCGTAGCATGAAGTAATGCACCAATTGCACCGCTATTACCACCATCTTGTAAAAAGATTGGTGTTTTATTTTGATATTCGGTGTAGCTACTAATAATATGTTGAAGTTGTACGTTATTACATAAAGTCGAACCAATATAAATAATATGTTCAATGTTTTTTGTTTCAGCGAATTGAAGGCTTAATGCAGTAACGACTTCACCGACAAGTCCTTGTACAGTAGCTAGTATATCGGAGTTACTATTATTTGATTCTGTAATGGCTGCTTTTCCGAAGTTACTAGCAGTTAAGTTATTATCGATAGGGGAAAGAATAACACCATAAATATCTCCAACCGTAATATCTAGCTCTTTTCTAGATCCTACTTTTGTTAGAGGTATTATATCTTCAAAATGATCTATATTTGTTAACAATTTTGAGAGTCCCATAATAGTCCCACCGCCAACTCCGGTTCCACCAGCGCGAATATATTGTTCATTATAAACGTAATGGATAGAAGTACCTGTACCGATATTGGTTAAAATAAAATTGCGTATAGCATGTTTTTCTTCTTTTAATATGTATTGGACACCTGCAAGAGTAGCTTCAAATTCGTTTAGCTCTATTATTTTATATGAACCTGTAAGCAGATGCTGTAATAGTTTCGATTTACCACCCGTAATACATATTTGTTTTATGCCATTGTTGTTTTTAATCCAATCTATTATTTTATGTTGTTCATGTGAATAAAATTTTTCAAAAGTTAATAGCTTTTTTTTGTTAAAATAAGCTATTTTCGTTAATGTGCCTCCAGCATCGATACCGATAGTACGTTCCATTTTCCTGCTCCTAACTACGTAATATGTTTTCCTATTTACTCAATCGGTTGAGAATAGATATTTCCAACTGATATAAGGAACACTTTAATCTGCTTGATATATTAATAGTTTTTCTATAGTTACAATAGGCTGGTCGTTTACAGTTGCAATACCTTTACCAAGAACAAAACCTCGGCGATTGCGCGTTAGCTCATAATGTAAATCAAGTTTATCACCGGGATATGCTTTTCCGTGGAATTCAACTCCATCTAAAGAGGAGAGGAATCCTAGTCCTTCAGAATCACTTGTATGTACAAATGCACTAAGCTGAGCAAGTGCTTCTACAATTAACATATGAGGCATATGTTTGTGACTATCATTTATAAACCATTCGTTATTTGTAATGAGTTTATATCCTGTAACGAATTCATCTTGTTTTACATTTGTTACTTTATCAATCATTAAAAATGGATAACGATGGGGAAGTGTGTCTTTAATATGCATATGAAAGTACCTCCAATTAATAATACCCCTGCTAAAGTTAAGCAGGGGAGCCGGAATTAATTTTTAACTAATTCATTTACTTTTTCAAGGACGAAAATGCCGCTATTTCTAATGTTTTCAACAACTTGTTGCAACACTTCTTTATCTTGAACGAGTGCAATACGTACAAAGCCTTCTCCGTGAGGTCCAAATGCATGACCAGGTGTAACAACGACATTCGCACGATCCATTAATGCATAAGCGAAGTCTAGAGAAGTCCATCCTTGTGGAATTTCTGCCCAGACAAACATACTACCAGCTGGCTTATCGACATTCCAGCCAAATGTTCGGAATCCATCGATTAGTGTATCTCTACGTTCTTGATAAATTTCACGGTTTTTCTCACAAAACGTAGCACCGTTTCTTAGTGCAGCACATGCCGCTTTTTGAATTGGTAAAAATACACCGTAATCGGTATTAGATTTAAATTGAGTAAGTGCACGAACAATTTCTTCGTTTCCAATCATATATCCAATACGGCTACCTGCTAAACTATAACTTTTTGACAAAGAATTGATTTCTACGCCAACTTCTTTAGCACCAGGTACAGAGAGGAAGCTAATTGGCTTATTACCATCAAAATAAAATTCGGCATAAGCAAAATCATGGACAACGATAATATTATGCTTTTTCGCGAATGCGATTACTTCTTTAAAGAAATCTTCATGAGCCATTGCTGGAACGGGATTCCCTGGGAAGTTTAAAATCATCATCTTCGCTTGATCGGCAATTTCTTCAGGGATGACTTCTAAGTCTGGTAAGAAATCATTCTCTTTCTTTAAAGGCATGTAGTAAGATATTGCACCAGCCATTTGAATACCTGTTTCATAAGCTGTATATCCTGGATCAGGAACTAATATAATATCACCTGGATTTGCATAAACCATAGGTAAATGAACGAGCCCGTCTTGTGAACCCATTAATAATAAAACTTCTTTATCCGCATTTAATAAAACGTTATGAGTATTGTTGTAATATTCAGTTACAGCTTCGTGAAATTCTTGAATACCTGATAATGTATACCCGTAGCTCTCTTTCTCACTCGCTGTATGTACCATTGTTTCTCTTACAAAATCAGCGGGCGGCATATCAGGATTTCCGATGCTCAAATCAATCATGTTATGACCTGCTGCAATTTTTTCTTTTTTATAGGCTCCTAATTCACTAAATATAGAAGATTGGAATGCTTTCATTCTAGTTGCTAACGTGTAAGTCATCAAAACCCCTCCTAAAACAGTGCTTTCATTCTGCGTTTTTAATTATTCTGAAAACACATGTTTATATTTTATCATTTTTTTATGAAAATTAAAATGATTGACAAATTTAGAGGAAGGATTAGCCTATTTTGAAAAGTATCGATGTAAATAGCGTAGATGTGTTAATTGAAATGTCTATTATAGGATTCATTTTATATAACTTAAGGTATTCTCTAGTTTTTATTAAGTATATTTCTCATGTTTTGAATGAAAAAGAATACGAAAACAAGGGCTATTTTTGTGGCCGATTTCTAAAGTGAAATAACGCAGAAAATATTTTCTGCGTCTCCTCTGAAATGTAATCATTTCTTTTTATATGTGCATAATTTTTCGGCTGTCAAAAAGTATACATTTAGTGTACCGTCGGCAACTTTTAAAGTTTGGTCCGATGTAAATGAATTACCATAATCAATGTGATATACATTAGAATTTTTGACAAATGAGCCTTTATATAAATCGTCTTTATTCTTTGTTGTTTGCATTTCTACTAAATTTTGCACAATTTCCTCTTTATTTTCTTTTTTGACAACTGTTTCAAATTTATAATATACAGGGCATTCACCATTTTTATTGTCAACGACTTCCCAAGAACCGTATATATCGTTATTGCTGCATCCACTAAGTAGGATGATTAGTATAGGAATTGTAAGTAGAACCTTTTTCATTTTGTGCTCCTTTCTTTTAAATTTGAATAAACGTGCGAATACGATAGGGATATTATAATAAATAAAGTTTAAATTTTTTTAAAGAATTATTTAATTTCATATAAAAATTTAGGAGAAATTAAATAAGCATGAATCTAGTGTAAAGTCAGATTCATGCTAGTACCATAGCCTATGTTATGTCTTTTTTGAGCATAAATAAAGAGGAAAGCAGAATCACTATTCCATTTAATATATATACGCTTGCGATCATAAAGGCTAACGTACCTGCGCCAAATCCTGCTTTATCGAATATAGAAGCAAATGTTGCGATAGTCAAAAAGATAATGGGAGTCAGTAGTAAAAATATGAAACCTGCCACGATTCTTTTTTTAAAACTATGTCCAGATAAGGAAATGGCTAAAAAGTTTAGGATGCTAAACAGAGCAATTGCAAAGAGCAGAACAATAAATACTTCGATGCCATCAGACATTTTACCACTCCTTTTATAAAGAGTACTTTTTATAATCTATTCGAAATTAAAGGAGGATACTCCTTTAGGTAATTTCAATAAACGTAATAAATAGGCGTATTATAAAACAAAGAAGTATGGATTCAATATTAGATCCATACTTCTTTGTTTATTTTATAAATTCGCAGATTGCGAATGCTGTTTTTCATAATGTTTCTGCTTAGAGAGGGAAATAGAAATAATCAATAATGAAACGACTCCGAAGATGAGAACCATATATTGTAACCCAATTGTATCTAAGAAGAAGCCTGTGCCAAGTAAGACGATTTGGAACATAACCCTCTCAAACATATTACGGAATGAGAAGAGGCGACCGTGATAACTTTTTTCCACTTTCGTTTGGAAAATCGTCGACATAATAGGGAAGAAGCAGCCAACACTAAACCCAAACAACCCAAATGATGTAAGAGCCATCCATTTTATATCGCTAAAGAACAATGACAGATGTGCAAAAGCAGTACAAACTGCAAAGAAATATAGTAATTTTTCAGGTTTGAAATGATCAGATAGACGTTTAATTACGAAGGCACCTATCATAAATGCGACACCTTCAATTGTATATATGAACCCTTTAATCGTAGGATCATGTTGCATTTCGCTAATGTTAATAACCATTAAATTAAACCCAGCTATAAATAATAGAGGGATGATACTTAATATAAGTGCTGTAAAAGCAATAGGAATTCCTTTTAAAATATGAAATACTTCCATAAAGCTAGTATCTTTTGCAGCTTGTTTACTTGGTGTTGTTGATTTCTTGTCTTCGAATTGTAGGAAGAAAGTCGAGAGGAATAATAAGGCGTATGCTGCCATTGAGAAGGCATACATGTACTGTAAACTCATCACAACTAAAAGAATTCCACCTAGTGAAGTACCTGCAATACGAGCAATTGTACCAACATTCATATGTACACCGTTCATTTGTAATAACTCATGCTCACGTACGATGAGTGGAATTACAGATTGTAATGCAGGGAAATAAAATGCTGCTGAAATTTGAAGAGCAATCATAAATGCAATCATAAATGCGATACTTTCAAATTGAATAGCAAAAAACATGAAAATAACACTTAAAACTCGACCAAACCCAGCGTAAAGAAGAATTTTTTTCTTTTCATACTGATCGATGACACGGCCAGCCATAGGTCCAACTAGAACACCGGCTAATAGTCCGATAAATAATATAACTGATTTCATGAAATCAGAAGGGACATATTTTTGCATAAATTCAAGGTTGCCAAGAATACCAAGCCATAATCCTAGACCTGCAATAAACTCCCCAATTAAAACAATCCAAATGTTTTTATTACGCCACATAACATAAAACCTCTCCGTCTTTTAAAATGAAAAGCGCGTATATAAAACCTCCTTATTTATGTATTCTTTTCATACGAACTTTTTTAGAGTCAGAGTCTATATTACGTGTTTCATAATTGGATTTCAATCTTTTTGATTGGTCAAAAATTTGATGTGTTAATTGATGAAATAAGTGAATCAAAACGTAAAAAAATTATGATTAAAGCTAATAGAAAGTAAGGATACATATAAAAAAGCAAGAACGTATAACTACGCCTCGCTTTTCTCAAGTACAAAATTAAATATTAGATTCACTTAGCAACATTTACGCTCTTGTCCAATAGCTAAAGCGCTAAAAGATAGTGGGCCAACAACTTCTGCGCTTGCACCACTAGTAAGGTTTTCTACAGTTAATGAATATTCGTGTGTTCCACTGCTAACGTTTTGATCTATAGCTTGAAATGTTTGTACGTAGAATTGTTCAGAATCTGTAGATTCAATACCTACTTGCGCATTAAAAATTTCAATGTTATCACGGAAAATTCGGAATAAAACTTGTGAAGTCTCAGTTATACCTTCTACACCAATTGTAGCGATTAATTCTACTCGATTATTACGTGAATCTCTACTTGAAATTCTCAATTTCAAATTTGCTAAAATTGCTTTATTTGGAGAAGCTGGGATTGCAAAAGTTGTTTCACCAGTTTTACTAATAGGTTGAGTAGCTTGGTAATCAATGATATGAGTCATATTCTTCACCTCCTCATATACTAGAATATGAAAATAGTGAAGAATTAGCTTGGACAAATACTAGATTATTTAATAGAGTCAACAACAATTATTGAAAAGAAGAAATTCACATAAAAGCATTAAGAATATATCACAATAAGATGATATTTTTCTTAATGCTTTTTGTAATTAAGCAGAGTATTCTTCTTTACGTACTTCAAAAAATTCATTACGTCGTAAGTAATTATAAATTTTCTCTGAAACCTCTTCTTCTTCAGACACCAAGAAACGATGGTCAAAAGCGTAGAAAGATTGACCTTTAATTAATTTTACGTAATACATATTAAACGCCTCCTGACACTAGATTATTACTTGCTTCATATTTATGATGGCCTATATGTCTGCTAAAAATACTTGGAGTTTCAAAGGGGATAAGCAGAGGGATGAAAGAGCTTACAATTCTGTAAGGTTTATGTCACCTTTTTCGATAGTTTACATTCGCTAATTTCTTCTATACTACAAATAAGTTACATAAAATAAGGGGGTAAAAAGATGGATGAAGTAATTGGAGAAGTTGTAGCAGGTATTTGTGAATTTGTAGTAGAAGTAACAGCGGATGCTATAGGAAATTTAGTTTCCGGAAATGATGAGGAAAAAGAAACATTATAATAATTTGTAAAAGAATAAAGTTGATCGAATTATAAAGGCTGATTTCTAAAGGGGATTCAGCTTTTTTATTTTTTACATTATATTAACTTAATTTGAATATTCATCTGTTATCATATTTAAGAAGCCTATATAAGGAGGTGAATAAACAAATATGTCGAATTCAGGGCCTGATTTATCTGTTTCTCGTTTGATTGTGGTAAATATAGAGGAAAAAGAATATCATTTTATTGTTCGTGAACATCCGATTGTAGGGAAATTTATATCGCTATTTGAAAATGGAAAAGAATATGGTTTAATAGATAAACAAATCGCTAATAAAGATAAATTTATTACATCGGAGCTTACTAAGTTAGATTATTTTAATATAGATGTTTTATATCTTACACCTGGGTGGATATGGATTGGTATGGATCAATTTGGTTTACATGCTCGTGAGGCTACTTATAACGAAGTAGATGTTATTATGAAGTTGAAAGAGGATTTATATTATATAGATATATATGAAGAAATAAAAATGTAGTAAATATTTAGTCAGGTTAGGGGGCAAGTTCCCGTAGCCTTTTTTGTTTAATGGAAGAACGTATAATCATATTATTTTGATTATAAGGGAACGTGATGAGAAGTGAGATGAAAAGAGGATTTGAAAATACATGAAGAGAATTGTAATAATTATATGAGTCGTATATGTAAATAACAATAGAAAGAAGATGATAATATGAGTAAAGAAGAGCTTGTGAAAAAACAGTTTGGCAGTAATGCAGATAAATATGTAAATAGTAAAATACATGCTAAAGGACTGGATTTACAATATGTAGTTCAACAAGTTGAGTCTCGTCATAATAATCGTCTTCTTGATGTTGCTACTGGTGGCGGACATGTGGCAAATATGTTAGCACCCATGTTTGAAGAAGTAGTTGCACTTGATTTAACAGAACAGATGTTAGAAAAAGCAAAAGTTTTTATAAAGCAGAATGGGCATGAACATGTATCTTTTGTAGCAGGAAACGCAGAGGATTTACCATTTGCAGACCATTTTTTTGATACAATCACATGTCGGATTGCAGCCCATCATTTTACGAATCCGGCTCAATTTATTTATGAAGTAAATCGTACATTGAAGGATAATGGATTATTCATCTTAATAGATAATGTTTCGCCAGAAAATAATGAATATGATACATTTTATAATTTTATAGAAAAAAAGCGAGACCCAAGTCATGAACGAGCTCTAAAAAAGACAGAATGGCTTACTTTATTAGAAAAAAACGGTTTGCAAATGCAGTCATGTCTTACTTTTGATAAGAAATTTGATTTTGACTGGTGGTGTAATATGATGGATGTCCCTTTACAAAAGCGTGAAAAATTAACAGAATGTATGATGAAAGCACCAAACGAAATGAAGGGATATTTTAATATTCAATTTAAAAATAATAAAGTAGAATCGTTCTATACTGAAATGGCTATGTTTATATGTAAAAAAAGTACAACGTTAAAAAGATAAATGTGTTGCAGTCTTTCTGAAGTACGATATACTTAGTACAGAGAAACTGAGAATTGAGGAATAGTTATAATGATTCGTGTACGCATTGAAGGTTCTGAGGAAGAAATGCTTGAATTTATGGGGAAAATGCCAGACATTCCTGGATTTGAAAAGACACATATGAGAGAGCCGAGAAAAGGAAATAACCCGAAATACGATTCAAGTAAAAATGTACTTGCATATTTGTCTTATAAAAAGATTGAAGTCGCCAATAAATAGGCGACTTTTTTAGTTTGCGCTGTTTCACCGCCTTGTCTTTTTCACATAATAATAATAGTAGATTATGCTGAAGAGGGGTGAGAATAGTTAATAAGAAAATTATCTTTTTTGGAGACTTTGGTATTGATGACGCCGTAGCGTTAATTTATGCAAATAAAACATGTAAATTAGATATTCTAGGTATTGTTGCTGAGTACGGGAATGTATCACGAGATATCGTTACGGAAAATGTTTATTTTTTAGAAAGGTACTATGCTACACAAGTGAAAATTATTGAAGGTGCGAGTAGACCGATGACAGCTGAAGAGCCTTTGTTTTTCCCTGAAATCCACGGGGATCACGGTTTAGGTCCTATTATTCCACCTGAGATGAGAATTTGTAAACGAGAAAATTTTTGTGAATTAATCAAATTAATCGAACCTTGTCCAGAAGATATTATAATTGTGGCGACAGGGAGACTAACGACGCTTGCTACGTTATTTTTATTGTATCCAAATATAATGGATCGTATTTGTTCGTATTATATAATGGGCGGCGCTTTCCTATTTCCAGGTAATGTTACACCAGTATCTGAAGCGAATTTTTATGGTGATCCAATTGCAGCAAATATTGTTATGAAATATGCGAAAAACGCTAGCATATACCCGTTAAATGTAACACAGGGCGCGCTTATTACGCCTGAAATGGCCAATATAATAGATAAACAAGGAACTGGACAGGCGAAACTCATTAAACCAATGATTGATTTTTATTATGAGAATTTCTATAAAAAAGAATATCCGGGTATTGGTGGAAGTCCTATACACGATTTACTACCGTTTATCTCGTTTATAAATGACAGTATTTTCGAATATAAAAAATCGGCAGTGTGGATTAGTACGACAAATGATGTGACTAGGGGCCAAAGTGTAGCAGACTTTAGAAAAATAGCTGAGCCAACAAGGTTTGATGATCGGCCGATTCAAAGAATTGCTGTTGGTTTTAACTATGCAGCTTTTAAAGAAGAGTTTATGCGAACAATATTGAAGCCAGATTGTTCTTAATGTGTGTAATAATAAGTCGGATAAATCGTTAGTTCAAAAAAAGGTTTAATCTGTGTGTATTATTCTCAAAAATCTTAAAGTTGAACAACATGAATAACTTATGAAAAATGTCACATAACTAATGGTAAGCAATTGTTTCTAATTATATTTTGATTGGTGAAATGTAAAGGAGGTTATTATATGATTTGGTCTTTAATCGTCGGTGGTATATTAGGATGGCTTGCGAGCTTAATTACTGGAAAGGACGTACCTGGTGGTGTAATTGGTAATATTATTGCTGGTATTATCGGTTCTTGGGTTGGTTCGAAATTACTTGGTAGTTTTGGTCCAGTCATTGGCGGATATGCAATTATTCCAGCTTTAATCGGTGCGATCATTTTAATTTTCATCGTAAGCTTCTTATTACGAGCAATGCGAAAATGAATGTAAGGACTGTTTACATTTGTAAGCAGTCCTTTTTATATGTTATGCTAGTATTATACAATCAGGAGGTGTCAGCATTGAAATCATTTACAGTAAATTTCCATCAAGAAGATAATGCAAAAGCGACAACAGTACATAAATTAAGTGAAGAGGACTTCAATAAAGCAACTGAAAAAGGTACTCGTCATTTATTTGATTTAGATACAAACGTTGGCTTCTTCGTATTCTTTGATGCAGAAGATGCAGAAGGAAATGATCAATACTTAATGTTACAATATGAAGGGGATCATGAGGAACCAACTGCATGCTACGGATTTGATTTAAAACTATACTATCAATTTTTAGCACTATACTTAAACGATCTTGAATTCCAAGGCGAAACAGATGAGGAAGAGGAAGAATACGGTCCAATTCATCATTTAGCGCATTTACTTTATCATATTGTTGAAGATGGTAAATCAATTGAAGTGTAATATACATATTTGAAGCTGCTCTTTTTGGGCAGCTTTTTTATATGACATTGAAATGGTGTACTGTAAGCTAAATAAGGTGAAATTTTAATCAGTGGGGGTTTTGTTCATTCCCACTGATTATCAGCCCTCACTAATTTAGCTTTTACGGGCAGCAGGGCCCCCACCTAACTTCTTTGTTTCCGCTGAATTTTGAGGTGGGATCTTACTGCCCGGCAAATAGCGGGATAAATTAATAATAGAAATTTATTTATTACTTTCATGTTAGCGTCGTAAAACACCTGTTATAATGATTGTAATTAAATTCTTGGAGGCTAATTCTATGCTTGTAGATGTAAAAGCTTTTATTAAAGCTGCAGGTTTAACATGTATTTCATCATTAAGTGGAGATAACACGTTTGCTTATAATTTTGAAACAGTAAAAAACACTATCGCTACATTTTTTAAGAAGCTAAGATTTACCGTTTAATTTCATTTCAACCAGTAGGAAAAGAGTAATCACTTCCTACTGGTTTTTTTGTTTCAAGGAGCTGTTGTGACAGCATGTTTTAAGTTATAGATAGAGGATATTATCATCGAGAAGAGAAGGTTTAAAGAAGGAGATGAATACGATGATTAACAATATAATTCCAAGTTTTTTAAAATTATGGGAAAGTGACGATTTAGAATTAGAAGTCCTTAATTAATACTATACTTCGCATCCGGTTGATTATCGAAATGAATAAAATACAATAGGGGGTAAAAATGATGAAAGTATATTTCAAAATAGTTATGTTATTTCTTGCTTTTACATGCACATTTGCATTAGCAGCATGTAAAGGGACAGACGAAAAAAAGGAAGCAAATCCAGCCTCGGAAAATCATAAAAATGAACAAAGCAATTCTTCAGAAGAAAAGAAAAATCTTGAAGCAAAACCAAGTAATGAAAAAACAACAAAACCATCAGCTGAGCAAGATTCGAAAGATAGAACACTTAATCAAAAATCAATTAACCACGTTAAAGATTTGTTTGAACTAGCAAAAGAAGGAAAGGTACCTAATGTGCCATTTGGAGCCCATACAGGGGATGTTGAAGAAATTGAAAAAGCGTGGGGGAAAGCAAATAAAACCGAATATGCAGGGAATGGAATGTACGCAACTTTTACAAATAAAAATGTTGTTTTCGGATTTAATAAAGGGTCACAAGTTTTTGATGTACGCTCATATCATGCAGAACTAAAATTGATTACATTACAAGAAATTGAAAAAGCATTAGGAAAACCATCTTCAGTTAAAGAGAATGGTGAAGATAAAATATATGTATACAAAGTAAATAACCAGTATGAATTGAAATTTGTCATTCCAAAATCGACTGGTAAGGTCGATCATATTTCCGTATTTTCGCCAGAGGATAGTATTAATAAAATGGCAGGATAAGAAATTAAGTGATTTCAAAAACACCTCACTTTCTTGAAGTGAGGTGTTTTTAGTTGTAAACAAGGAACGTCTCCTGTCATATAAAACATACTTTCATATGCGAAATACTTCACTTTTATTTTTTAGCATTTATCCAATAAGAAATGTTGATCTACTGAAAAAGTAGTAACCTATAAATTATGTGTAGGATGGTTCACGATTTTTTTACGTTCCAAACTTTGAACAAATAGCGCTTGAACAATACCTCCAACTAATAAGAAGCTAGCACAAATATAAAACAGCATACTTCCATTTAACTTACTTAATATAACTGCACCAATAACTGGTCCACACGTTCGAGATATATCCCAGTGTATACCGTAAATTGAAAAATATAAACCACGTTTATCATGAGGTGCAATTTCTGAAACGAATCGTAATAAATGGTTTAGAGCAATACTTTCTCCAATGACTAAAAAGAGTAAGGTGAAGAATAACGACAATATCGTCGTTGAATAACTAAAGCCAACTGCAGCTATTGTATAGCAGGCGTAAGAAATAAGGATGATTTTCGCCATAGAAAATCGTTCAGACCATTTTACGAGGAAGATTTGTAGAATGATTTCCAAAATGGCTTTGCATGTTGAAATAAATGCGAGTATGAATACGAGATTAGGAAATACATGTTCTGCAAAAATACGATAATTCGTCTCAGTTTGTGCATAAAAAAAGCTAATAGGAAGTGTAGAAACCATAAGACCGAATATGGCGTAATGTTTAAAAACAAATTGCTTTGGTGAACTTGCCTCAACTGTTTGTTTCGACTTACTTATAGGTGGAACAGTTTCTGGGAGCTGGGTCCAAACAACAACAGCATATATCGTAAGAGTTACACTTTGCACGATAAATAAATATTCTGGGTGAGTATTATAAAAACTTGCACCGATTAAAGGGCCGACTACGGATCCGATTGCTCCCATCGTTTGTAGGAGAGCAAAAATCTCTGCTTGCTGCTCTTGTTTTGTTAAATCAGCAATTTGTGCACGCTGAGCTGGAATGTATAAGGAACGGCCAATACCATTAATAACATATAACAGTGCAAATATAAAAACGGATTGAGCGAAAACGAAACTACCGATTGCAACACCTTGTAGTAATAATCCGAGTAACATAATCTTTTTTCGGCCATATTTATCAGTAATTCCTCCAGCAATAAGTGTAAATAAAATGTCTGAAAGTGGCTGCAGTCCGAAAATCAGCATAGTTATTATTACATTGCCGTTTAACATTTTATTGACGTAAATAATCATAATGAGAGCTAACATAGATTCAGTCGTTCGGGTTAATAATTCACCACACAATCTAATAAAAATAGGTTTATTGTAACGAAGTAAGAGATAATTCAATATTAATTCCTCCTTTCTATATTGAAATGATAAGATGAAAGGAGAGTTGGAAAAAGGGTAGAAACTATAGGGAGGATTTTTCACCTTTTAGGGGGAGTATGATGTTTATTTTAGATCAATACATTGAACTATGGATTGCTTATGGAAAAGGAAAAAAAGAGGGAGAACGATTGGAAGTAACAGTGCAAAATATATCTGGTACATTATTTTGTACAGAGCGCAATAGTAAATTAATTATAAAAAAATTAGATGAGTTAAATTGGATTAAGTGGTTTCCAGGTCGCGGCAGAGGAAATCGGTCTAAGTTAATATTTCAAAAGCACCCGATATCTTTAATTTTAGATAGAGGAAAAGAAATAACGAAAAAAGGGGATGTGAAAAGCGGAAGTATATTTGTGGAACGCTATAGCTCACATTTTCCATCGATAAAGGGAGAATATCATTCCTGGGTGGATTCAATATTTGGTCATAAGGTTGAAATGACATCTGAAGGGAGAAGAGATGTACTCCGGTTGCAAGTACAAATGAATTTAGATATCACATTAGATCCTGTATACGCTACAATGCGTTCAGAATGCCATATGGTAAAACATATATTCGACACACTCGTGTATGTAGACGGTAATACAAACATTATAGAGCCAAGACTTGCATTTCACTGGGAATATAATGACGCTGAAAAAATATGGACGTTTTACTTACGAAAAGGAGTTCACTTTCATAATGGAAAACAACTTACTGCACATGATGTTATATACTCGTTGAATCGATTTATGAAGCTGGAAAATAATGCACACGCATGGATGTTACAACACGTTGAAAATATCCGTTCAGTGGATGACTACGTTTTCGAAATTCAATTACATACGGAAAATCGAATGTTTTTACATATGCTAAGTGCAGAACAGTGTTCTATCGTGAATGAAGATGAAGCAGGAGGGTTAATTGGAACAGGGCCTTTTCAATTATATAAAAGTAATGAAAATCTGTTCATTTTAGAAGGACATCCTTTATATTTTCGTGAAAGACCTTTTTTAGATCGTATTGAGTTGTGGAATGTAGAACAAGGTGTAAGTACATACGATGTTTTAGTAAAGGCGCAGTATAAAGATAAAGAAAAACATAATAAAGAATTGTCTCGGCTTGAGTCGAACGTGACATATATAACATGTAATCTTACGAAAGAAGGACCAATGCAAGATGCGTTATTTCGGAAAGCGTTATATCAAATCATTCATGGTTATACAATCGTTCAAGAACTCGGCGGAGAACGTGGAGAAGTGGCAAAGAAACTAATATTAGCAAATGAAAGCATAGTAGATATTGACGAAGATATCGAAAGTTTAATTAAAAGGAGTACTTATCATAGTGAAGTGCTACAACTCTACACATTTACAGGACGAGATCATGTTGAAGATGCACAATGGATACAAAAAGAGTGTGCGAAGTACGGGATTCGTGTAGAAAATAATTTTCTTGAGATAGAAGAGCTATTGGAAGTAAGTACGATACAAAAGGCCGATATGATGCATGATAGTGCCACAATAAGTGAACGAATAGAAGATAGTTTATTATATATGTTTCTTACAAAAAATAGTTTTATTCATGGACAAAGCAGCATGGACTTTCATGAAAAGTTGTCTCCTTATTTTAGACAAGAAGAATTAGAGAAAAGAGTTACACTGTTACGCGATATCGAGGATACTTTGTTACGTCAAATTCATATTATTCCTTTATATCGTAATAAACAAGAGGTAAGTACACATGAAAAAGTTCAAAATATAATGATTAATTCACAAGGTTGGATTGATTTTTATAATATTTGGTTTAAATCTTGATATATAAGGGCTTTTGCACATTTTCATAAGATGTGTAAGAGCCTTTTTGTATGTGAGAATAGGTTTGTTTTACACATTGTTACGCTACTTGTGATAAAAGTCTATTTACAGCGTAACAGTGTTATGTTACATTGTTATCAGGAAGGAGTGTTATACAGTTGAGTACAGATTTAATTTCAAAAAAAGATTTATTAGAACTAACTGGTATTTCATACGGACAGTTATATAGGTGGAAAAGAAAAAATTTAATTCCGGAAGATTGGTTTGTACGAAAATCAACGTTTACAGGTCAAGAGACATTTTTTCCGAAAGAAAAGATATTAGAGCGTATCGATAAAATCCAAACGATGAAAGAGGATTTATCACTTGATGAACTAGCGAACATGTTTTCACCGAGTGCGAGAGAAATTCTTTTAACAAAGGAAGAGATTTTACGCAAGGGGATTGCATCAGAACCAGTTTTACAATTTTTCATAGAACAAACGAATAAAACAGCAGAGTTTCAATTTGTAGACATTCTTTATGTGTACATGTTAGAAGAATTACTACAATCAGGAGAGATTAGTTTAGAAGAAGGAAAAATGGTCTTGCAAGTTTTACGTGAAAATTATGAAGCAATGAAACATAAAACTTGTGACTTAATCATTGTCCGAAAGTTAGGTATTTCTACATGTTTATTAGTTTCAAACGTGGACGATTTAATTTTTGAAAAAGGCACCAAAATCGTTTTACGCGAAGCGATTATGAAATATACCGAAGCATTAAAAACTAAATTGTTGTAGTGGAGGAGAAAGTATGCGTACAGATAATTTGATTATAAATGGTTACGGTTCATCGAATGGTGGCGAGTTTCATAAAGTGCAATTAAACGGAAAAGGAACTGTGAATGGAAATGTTGAATGTGAGCAATTTGAATGTAACGGTTACGGTGCAGTTACTGGCGATTTGAAAAGTAGCAGTGCACGAATTAGCGGATCTGGTAAAGTTGATGGCACAGTTCATGCTGAAACGATGCGAATTGATGGAAAAGCAACAATTACGCAAAATGTAAAAGCAAACAGTTTGAAAATTGCAGGAAAAGGTGCGATAGGTGGAAATGTTACTGGTGAAGAATTTAAAGTCAATGGTCAAGCTACAATTGACGGTAATTGTGAAGTGGATACTTTTTCTTCAGAAGGACAATTTACAATCGGTGGTTTATTAAGCGCAGATGAAATTAATATAAATATTCACGGTACATGTCGAGCGAAAGAAATTGGTGGTCAAACGATTAAAGTAAGACATAGATCAGGTACATTTAGTAGGCTATTTAAAACAGTATTTGGCTTGCAGTTAGAAGCTGAACTATTAGAAGGTGACAATATCGATATTGATTATGCTCACATAAGAACGGTAAGAGGAAACAATGTTACAGTAGGAGCAAACTGTGAGATTGAACTGATTGAATATACGGGTGTTCTTACTGTTGATAAAAATGCAAATGTAAAAGAAATTAAGCAGGTTTAACGGAAGGGAGAAATCAATATGGAACATCCACATAGTCTCACAGTAAATGGTTCTGGTAATTCAGCAGGCGGAGATTATAATAAAGTGAAGATTCGCGGTGAAGGAACAATTACGAATGATATGAGTTGCAATGAGTTTAAAACGTACGGAACGAGTGATGTACGCGGTAATGTGAAAGTGAAAAACTATGTCGTGTATGGAGATAACGAAGTACAAGGAAATGTAGATGCGGAATATGTAAAAGTATATGGTAATACACAAATTCATGGTGATGCTCATATTGAAAAAACAAAAGTTAGAGGTATGATAGATATTGCAGGAAAGTTTTTAGGTGATTTCGTAGATGTAAAAGGTGCTTTAAATGTGAAGGGAGATATTGAAATAGAAGATTTATCATTAACTGGTGGTCTTGAAAGTGCTGGATTACTTAATGCTGAAAATATTCAAATCTCACTTCGTTATGAAGGCAGTAAGGTAAGAGAAATTGGTGGCAAAAAGATTACTGTTCGTAAAAAAACGAGATTTATTCCTTTTACTAGTCATGCTGGAAACCTCCAAACTTCGATTGTTGAAGGAGATGATATCTATTTAGAACATACGATTGCTGAAGTTGTAAGAGGGAACAACGTCACAATTGGTCCTGGATGTGAAATTAGTGTTGTAGAATATCATACTAGTTTTAATCAAAAAGGTAATGCAGTCGTAAAAGAACATAAACAAATATAAGTAGTATGAGGGAGAGCAAGAGATATGGTTGAGAAGAATAATAAGCTCGGCTTTGTTGTGGCGGGCTTATTGCTAGGTATTTTAATGGCATCGATGGATAATACCATTGTCGTAACGGCGATGGGAACAATCGTTGGTGACTTAGGAGGCCTCGAAAACTTTGTATGGGTCGTTTCTGCCTATATGGTCGCAGAAATGGCAGGCATGCCGATTTTCGGTAAGCTATCAGATATGTATGGTAGAAAGAGATTCTTTATTTTCGGTTTAATTGTCTTTATGATTGGTTCGGCACTTTGTGGTACTGCTGAAAATATTACACAGTTAGGTATTTATCGTGCCATTCAAGGTATTGGCGGCGGGGCATTAGTGCCAATTGCGTTTACTATCGTTTTTGATATTTTCCCACCTGAAAAACGCGGGAAAATGGGTGGCTTATTCGGAGCGGTATTTGGATTATCTAGTATTTTCGGGCCATTACTTGGCGCATATATTACCGATTACATTAGCTGGCACTGGGTATTTTATATTAACTTACCACTTGGCATTTTAGCACTTATTTTTATTACATTCTTTTATAAAGAATCACGCGTTCATAGAAAGCAAAAGATTGATTGGTTTGGTGCAATTACTTTAGTTGGTGCAGTAATTTGTTTAATGTTTGCTTTAGAACTAGGTGGACAAAAATATGATTGGGATTCTAGCTTTATTTTAAGCTTATTTGGTGGATTCGCCATTTTAATCATCGCATTCATTTTTATTGAACGAAAAGTAGAAGAACCAATTATTTCATTTGAGATGTTTAAGCAGCGCTTATTCGGAATGAGTACAATTATTGCTTTATGTTACGGTGCTGCATTTATGTCAGCAACTGTGTACATTCCATTATTTATTCAAGGTGTATACGGTGGTACCGCAACAAACTCAGGATTATTACTTTTACCGATGATGTTAGGATCAGTCGTAACAGCGCAGTTAGGTGGATTTTTAACAACTAAACTTAGCTACCGAAACATTATGATTATTTCTGCGGTTATTATGCTAATTGGACTATTCTTATTAAGCACGTTAACACCAGAAACAAGTCGTGTATTATTAACAGTTTATATGATTATTATCGGATTTGGAGTCGGTTTCTCATTCTCTGTACTAAGTATGGCAGCTATTCACAACTTCGGTATGGAACAGCGCGGGTCTGCGACTTCAACGAGTAACTTCATTCGTTCGTTAGGAATGACACTAGGCATTACAATCTTCGGAATGATCCAAAGAACAGGTTTCCAAGATCAATTAGAAGAAGCATTTAAAGGGATGAGCGGGGGAATGAATACAAACGCTTTAGGGGATTCAAGAGCTATTCTATCAGAATCGGCAAGATCTCAAATCCCTCCGCAAATATTAGATAAGATTATTGACGCTCTTTCTAGTTCAATTGTTCAAACATTCATGTGGGCATTGGTACCAGCTGGATTAGCATTCATATTCATTTTCTTTATGGGAAATGAGCGCATGGTAATTAAGAAACAACAAACGAATAAAAAGAGTGAAACATCAAAAGCGTAATGAAAAAGCTCCTTTCTAATTGGAAAGGAGCTTTTTCGTATGTACAGATTTAGATTAGCCTTCGATAATTTCGTATTCTTCGTCTGCTAATAGTAAAATTTGTGTTTTCTTACCTTTGTTTTGAACTTCGATTACATCGTAAGCACCTAAGTCTCTTACTTTGCTTTGAGAAGCGTTAACCATAACTTCAATAGAATCAATTAAGATATCTTCTTCAATGTATGATTCAGGCAATGCCATATCTTCAGTATCTAATACACATGCGTATAGATTTTGTAAGTTTTCAGCAGTTGGGTTTTGTTCCTCAACATCAATGATGTTTTTTACTGCTTCCATATTTTCCTCTTTTGCTTGGTATACTTTAATTTTAGCCATTGTTTTAATCTCCTTTATAACGTAATCGTAGAGGCTACACCTTATTATAACGTTTTTTTTATGAAAGATGAAATTGTTATATGTATTTATAGTAAAAATTATGTGTCCTTACTCAAAAATGGTGTGATTTCCATATAAATGTACGAGTAGGTAACGATATTACTACGTTAACGTTATATTGTCCAAGCTTTTCTTATTTTCTTCTCATATATATGTAGTAGCAATTCTATATAGAGAAGGGATGGAGTGTAAGTGGGGTGTGAACCGAAACGTGATTGTGGGTGTTGCCAAAATAGTATATGTGAGTTTTTACAGAGTCTAGAACCGTATACAAAAGTTGAAAGTATCATAATAGCAGGAAACGAAATTGCTGTATCTTATTTTCTTTCATTTAATAAGAAAACAGGTATCGTATCATTCGTACAAGAAGACAATGAGGTTATATTTGTCGATTGTTCAAAGATTGATGCAATTCGAATAGGGAAAGTATGTAGTTGCAAAACAAAAGTTAAATATATTGAAGAGGACTTTAGCTTGCTAGGAAATGTTTGCCCGCATTGTTTAACGGAGGGGAGTACAATCTTTTTCGATTTTAACAATCCTGAATTAAATGTGTCTTTCCAAGCAACAACAATTAATCCACCTAGATGTACTGAATTTACAGATGATCTCGGGAATGTAGTAAAGCAAATTACTATAGTAGGTGAGGCGAGAGTTTCTAGAGATTTTGTTCAAGTACCTGAACTGGTGATGCCGAAATAGAAGAGATGAAAAAAATGATAGAGGATGACGTTAACACGTACAAATCAGTTGTTAAATTGACTAAAGTATATAAGAACGGTGAGACGGAATCTTTTATTTATAAAAATGAGTTATAACACATGTATTTAAATGCACCCTCAAACTATTGTTGAGGGTTGTTACATAATTAATTATGTTGGTCCTTCAAACCGTTTGTTAACGGGTAAGAAATATATTTATTGTTGACTTATTTTATATGTTGATCATTTCATAGTTAGTAGATGTTATAATCATTTTATGTTTACTGATATTTTATAAATATTCGAAGTTTTAATTTAATAGTCAATTGCTTTTATGATGAACAGGTGGGTATGTATATGAATACGAATTATGGAGCGCTCATGAAAATGTTAAGAGTAGTTGATTCTAAAGAAGGCGGGAATGTAAATGATATATGAAGCGAATATACATACAAGAAAAAAACTAGTTTCTATGTTTGAGGATTTCAATAACGTTGTTTTACTTTCTTATTTACAAGGGCATATGGGTACTGCTTGGGTAAATGATCTTGAAAATCCAAAAGTAGCACAAGTTACGGTAGGGATTTTTACATTTTACGCTGGAGACCCAAATACGAAAGAAACAGAAGAGTTATTACGTAATATTCCAGAAAGAATTTTAGTTATCGTAAATAGTGAAGAGTGGAAACAACGCTTAGAAACATTCCATGAAAGAAAAATAGATAAGTTTTTACGTTATAAATTCAAACGAAATCCAGAAGTTTTTAATCGTTCAAAATTAAAATCTTTTATATCAGCACTTCCAAAAGAATATGAGTTAAGAAGAATAGACGAGCATATCGCAAATAGCCCTACATTACATAAGATATCTGAAGATTTCACAAGTCAATTTCATTCGGTAGAAGATTATATAAACCGTGGTATAGGTTATAGCATTTTATATAACGAAGAAGTTGTATGCGGTGCATCCTCGTATAGTATTTATAATGATGGGATTGAAATTGAAGTTGCGACTGATCACAATCATAGAAGAGAGGGCTTGGCAACTGTAGTAAGTGCAGCTCTTATATTGGATTGCTTAGAAAATGGAAAGTATCCAAACTGGGACGCAGCGAATACTACATCTGCTAAACTAGCAGAAAAGTTAGGATATGAATTTGATAAGGCATATGATACTTATTTTGTGGATAATAGATGAGTGAAGGAGTTACATACTAAAAAATAAATGCGCCCTAGTACGTAAGTCTAGGGCGCATTTATTAGTTGGTAAATATCTTCATAACAATCATATCATATTTTATCTTTTGAATGTTTGGAATTAAAGATATTTATGTGACTTTTTGAAAAAATAAAAGAGCAGCTAGCAAAAGCCAACTGCTCCTCTCCAAGGGGAAATGGAGAAGTACAATCATCTTATCTATAGTATTGACGGAACATAGAGTTTTAATCAAAGCCCGATTGGTGAGGGATTTGATTAAAACTCCCACTGATTAAAGTTTCACTTTATTACATTTACAATTTAAATAGTAGAACGTGTTTATCGTAGTTCTCCAAACACCAATTATATTTTTTTAGAATAATTGGATGGACTGCTTCTGTCGTAGTATCGACTTCAGTATATCCATATTTCTTATAAAAGTTTTCTAATTCCTCAAAAGGAAGACAATATACATTTTGTATTTGTGATTTTTTCGCAGTTTCTACTAAAAATGAAACAAGCTCACCAGCTAATTGAAGCCCTCTAAATTGAGGCAGAATAAAAATCCCGCCCATTTCTAAAGTATCTTCATCTATTTGGACTAATCGGCCAACACCTGCATACTCGTTGTTATATGTAATAATTGCAACTTTATCTCTCTTTAAATCACTTCGTACAAATCCTATTGAGTCATATTGACTATTAATCCATTTTAAATCGTTAGATGTGGCCAATTGAATACTCATATATATCCTCCTTCGGAATACTAGCGCTCTCTTCATTATATAGAACATAAGATACTATATCAAAGGAACCTTGAGGTAGCCTATTTGTTTAAGTTATTAGTTAAAAGTGTGGGGTTGCTGGCATTGAATTGATGGCTTCACCAAACATAGGATAATAATCTTGTGAATTTAGTGTTACATAGTCAAAATAAAAATTAATTCATGCGTTCGGTAACGCATGATGGTTTAAGTGTAGAGAAGATCATAGGGGTATTTTAATTAGTAGCTACTATATTCATTGAAGTTATTAAGGAAATGTCGTAATCCCTAGCCTTAGTGATACAAATCATATTAGGGTTTAGTAAAAAAACTCTTCCTGAAAAAGAGGGGGATTAAAGATAAGAGCACTTCGAAAAGTGCCCTTCAGTAAACGACTACTTATTCTAAAAAGAAAGGATGCAATATATTATATGAAGTTTAGTGTATTTAAGTATGGGTCTTTTATATAAAAGTTTTATTTTGTTCCGAATAAAAAGGCGGTTGTTTCCGCAACCACCTTTCAGTAAAACAAAGCACTTTTTATGAAATAAATTATGGATGGTCCCTAAAAAGGTATAGGATATACCCACATTTTTATAACTAAAGTGACGAACTCAGGTTATAAGGAAGGAACAATTATATTGTATGAAATCTATTCTAGAGTAGTCACAAAGAAAGTTGTCTTCTTATTAGAAGGCAGCTTTTTTTATTAGAAAAAGAAGTAGAAGATTAAGTTACTTGTCCAAACAAATTTTAAAAAAATACATAAAATGCTATTAGTTAGTCAATATTTTAATATTGCTAATTTTTAAGACTAAAAGGGGTGATTTTATGTGTGAATGTGAAGTTTGTAGACGAAAGAAAAATCGGGATCCATTAAACCGGGAGTTTGAGCCGAAAAAACGAGTTCCTGAGCCAAAAAAAGAGGATTGTGAGCCAAAAAAAGAGGATTGTGAGCCAAAAAAAGAGGATTGTGAGCTAAAAAAAGAGGATTGTGAGCCAAAAAAAGAAGATTGCGAATCATTAAATGATTATTCGTTTAGTAAAAATGCAAATTTTTTAGAGGAAGCTATACAAACAGATGAAATCGATCAAATTTCTGAGGAATATATTGAAATAGTTGATTCAGCAGATGTACAAGTTACTACTACAGATACAAAAGCTGCGCTATCTATCCAAGCGGCATTACAAGCAGCTATCGTAGTTGTAGTAAGTATTTCTATAGCAGATAGTGAAAAGGCAGATAAAATAACACAAGAATTATTTCAAAAATCAGCTATTAAACAAATTAATAGACAAAAAACATTTATTAAAAATTCTAGAAACGTAACCGTAACAACTACTGATACAGATATTGCAGTGAATATTCAAATTCTTCTTCAAATTTTATTAGCTTTATTAGTTAAACTAAACATTTTATAAAGTGTCTATCCTATTGATATTTAGCTATAAGTTTTCACTCTAAGTAAATGTTTTTTGTTGTAATACGTGGTACAAGCTTGGACTTTTTATTATGACTGAATTAATATTCAAGATTAATGGTAAAGCAAGTGTGGAAAACTACAAATAAAGATAAAATACATGATTTAACAGTAATGAAACTTATATTTATGTGAAGTGAAGGAAAGCTGTCTTCTTATTAGAAGTCAGCTTTTGATTTTATTAGCAAAAAGAAGTGAAAATAGAAGATTAAGTTACTTGTCCAAGCAATTTTTATTTCATTACATATAATGCTCGTAGATATTTAAAATTTTTATAGAAAATTGATTGGAGTGAATATTGTAAATGGATGATTTAAATAAATTTTCTTCCTTTAAGTTTGATAAGGATCAAAAGAATATAATTATAGACCTTTTACTCTCAGATATTTTTAATAGGCATGGGATAAATGAAGAAAAACTAAAAAATTTATCACCAGAAAAAAAGCAGCAAATTAAAAGTATTGTTTCTGAAATACAATCACAAGTTAATAATTATTTAGATTGAAAGGGGGTGAACACATGGACAAAACATGTCATTCAGATGAAAATAAAAAGTGGAGTGCATTAGATTCCTCAAATCCTCATCCATCTTTTAAAAATGCTAGCGTTTCAGAAGCAGCTGCGCAAGAAAGTAAAACGTATCAAATTTCTGAAGAATCTATTACAATTGTAGATTCCGCAGATGTAGAAGTTACTACTACAGATACAAAAGCTGCTTTATCTATTCAAGCAGCATTACAAGCAGCTATCGTGGTTATAATAAGTATTTCTATAGCAGATAGTGAAAAAGCTGACCGTGTAGCACAAGAATTGTTTCAAAAATCATCTATTAAACAAATTAATAAACAAGAAACTGTTATTAGAAATTCTAGAAATGTTACAGTTACGACTACGGATACAGACATAGCAGTAAATGTTCAAATTCTTCTCCAAATTTTATTAGCTTTACTAGTAAAATTAAATATTTTATAAAATGTTTAACTTGTTTTTATCTAGTGATTCTTACAGGTGAATATTCACTGTTTTAATTATAGTACAGGCTATAAATATTTATCATAACTGGACTAATATTCAACATCACCAAAGTATGAATGTAAACAAACAATTTGATGGAAAATAAAGTTTGGTTATTTTATGAAAATGTAAAAGCCATTTCCTTTATTGGATTTGGCTTTTACATTTTAAACAGTATGAATTTGAAAAGATTATATTAAGATAAAGAATTAAAATATAATGATACAAAATACTTATAAAATTATTCGTGTTTTAGAAAAATAATAAGAAAAAGGTGTTTAAAATAGAATCATTTTCATTAATAGTTCAAGTTTTGAAGAATAGTGCATACAATATAAAGTGTTTTCCTTTCTTCATTTAAGTTTTACGTATATAATTTAAAAGTACTATTTTTATTTTATTATTTTATATTTATAACAGAATAGAGGTTTAAAAATGGGTGTTAAAATCATTACGGATAGTGCGGCGGATTTACCAGTAGAATTGCTGCAAGCATATGATATTGATTTAATTCCACTCCGTGTATATGATGAAGCAGAAACAGAGTATTTAGATGGAGTAACATTAGAGTCAGTTACATTATTGCAAAAAATGAGAGAAGGCGCTGTTTATAGAACGTCATTGCCTTCACTTGAAACGTTCCAAGAAAAATTTGTTTCTTATGCAAAAGAAGGTAATCCTTGTATATATTTAGCTTTTTCATCTGAACTGTCTGGTACATATCAATCATCAGTTGTCATTAAAGAGGAAGTAAAAGAAACATATGCTAACTTAGATTTAGAAATTATTGATACGAAATGTGCTTCGCTTGGTCAAGGTCTTGTCGTTTTAGAAGCTGCTAAAATGGCAAAAGACGGCGCATCAAAAGAAGATATTTTAAAGCGTGTTGATTTTCTAATGAGCCATATGGAACATATCTTCACTGTAGCTGACTTACAGTACTTAGTGAGAGGTGGACGTTTAAGCAAAGTCGCAGGATTTATCGGTGGTTTACTAAACATTAAACCGATCTTAAACGTGGAAGAAGGAAAACTTGTACCACTTGAAAAGGTACGAGGGAAAAAGAAAGTATTAAGCCGTATTGTTGATATTATGGAAGAACGTGGTAAAGACCTTAAAGGTCAAACAATCGGTATGACTCACGGTGACGATTTAGAAACAGCGGAAGCATTAAAATCATTAATTACGGAAAGATTTGGCTGTGAAGTATTTATCGTAAATACAATTGGTGCAGCAATCGGTGCACATACAGGACCTGGCGTTATAACGTTATTTTTCTTAAATGAAGTAGAGTAAAGGATTGATCTTTTGATCAATCCTTTTTTATTTTTTAATCTGTGATAATCGGTCGATATGGTATTGATGAAGATAAAATCTTTGAAGTTTTCCTATATCAAATGCAATCTTGTAGAGGAAGTATTTTTTATATGTGTAATGATACTTAATGGTAGAAGAAAAGAGTATAAATAAGAATATATTTATAGGAATTTAAATATTTGAAGATATCAAAATTTTGCCATTTCATATATAATTGTGTGGGGAGAAATATCTGTAACTATTTGTAAAAATAGGAGGCGGCTATAAAAATGCAAGAAAGTGCTAGATGGGATTTAAATCGCTTGTATTTGAATGAGGATATTCTATTTCCGATTTTGGAGTTGAAAGAGCAATATTTTGTAACAAAAGATGTAGAGATTCTTTCAAAGCTTATACAAGTTATTGAAAAAGCAGAATACTATTTGTACTGTCGATCGGTTGAAGAAAGTGTTCCATCTGACCTTACTAAATTGACCGTGAAAGTGAAGGAACTAAAAAGTGAATTACAGCAAGTAATAAAACATAATGAAGTGGAAACTTCAGATAATACTAAGTTAATAAAAGATGAACTTAATGCGTGGGAAAATATGTACATACAATTACGGGATAGGATAGAAATAGAGCACAATAATAAACTATTATCCTTTGGACAAGCAAATACTATTGCAATGAATAGTGATAATGAAAAGGAAAGATTAGAAGTATTCGAGTCATTAACATGTGCTTTACATAAGGAAAAAGAAATCTTTGCTACTGTATTAAATCAAGTAGGGAGATTGCGTAATGCAAAGAGTAATGAAATAGAAGATAGAGAGATTTTAACACAATCTTTTCATGCGAATGGCATTTCAGAAACTGTATTATTCCAAATGTGGAATGCGACAGAAGAAAACCTTGATAAATTAGTAAGTGCTTTAAACGTGTATAAGAAAGGGAAAGCTTCAATTACATGGCATGCACTTATGACGGTAAAGGAAAGTAATGAGGTCATGATTCCTTTTTCAGTAGCAATACAAAACGTTTATGATGCATGGAAGAATATTGATGAAGAATTAGCAGAATTTGCACGTAATGCGATAGAAAGTGGTTGGGTAGATGCTGAACCGAGAGAGAATAAACCACCAGGCGGGTTTTGTGCTCCATTTTTCAGTGAGAAAGAATCGCGAATTTCCATTCGTTATGATGGGAGTATAAATAGTGTAAGAGTGCTCGCTCATGAATTAGGACATGCTTGGCATTTTTATAATATGAGTTTTGAACAATCTACATCTTTTTTAGATGATTATTTGCCAATGAGTACGGCTGAATCAGCATCTATTTTCTTTGAAACGGTACTCTTAAATTATCTAATTGAAACAACGGATAGTAAAGATACGAAAAAGTCATTACTTAGCTGGAAAATAAGAAATAGTTTTAATTATGTAATGGCAATACGAGCATCGTATCAGTTTGAAAAAACATTTTATGAAAAATGTAAAGAGGGTCCTTTAAGTGCTGATGAAATTGAGAAATTATCTATAATTGCACAAAAAGAAGCTTATGGAAATGCTTTAAGTGAATACCAGCCGTTTGTATGGATGAAATATATTCAATTTTATATAGCAGATGTTCCTTTTTACAATTATCCATACACGTTTGGATATTTAGTAAGTTTTAGCTTATTAGAAATAGCTCAAGAAGGTAAAAGTACTTTTCATTTGAAATATAAAGAGTTCTTACGAGAAACAGGAAAGGCTCCAGTAGAGGAGCTTATGAAAAAACATTTTGAAATAGATATAAGAAATTATGAATTTTGGAATAAAGCTTTTATTCAAATTTCTAAAGACATTGATGAATATTTGCAGCTTATGTAAGGGGAGAGTACAGTGGATCAGCAATTTATAAAAGATATACCTTTTTCAACTTTAGAATATGCAAAAGCTATAAGTTTATTAAAAGGTTGGCTACATGAACAACAAGAGAAACCAAGGTTTGTAGTAACTGCAAATCCTGAAATTGTTATGTCTGCAAAGGAAAATACGGAAAAATCAAAGGAGTTTAAAAAGATGTTACTATCTGCGGATTTAATAACAGCGGATGGGATTGGTGTCATAATTGGCTCGAAAATATTAAAAGGAACTTTGAAAGAACGTGTTACTGGGGCGGATTTAACTCACGATTTAATAAAATATTGTAACGACAATGAATATCGTGTCTTTCTTTTTGGAGCTGTGCCAGAAAGTAATAAAAAGGAAATAGAAAAATTAAATGAGCAGTTCCCAGGAGCACAGTTTAAAGGACAGCATGGCTTTGTAAATGGTGAAGAAATAGAAGAAATAAAAATGAAAATTAAGCAATTCAAGCCGCATTTATTACTTGTAGGACTAGGTTCACCAAAACAAGAAGAGTTCATTTATGAAAACATACAAACATTAAACGTTCCGCTATCTATTGGTATCGGAGGAATGATTGATATAATATCTGGTACTGTAAAAAGAGCACCGAAAATAATGAGGGATACTGGAACTGAATGGCTGTATAGGTTACTCTCACAGCCGAAAAGATTAAAGAGACAACTTGTACTTCCGAAATTTTTATTGTCGGTTATGTCAGAGAGGATTAAAGGGATTAATTAATAAAGGGGACTACATACATGAACAGAATCGGCATTATCGGAGCAATGCAAATTGAAATAGATTTACTTTTAGAAAAGCTAGTAATACAAGAAGAACAGACAATAGCGGGAATGCCATTTTATATTGGAGAATTCATGGGAACAGAAGTAATTATTGCACGTTCTGGTGTAGGGAAAGTAAATGCAGCTGCATGTGCGCAAACATTAATTCATAAATTTAATGTAGACTCTATCATCAATACGGGCGTTGCTGGTGGATTACATCCAGATGTAAAAGTTGGTGATGTAGTTATTTCAACTAATGTTACCCATCATGATGTAAGTAAAAATCAAATGAAAAAATTATTCCCGTTTCAAGAGGAGTTTATTGCAAGTAAGGAATTGATAGAGTTAGCACGTAAAGCATGTAACAGTAATAGTTCAAATATTCAAGCTCACGAAGGAAGAATTGTAAGTGGTGAATGTTTTGTTGAAGATTCAAAGTTAAAGGCAAAATTAATAGACGAATACGCACCTCATTGTACAGAAATGGAAGGTGCAGCAATTGGACATGTTGCCTACATAAATGATATACCGTTTCTTGTTATACGATGTATTTCTGACAGTGCAGATGATGAAGCTCAAGTTTCTTATGATGATTTCGCGAAAACTGCTGCAAATTATTGCTCGGAAATTATTATTGAGATTCTTAAAAATATATCTGGTAAAACTATAGTCCAAAAGGAGAGATAAGAATGTTACAAGCATTAATTTTTGATATGGATGGAACATTATTTCAAACAGATAAAATTTTAGAATTATCGTTAGATGATACTTTTGATCACTTAAGATCACTTCAATTATGGGATACGGTAACACCGATTGAAAAATACCGTGAAATTATGGGTGTGCCGCTACCGAAAGTTTGGGAAGCTTTATTACCGGAACATTCTATTGAAATAAGAGAACAAACAGATGCATATTTTTTAGATAGACTAATTGAAAACATAAAAAGCGGAAAAGGCGCTTTATATCCAAATGTAAAAGAAATATTTACATATATAAAAGAAAATAATTGTTCAATTTACATTGCTAGTAATGGTTTGAAAGGATATTTACGAGCAATCGTAACTTATTATGCTTTAGACAAGTGGGTGACTGAAACGTTTAGTATCGAACAAATACAATCGCTAAATAAAGGTGACTTAGTTAAAAGTATTATGAACAAATATGATATAAAAGAGGCAGCCGTAGTTGGTGACCGGCTATCTGATATAAATGCAGCGAAAGACAACGGTTTACTGGCAATTGGATGCAATTTTGATTTTGCGCAAGAAGATGAACTTGCTCAGGCTGATATAGTAATAGATGATTTAATAGATTTAAAGCGGATACTGCCTGCTGTACAGAGATAAATAAAGTGTGTGCATTTTTTTCGAGTCCTATATGTCTTATTTTATGGAGGGGAATATGCTTAAAAATAATTTTAAAATTAGTAATATTCCTGCGGTTTTGTGGGGAGATAAGAGTGAAAAAATTTTTATTGCAGTACATGGAAATATGTCAAATAAGGAAGATGCAGTTATTCAAATATTAGCTGAAGAAGCCGATCGAAAAGGTTATCAAGTATTAAGCTTTGATTTACCTGAGCATGGAGAAAGAAAGAATGATAACACTCCTTGTAAAGTACAGTTTTGTGTTAATGAATTATCTATAATTATGAACTACGCAAAAGAACATTGGAAAGAAATAAACGTGTTTGCATGTAGTATGGGAGCATATTTTAGCCTTTTAGCTTTTCAAAATGATGTGATAGAAAAGGCATTATTTTTATCACCAGTAGTTAATATGGAACGAATTATAGAAAATATGATGAAATGGTTTAATGTAACACCGGAGCTTTTACAAAAAGAAATGACTATAGAGACACCTATTGGTCAAAAGTTATATTGGGATTATTTATGCTATGTAAAAGAGCATCCTATTAGTACATGGAATACAGATACATATATTATGTACGGAGCTAAGGATGAACTGTGCGAATTTGAAACTATTAACTATTTTACAAAAAAACATTGTTGTGAATTAGAAGTTATGGAGACGGGTGAACATTACCTTCATACTGAAGAACAGTTAAAAATATTTGAACAGTGGTTACACAAGCATATCAATTAACAAATTATAATTTAACTTATACCTGCTAGAGAAGAATGGTGAATTTATAAACTGATATTATATTTGAGAGACATTATAAATGTATATGTATTCATTTAAGTAAACAGGTGCTTTAGTTCAATAAGAATTACACAACTTTAAAGAGCCTTACCACATACTAGATTGTAGCAAGGCTCTTATATTTTCATAATAAAATTAATTAACTGTATTATCGATTTACATATGAAGTGAAGTATATGCATACTATGAATTAAATAAAGTAACAACCATAAAAATGCTCAGAATAAATGATTCTCGAGCATTTTTATGTATTTTCGTACTTAGGGGGAATGGACTTGAAAGATATACATATTCAACAAATAGAAAATTTAATGGAATATGAATTCAGTCATCTCGTTCAAGACAGTGAAGAAGAAGGGTTTAATTTCCTTATAAGACTAATAAATGAATATAAAAACAAAGTAAATGTATTCAATAAAACTGGAGAATGTTTATATGGTATTTTTCAAGGTGATATGTTAATTGGAGTTGGAGGTTTAAATGAGGATCCGTACACAAAAGACAATAAGATTGGGCGGTTAAGGAGATTTTATATTTCAAGGGATTATCGGCGTTTAGGGTTAGGGAACTTATTATTAAACCAACTATTATGTCATGCGGAAAAGTATTTTGAAGTGATTGTTTTACATACTGACACGAAGCAAGGGGATGTGTTTTATACTGCGAATGGATTTGTAAAAGGGGGATTATATAAGGGATCGAGTCACTACAAACTATTATAGAAATTGCTATCCAAAGAATAGCTACGAACAGGTTTTTTGTTGGTAAATCGATATATCTTAAAAATCGCTGATATATGAAGTTGCGATCCTTATATTAAAAACCAACTTTTATAATTTCATTTACTAAATTGTTATTATAAAAAAGAGCACCTTAGCTTTTAAAATTTAGCTTATAAGGTGACTCCTTTTCAGTCAATTACGTTTTAACGTTCATTTGTTTCAATAATAATCTTGGTTTACCTTTTACATAATAAAAATGCGGATTATTTTCATCATCATAAAGCATAATATAAGGCTTTTCATTTAGTGGGAGCAGTATAAGTACTTCGTCTATTGTAGTGTGTAACCATTGATTAGTAATAGAAACTGGCTTAGATAAAGGGATTTTTATCATATAGCCATCTTTTGGAACGACATTTAAGTTTTTAAATGGACCAGTTATTGCTTTAGCGTATTGAACTGCTTCTTTTTGGATTACTGGATCTAAAGATTGTTTTTGAATGACCATTTCTTTTTGACAATCAAATACTTCAATTTGTTGATTTGTATTTGCGAACGCATTTGTTGATAATAGAAATAGAAGAAGAGAAATGACCCCGATTTTTTTTATCATAGTACAACACCTCACCATTACTATCCCCTCAAAAGCTTTAAATATTTTTCTGTCACATTCATGTAACAAGGATGTTGTATGATACAATTGGTTTTTGTTTAAAAGCAATGGAGGAAAAAATATGAAAGTTTTAATTGCAGATGACGAACAAGATATGTTAAGGATTTTAAAAGCTTATTTTGAAAAAGAAGGCTTTGAAGTATTATTAGCGAAAGACGGAGAGGAAGCACTTCAAATATTTTATGATGAAAAAATTGATTTAGCTATTTTGGATTGGATGATGCCGAAACATAGTGGTATTACTGTCTGTCAGGAAATAAAAAAGAATTCAAGCGTAAAAGTATTAATGCTTACGGCGAAAAGTGAAAGTGAAGATGAATTAGCAGCGCTTCAAAGTGGGGCAGATGAGTACGTAAAAAAACCATTTCATCCAGGAGTACTAATTACGCGAGCGAAAAAACTTATTCAGCATGATGATATTATTCAAGTACAAGATGTAAAGATAAATTTTGCCAAAAATAAAGTATATAAAAATGATATAGAGTTAGAAATTACAAAAACAGAGCTCGAATTAATAAAATGCTTTTTAAATCATAAAGGAACTATTTTAACTCGTAAAAAATTGTTAGACATTGTATGGGGATTTGACTATTTTGGAGAAGAGAGAACGGTTGATACACATGTAAGAAGGCTGCGTAAAAAAATTGGAGAAAATATTATTAAGACGCATCGTGGGCTGGGTTATAGTTTGGAGGAACAAAGTGAATAAACTTGGGAAAAAGCTATTTCTCAGCATTTCTTTAACCGTTATTCTTATATTTACAATTTCTTTATTATTAATTAACTTTCTCCTGCCGAAATATAATATTTATAAAACACGTGAAAACTTAAATGAATTTACAACTCAAATACAAAATGCGCCAGTCAATGATTTAGAAGATGTTATTCATACAATTGAAAGTGAAAATAACGTTACAATTGTGTATACGCCAATTAATCAGTCAGAAGATGCTATGAACGACGCGTTACGCATGCAACTTACGAAAAAGAAAGTAACGTTAAATAAGCTTTGGATTACGAAAGACGAAGTTATGAAAGTGAAGACGGAAGGGCAATCGAATAAACTGTACGATCAAGGAAAGGTAAAAGCGAGTTTTTTTGCTAAATATATTGCGAAAGATGATACGATAATTTTAATTGGGACTTCCATTGCGAATTCAAATGAAATTATAAATACGTTAAATACATTTTACTTATATATCCTATGTTTCTCGCTCCTTCTTATTATTTTACTTGTGTGGATACTTTCAAAAATAATAACGACACCACTGAAAGAGTTAAGTGATGTGGCTCAGGATATTTCACATTTGCAGTTTAAAAGAACGAAAGTGAAAACGAATGATGAAATAGGAGAGTTGGCCAATAGTATTAATATCATGAGTGAAAAACTACATGAAGCACATCAAGACTTAACTGATCGTAATGAACATTTAAAACGATTTATGGGTGATGTAACGCATGAATTAAAGACACCGATCGCATTAGTAAAAGCATACTCTATGGGGATTAAAGATGGATTAGATGATGGGACTTATGTAGATACAATTATTAAACAAACAGATCAAATATCAAACTTAATTGAAGAACTATTACGATTTTCTAAACTAGAAAGAGATATTTTACAAAAAGAAGAATTCCCCATTGAACCACTGGTTCAGAGTATATTAGATAAGCATCAGATTGAACTGGATTCGAAAGAAATTAACTTGCAAGTAAATTGTAATGCGGGCAATACAATCGTTTATGCAGATTTAAATAAAATGAGAATGGTGTTTCAAAATTTAATTTCTAATGCGATAAAATATACAGCAAATCAAAACATAATAATTACATTAGAAGATAGAAATAAAAGTATATATTTCCAAATAAAAAATGGCATTCCTACGGATAAAATTAAGGATATCGAGAAAATCTGGGAGCCTTTTTACGTACTAGAATCTTCTCGTAGTAAAGAAAAATCAGGTACAGGATTAGGACTAGCGATAGTGAAAAGTATTTTAGAAAGGCATGGTTTTGAATATGGAGTTTCCTCTATAGATGGAGAAATTCAATTTTATATAAATGTGAAAAAGGACTAATGAAAATATTAGTCCTTTTTGCAGCTTTAGAGATTAGCGATATAGGATGAATCACCATAATTTTCGAAATTGATGTATTAAATGGAGAATTAGCAAATGTTCTACTTTCATTAAATTCACGTGAAGTTCACAGGAAAACGTTATATTTACATAGTTATATTTGAATTTAATGAAGTGAGGTATTCAGATTTGAAAAGAAAGAAATTAGTAATTGGTAGCATTTTAATGGGTATGACGTTATCTTTATCTGCATGTGGTTCATCAGATAATATTGTAACGACAAAATCAGGAAGCATTTCAGAAAGTGATTTTAACAAAAAATTAAAAGAAAACTACGGTAAACAGAATTTATCTGAAATGATAGTAGAAAAAGTATTACATGATAAATATAAAGTTACGGATGAAGAGGTAACGAAACAACTAAAAGAATTAAAAGACAAGATGGGCGATAATTTTAATACATATATGGAATCCAATGGTGTGAAAAATGAAGATCAGTTGAAAGAGAAATTAAAGCTTACTTTTGCTTTTGAAAAAGCTATTAAAGCAACCGTAACGGAAAAAGATATTAAAGATCATTATAAGCCAAAGCTTCAAGTTAGCCATATTTTAGTAAAAGATGAAAAGACAGCAAAAGAAATTAAAGAAAAATTAAATAGTGGCGAAGATTTCGCGGCATTGGCTAAACAATATTCAGAGGATCCAGGTTCTAAAGAAAAAGGTGGGGAACTATCTGAATTTGGACCTGGTATGATGGTGAAAGAATTTGAGGATGCTGCGTATAAGTTAGAAGTTGGTCAATTGAGTGAACCTGTTAAATCTTCTTTCGGATATCATATTATTAAGCTAATGGATAAAAAAGAGCTTAAACCGTATGAGGAAGAGAAAGAGAATATTCGTAAAGAATTAGAACAGCAACGTATACAAGATCCTCAATTCCATCAACAAGTTACTAGAGAACTGCTTAAAAATGCAGATATAAAGGTATCTGATAAAGACTTGAAAGATACCTTTAAAGAGTTAGAAAAATAATAAATGGAATGTAAGGCAATCGATAGAAATATCGGTTGTCTTTTTCTCTATTTATCCCGCTATTTGCCGGGCAGTAAGACCCCACCTCAAAATTCAGCGAAAGCAAAGAAGTGGCCCTGCTGATCGTAAACGCCCAATTGGTGAGGGCTGATTAAAGTTTCACGTTATAAAGAAGGAGGAAGTGGGAAAATACTTTCATACCTGCATTAAATTTTACTTAATAAGAAATCTTTGAGTTTCTCAACTTTTATATAAAATAAAACTGAATTTTCAGTTATTTTGTTATATAGTAAAAGAGAACGAATAAGGGGAGGGAACATTTTGAGTAAAAAGAAAATGGCAATTACACTGTCAGCAATGCTATCTGCAACAATTATACCTAGCTTTACTATGGATGTGCATGCAGAGAAGAAGGAAGAGACTAAAAGTACGAAAATTGAATTAGAAAATGGGATGACAAAACCGATTTATTCTCTCGATGAAGCTATTATCGAAAATTTATATGTAGAGACAGAAGTTGATAGTGATCGAGACGGTAAGAAAGACAGAGTATCGATAAAAGTTATGCGTCCAAAGACAGATCCGAATGTGAAAGTTCCTGTTATTTATGAAATGAGTCCATATCGATCTGGATTAAAAGATGTTCCTGTATATAATGTAGATGAAGAATTGTATGCGTATGAAGGAAAACCGTATGGAGCGGTTAATCTTGGTTCGTATGGGAACTATTACGTGCCAAGAGGTTATGCAGTTATTCTAGGCGAAAGTATCGGTACTGGAAAATCAGATGGATGCCCTACAACTGGAGATGAACAAGAGATACTCGGGACAAAATCTGTTATTGATTGGGTAAACGGTCGCGCGAAAGCATTTACAGAACAGGGTGAGGAAGTTCAGGCAAATTGGTCTACAGGAAATGTAGGTATGACTGGAGTTTCCTATAATGGTACATTACCAAATGCTGTTGCGACTACTGGAGTCGAAGGTTTAAAAACAATTATTCCAATCGCAGCAATTAGTAGTTGGTATGATTATTATCGTGCAAATGGTGCAGTCATTGCTCCAGGCGGATATCAAGGGGAAGATACAGATAATATGGCAGAAGCAGTACTGACAAGGGAAAACCCTGAAGTTTGCGGACAAGTTATAAAAGAGTTAACGGCTGGACAAGACCGAAAAACAGGTAATTATAATGGTTTTTGGGATAAACGTAACTATGTAAAAGATGCTAAAAATGTAAAAGCGAGTGTATTTGTTGTTCATGGTTTAAACGATTGGAATGTTAAAACAAAACAGTTCGCGCAATGGTGGGAAGCACTTGGAGAAAATAATGTTCCGCGTAAAATGTGGCTACACCAAGGTGGTCATGGTGGGACATCAAGTAATAGCTGGCAGCAAACACAAAATAAATGGTTAGATTATTGGTTATACGGGATTGAAAATGGAATTATGGATGAACCAATGGTTGATGTGCAAAGAGAAAATAAAACGTGGCAAAAGATAAAAAATTGGCCAGATCCAGCAGCTGTACCTTCAAAAATCCGTATGTATTTAAGCAATAAATCAGTCAATTTGCCACTAAGTATGGGATCGGCTAATAAAGTTTTCTCATTCTTAGATGATGCACAAATAAAATCAAACCAATTAGTAGCAAATCCAGAATTAGAAGTAGCAAATCGATTAGTATATACAATGCCTGTACTGCAAAAAGATACGCGTATAAGTGGTACACCAAAGATTTCAATTACAGGAAATATTGATCGATCTGTATCAAATTTAACAGCGTTACTTGTTGACTATGGAGGAGCGAAGCCGGAAATCGTAACGAGAGGCTGGATGGATCCACAAAACGTAAAGAGTATAGAAAATTCAACAGCGATTCAAGCGGGCAAAGATTATACATTTACATGGGATATGCAGCCAGATGATTATGTATTTAAAGTGGGGCATCAAATCGGAGTTGTTTTAATTGCAAGTGATTATGATTATACAATTAGACCGAAAGCTGGCACGAAACTTACAGTGAAATTAAGTGAAGTGACATTGCCGATTGTGAAATAAATATTTTTTCTAAAGAGCTTACTAAAGTAAGCTCTTTAATTTGTAGTCTGAATTTTTAATTTTTATATTTCAAATTGGAAGGGTATGTAATACAATATCATTATATTCTATGGAAAGTGAGTGATATATTATGATAGTCAGCTCTTTCGAAATCTCATTAAAATTAGAGGTACAGGAAGATTAGTTGAATTGAAATCTTCCGTACGTAAAAACGGAGGAGAAAATAAATGTTTAGTTTTTATAGTACACTTTGTACGGAACTGTATGATTACACAAAACCAGTCGGTTATTCTTTAAATGGTGATATTGAGTATTACAAAGAACGTTTAAAAGATTGTAGAGGAAGAATCCTCGAAGCCGCAGTAGGTTCAGGGCGTGTCATCATTCCGCTTCTAGAGGCTGGTTTTAAAGTGGATGGGATAGATTATTCACCTGAAATGCTAGATTCTTGCCGTAAGCGCTGTAAAGAGAGAGGCTTACATCCTAATTTATATGAAGGAAGCTTGCAACAATTTTCACTTCCGCATAAATATGAAGCAATTATCATTCCTACTGGATCTTTTTGTTTAATTGAAAATCGTTTGGATTCTATAAATGCATTAAAATGTTTTTATGAACATCTTAATCCAGGTGGACGATTAATCGTAGATATTATGCTCCCGCATAAATGGAAGACTGGGGAAATTCATACATCGACTTTCTCTTTGCCAAGCGGAGACGGAATCACATTAGAAAATAAATCAATTGAAATAGATTGGCTGAACCAAGTTACTGTATCATATTTGAAATATGAAAAGTGGAGTAAAGGACAGTTAGTACAAACAGAATTGCAACGCTTTGCGCTGCGCTGGTATGGAATAGAAGAGTTTATACTTCTTTTAGAAAGTATAGGTTTCTCAAACATTACTTGCTCTGCTGAATATGTTTATGAAAAAGAACCGTCAAATGCAAATCAAATGATTACTTTTGAAGCTGTGCGAAAAGAATAGAACTAAAACTATGAATAAAAAATAAGGCAATCGTTTTAAAATCGGCTGTCTTATTTTTTATTTTATGTAATGGTTTATAGAGAAAGATTGGAGGGAAATAAATGAAACTTATATTAATATTTGGCCCACAAGCAGTTGGGAAAATGACAGTGGGACAAGAATTAGCAACATTAACTGGTTTAAAACTTTTTCATAACCACATGACAATTGATTTAGTAAGTCCAATTTTTGATTACAGTACGAAAGAAGCAAAAAGACTAGTAAGTTTATTTCGTAATGAAATATTTGAAGAAGTATCTAAAAGTGATTTATCTGGAATGATTTTTACGTATATATGGGCATTTGACCTCCAAGAGGATTGGGATTATATACATCATGTAGAAAATATTTTTGAATCAAAAGGTGGGACAGTGTATTTTGTAGAGCTGGAAGCGGAATTAGATGAAAGATTAGAACGAAATAAAAGCCCGAATAGATTAGAACATAAACCGAAAAAAAGAGATATTGAGTGGTCTAAAAATAATTTGAAAGAAACGATGAAAATGCATAGATTAAACTCTCTTCATGGTGAAATTGAAAAAGAAGAGTATATAAAAATTAATAACACGTATTTGAGTGCAAAAGAAGTAGCGGAAATGATTAAAGAGAAGTTTCAATTGTAAAATTCCCGAAGTCTATTTCGTTTCTATTGTCCAAGCATTCTCCTACTAATTACATATACTATTTATGTTAAAATCGGTCACTATTTTAGATGGTGCTATTTTAATATATATAACTATGCAGGGAAGAGGGGAGAATAAATTTGGAAAACGTAGAACAAGATAGAATTGAAAATCAAGTGTATTCAAATCGTGTAGTAAGATCAGAATTTGATGCGAATTGGGAAACTTGTATATCAAAGAGTGGTTATGTAATTTATATAGCAACAAGTAATAATGCTGAAGTAATAGTGCTTCTTGCAGATGGTT
This sequence comes from Bacillus sp. BF2-3, assembly GCF_008368795.1. Taxonomy (NCBI): domain Bacteria; kingdom Bacillati; phylum Bacillota; class Bacilli; order Caryophanales; family Bacillaceae; genus Bacillus; species Bacillus sp. BF2-3. The sequence continues at coordinate 91,347 of NZ_QOSA01000001.1, forward strand.
CAAGTAAATTATTAATTTTCGAAAAAGGCGGTAAAGTAGTTGTAGGTGGCGGTGGAACAAGTCATTACAGTAAGCCGCATATTGCAAGAAATATTTAAGATAGAGCATGTTAATTAAGAAGAAACTAGAAAACGGTTGTCATTCATGTTTAGGGCATGATAGACGAACCGTTTTTTATTTGTTTATAAATTTAGAAGAACTTCATTGATTACCAATACATCGAGATGAGCAGCGAAATTAGAAGAAAACTTGGCGGGTAATGGTACAAAATATTATGTACATTTGCAAGAATCTTACAGCGATATAAAAAAGCATTTCCTATTTGGGGAAACACTACTTCTATGTTATAGTATAATAGTGTTTTTAGATGGTACTATTTTAATATATCTATAATTTTGTTATGTATTATTTTCATATTAAATTAGCACCTAAAGTATTTTTTTATATAAGGAGTAGTAATTAGAGAAATGAAAAATATAGACTTTATACTAGAAAGTGACGAGGCATTAAAACCGTCTGAACGATTAGTACTATTATTATTAGAGAAGCATAGAATGTTATATACGAACGATCTATTGGCATTATCAAATTTATCATATAAAACATTAACAGATGCATTAACGGCGCTAGTTTTAAAATCGTATGTGTTAAAGGAAACAGGTAAGGGAAGAAGACAGAATTGCTATAGATTAGTATGATAAGGCAGCTGTTTTAGAAACTTTCACATATGTTTTTTCAATTGTAAGGTGAAATTGTATTTTTGTTTTCGAACGAAAAACTTACTATAAGAGGGGCTAAGATAGTAGCGTTTCATTTTTGTAAATATAATTATTCTATCATTGAAAATACAAAAATAAAATAAACCGCATAAAACAGAAATAAAAAAACAATCCATTTTTAAAATGGATTGTTTTTTATTGGAATAATATTATTTGATATGTTGAAAGTATAAATAGCAGAATAAACATTACCTGTTTTAGTTCATGCAACTGAACAAATATGATGAAAACTATGTGTATAGTTTTTTGCTTGCTTTTTCAGTCACTCTAATGAAATCATGGTCTTCATTGTTTAAAGGCAGTATTTTTAACAGTATTGCTATTCAGCATTAAGCACAAAAAAGTGATATATAATATTATTATGTAAACTTAAGATTTTAAAAGAAAAATATAATAATGAATAGAACATGTAGAAGGAGATGCTTAAATATTTTGAAGGATGGGAGATTATTATGGAGCATTTACAATCAATAGCACAAGCTGTTATAAGTGGTAATAAGGAAAAAGTAGTGAAGTTTATAAAGGCGAGTCCAAGTATTGTTAACGAATGTAGTGAAGATGGATGGACACCACTTCATTTAGCAGCTTATTTTGGACAGAAAGAAATAGCGAGTTTTCTTTTAGAAAGTGGTGCAGATATACATAGTAGAGCGAAAAACGAAAATGAAAATACGCCTTTGCAAGCGGCAATTGCGAACAAGCAAAGTGAACTTGTCGATTTCTTAATTGAAAAAGGATCAGATATAAATATTATGCAAAGTGGTGGCTGGACAGGACTCCACGAAGCAGCATTATTAGGAAATGAGGAAATAATTATGTTGCTCCTTAAAAATGGAGCTAATAAGATGATTAAGAAAAGTGATGGGAAAACAGCGTATGATATTGCATTAGAAAAAGGATATGATCACCTTTTACATCATTTGAAACAGGAAGTGAACTTATGATGAATAAATGGAGTGTTGGTATATTTTTATTTAATGAAGTAAAAGTGTTAGACTTTGCAGGGCCATTTGAAGTTTTTTCTGTAACTGAGGTGAATGGAGAAAAACCATTTACTGTTTATACAGTTAGCGAGAATGGGGAAATGATTACAGCAAGGAATGGATTGAAAGTACAGTCAGATTATAGTATTGAAAATTTACCACCAGTGGATATTTTAATAATTCCGGGCGGGCTAGGTGCTAGAAAATATGAAATAAAAAATGAAATAGTAATAAAATGGATTCGCCAACAAATGAAAGAAGTAAAGCTGATGACTTCAGTTTGTACAGGAGCGCTATTACTGGCGAAAGCAGGTTTACTAGAAGGTTTAAAAGCAACAACACATTGGGCTAGTATTGAAAAGTTTAAAAATGAGTTTCAAAATGTTGAAGTTATAGAAAATGTAAAGTTTATAGATGAAGGACATATTATAACATCTGCCGGAATTTCAGCTGGAATTAATATGGCATTTCATATTGTGAAAAACTTGTTAGGTGTGCATGTTGCGGAGGACACAGCGAAGCGAATGGAGTATGATATTAGTTTCCCAAATTAAAAAGCCCGGATTGGGCTTTTTATATTGAATGAATATAGTTAAGCTCTTCATCACTCAACATAGGGCGAACAGATGCATTTGCATTTTCTTGTGCTTGTATTCCTGTTTTGGCACCAGGAATTACAACACTTACTGCCGGATGAGAGAGTACATAGCGAAGTGCAAGTTGCCCTAAGGTCTGATTTTTATTTGAGAGCAACCGAAGTTTCTCTACAGTTTGTAAGTCTTCTTGAAACCAAGTTTCATTTGGCCAATCTTTGCGTAAATCTCCATCCGGAAAAATTGTTTTATTTGTGAATTTTCCAGTTAAAATGCCCATTTTTAATGGACCACGAATAACAGCTCCTAAATTTTTCTCTTGTAAAAATGGTAATATATCTTTTTCTGGTTTTCGATTTAATATATTGTAATCAAGCTGTACGATATCAATTTCGTTGTTGTTATTGAAATGATGAATGTATTGTAAATCATGAGTCGAAACACCGACTGCTCTTACTTTGCCATCACGTTTTAATATGTCAAATGCACGTAGAAATGCTTCTGTTTCCCTACGATTATGCCACCAAATATGACAAAAATAAAGATCAATATAATCTGTTTGAAGACGTTGTAAACTTGTTTCGAATACGGCGATGATTTTTTCGGGAGTATCATATACAGGAACTCCATTAGGGTCGTAGTGATGCCCGATTAAACCACCTTTCGTTGATAGGATAATATCATTGCGATGTCCTTTAATCGCGGTAGCCACCAACTTTTCGCTATGTCCTAAACCATACACATCCGCAGTATCAATAAAATTCACACCACACTCAATTGCTTTTTTTATAGCGGTTATAGATTGTTTATCGTTAACAGGTCCCCATTCATCACCACCGATTGCCCATGCGCCAAAACCTATTTCAGAAACAGTTATTCCAGTTTTACCTAATGTGCGGTAATGCATATTCCCCCTCCTTGTAAGCATGTTATAACATGGATATGTGAGGAAGGAATTTTTTGTGTGAAAAAACTCTTCTACAATAGTAGAAAAAGAATTACAGAAACTACTATTTTATAGCAGCATGTATAAAAAAAATCGGTGTAAATATGGAAATGTCGTCGAATGCTATCTTTAATTGGTTAATTTATGGGATATTTTTGTGAAGGAGTTTATTTTATAAGAATAGAATTTAATTTAGTAAGAAAACGTGCCGATGGTAGTGAAAAATATGGGTTAGGGGGATTTGAATGAGGAAACTCGAGCGAGTAAATGTTCCTAATATACCAGAGCAATTATCACAACCTAGTGACAAGCGTAGGGTAAATAAAAAGAAGTTAAGGCGACTTATTTTAATGGTCCTTTTTATTGCGACAACTACTCTGTACGTTCAATATATTTTAACGAAACAACAAGAAGTAATTGATAAAAAGAAAGATACGATTACGGATCAAAAGAAGCAATTAGTATCTTTAAAGAAAGATAAAGATTCTTTAAAGACTAACATAGAAAATTTAACAGACGATGAGGAAGAAATTTTGAAGTTAGCGAGAAAAGAGTATCAATTTTCTAAGTCAAATGAAACTATATTTGTGATGCCAAAGTAATAAAAAACAGTTAGCCATTGAACTGCACCCCCAATTGTTATCTAACAATTGGGGGTGCAGTTTTTCATGTATGAATGTCATGGTACAAGGAACAATCACATCTATATTTGTGATGCCAAAGTAATAAAAAACAGTTAGCCATTGAACTGCACCCCCAATTGTTAGACACCGTCTAACAATTGGGGGTGCAGTTTTTCATGTATGAATGTCATGGTACAAGGAACAATCACATATTGTAGAAATGAAGAGTTTAAGCTGTTTTCATAAATATGGAATATGCACTAAAATAAATGTTGTTAAAATTCTGTCAATTATATTATAATACAAGGTAAGCGGATACATTTTTTAATCAACGTTGAGTTCCTCGCTCATATGACTATTAAGAAACCCGTTATCCTCGTATAAGAAAGGAAGATAGCTGTGTACGCTTCAAATACAATTTATATCGTAGGGGATGCGAAAGCACCTCAAAATAATCCCATTACTGAAAAGTTTAAAAGCTATTTCGTAGCATTTATACTTGTTAAGGATACAGGGGAAATTGTAGATGCAGACTGCTCAGCGACAATTGCATTAACATCTCAATTTGTTAAATATTTATTTCTACATAAAAATATAAATGACCCGGCGTTAGTAATGGAAGTAAAGAACCGATATTTCGGTTCTTCTCAAAAAGCGTTACTTGTAGCGCTAAAAGATGCACAGAAAAAATATAATCAGATTGCTGCTTTGTCTACTCAATCATAGACAAAATCCAGCCGTAAGAATCATTCTTATGGCTGGATTTTTTTATTTCACATTATCGTCCTACATCAAAAGCAAACGAAAATAAAGTAGAGAGATAGGAGAGTAAATGCCCAATGGGTTTACCTAATAATCCGTGGGTATAAATCTCCGGTGGATTAAAATTTCACTTCATTGGAGAACGAAAGGATGAACAAAATGAAAATTACAGATGTAAAAGTAAATCGTAGACGTGTAAAACTGCATACACCGTTTAAAACCGCGCTTCGTACTGTAACCGAAATTGAAAGTATAGATGTTTATATTCATACAGACGAAGGAGTGATTGGTAAGGGGGCTGCAGCCGCAACGCCAGTTATTACGGGGGATTTCACCAGTGGAATGGAAGAAGCGATTTTAGGGCCGATGCGTTCATGTTTAATTGGTCAAAATATCATTCAATTTCAGCAGTTACTACAGCGCATTCAAATGAGTTGTATTGGAAATTCAAGTGCAAAAGCAGCGGTAGATATCGCTTTATATGATGTATATTGCCAATATCAAAATGTGCCGTTATATGCATTGTTAGGCGGGAAGAAAGAAATTCATACCGATATTACAGTGAGTGTGGATGAGCCTGTATTAATGGCAAAAGAAGCGAAGAAACATATAGAAAAAGGATTTCAAACATTAAAGATTAAAGTGGGTAAAGAGGCGCATTTAGATTTGGAACGTATTGAGGCAATTCGAAATGTGGTACCAAGAAATACGACATTACGTTTAGATGCGAATCAAGGTTGGAGTCCAAAAGAAGCGGTTTCTATCATTCAAGAGATGGAAAATCGTAATTTAAATATAGAATTTATTGAACAACCAGTACACGCGAAAGATTGGGATGGGTTAAAGTACGTCAAAGATCGTGTGCAAACGCCAATTATGGCCGATGAAAGTATATTTTCAGCAAGTGACGCATTAAAGCTCGTTCAAGGAAGATATGCAGACTTCATTAATATTAAATTAATGAAATGTGGTGGCATACGTGAAGCATGGCGTATTGCTGATATCGCAGAAACAGCTGGTGTGAAGTGTATGGTGGGCAGCATGATGGAGTCTTCACTTTCCGTTAGTGCTGTTGCGCATTTAGCGGCAGCGCATCCTAATATTCATTATTTTGATCTTGATGCACCGCTTTGGTTAATGGAAGAGCCAGAAGGAATGACTTATTCTGGATCAAAAGTAAACCTTCAATCGACAGTGAATAGTAAATCTTAGGAGAAGAGACAAGTAAACTATCTTTTAAGGGGGATATATATGAAAAAAGTAGGAACTGCATTTTTAACAACTTTATTTATATTTTCATCGTTTACATCGGCAAATGCTGAAGAAAAGAAGGATAATAAAGCATTTATAGATGTATCTGCTGCAACGTTATGGACAGCACCTGATTCATTAAGACCAATCGATACACCGAGTGCAACAAATCCAGTGGATCTATGGAAATGGACGAAATCAATGACACTTGACGAGAAACTATGGTTAACAAATGCAAATAAATTAGAAACACAAGCTTTACTCGGTCAAGAAGTAACTGTTATTGATAAGAAAGGCGAATGGGTGAAGGTATTAGTGCATGGACAGCCAACACCACGAAATGAAGAAGGTTATCCGGGCTGGATGCCTGAAAAACAATTAACATATAATCAAGAATTTGCAGATAAAACAAATGAACCTTTTGTCTTAATAACTAAACCAACAGCGATTTTATATATAAATCCTTCTGAAAAACATAAATCACTTGAAGTCAGTTATAATACAAGACTGCCGCTATTAAGTGAAGACACAATTTCATACCGTGTATTGTTGCCAAATGGTCAGAAAGCATGGCTACGAAAAAATGATGGAACAGTTTACCGATCTCAAACTGATATTCCAACTCCGGCGGCCAATGATTTAATTAACACAGGGAAAATGTTTTTAGGCTTACCGTATATATGGGCTGGTACAAGTGGTTTTGGATTTGATTGCTCTGGCTTCACACATACGATCTATAAATCGCACGGCATTACAATTCCGCGAGATTCTGGACCGCAATCAAGAGCAGGGGTTGCAGTTGATAAAGAAAATCTACAAAAAGGAGATTTAATTTTCTTTGCACATGATCAAGGGAAAGGTAGTGTCCATCACGTTGCAATGTATATTGGTGATGGCAATATGATTCACTCACCAAGAGCTGAAAGGTCGGTAGAGATTATACCGCTAAATACACCAGGATATATAGAAGAATACGCTGGTGCTCGTCGTTACTTACCTTAAAAATAGAAGGGGGTTTTTAAATGAAAAAAGTTGTTCGTTACTCATTAGTTAGTACTCTATTAGTTTCTTCATTTTTAGTTGGTTGCGCAAAAGAAAAAACTGCAACAAAGCCGAAAGATGAGAAGAAAGTATTACAGTTACTAGAAACAGGTGAAATTCCGTCGTTAAATTCAGGGAAAGTAACAGATGCAGTCTCGTTTAACGTTTTGAATAACGTAATGGAAGGACTATTCCGTCTATCGAAAAATGATGAAATAATTGAAGCCGGCGCACAAAAATATGAAGTGAGTAAAGATGGAAAAACATATACATTCCAATTGCGTGATGCGAAATGGTCTAACGGAGAGCCAGTAACCGCTCATGATTACGTATACGCTTGGAAGCAATTGATAAATCCAGATACTGCTTCTCAATATGCATACATTGCGTACGATGTAAAAAATGCTGAGAAGATAAATAAAAAACAACTAGGTCTAGATGAATTAGGAGTAAAAGCGAAGGATGATAAAACATTCGTCGTAGAGCTAGAACATCCTGTACCGTATTTTACGAAATTATTAATTTTACCATCCTTCTATCCAATTAACGAAAAATATGCGAAAGAGCAAGGTGATAAATATGGATTAGAAGCAAATAAAGCGGTATATAATGGACCGTTTACATTATCAGAGTGGAAGCATGAAGCTAGCTTTACAATGAAGAAAAACGATAAGTATTGGGATAAAAAAGAAGTGAAGTTAGATGAAGTAAACTATCAAATTGTAAAAGAAATTTCAACTGCGGTAAATTTATATGAAACAGATAAAGTTGATAGAGCTGTTATTTCTACAGAATTCGTAGATAAATATAAAAATAATAAAGAGCTAAAACAATATACAGATCCAGTTATGTACTTCTTCCGATTTAATGAAAATGTACCGATTCTTAAAAATAAAAATGCACGTCTTGCGCTAAGTACAGTTTTTGATAAGAAGGGACTCGCAGATTCATTTTTAAATGATGGATCGGTTGCAGCAAACTATTACGTACCAAAAGGATTTTTAAAGGGACCAGATAAAAAAGATTTTAGAAGTACGGCAGGTGAGTTTAATAAAACTGATGTAAAAAAAGCGAAAGAATATTGGGAAAAGGCAAAGCAAGAAACAGGTACAGATGAAGTGACGTTAGAACTATTAAATTATGACTTGGAAAACTTTAAAAAAGTTGGAGAGTACATTAAAGAGCAGCTTGAGAAAAACTTACCAGGATTAAAAGTGAATGTGAAATTACAACCACATACGCAAAAATTAGCACTTGAGAAGAAGAAAGAATATGAAATGTCGTTATCACGCTGGTTACCAGATTATCCAGATCCAATGACTTACTTAGAAGTATTCCTTTCTGGAAGTAGCGTCAATAATACAGAATATGCAAACCCGGAATATGATGCGTTAATTAAGAAGATTAAAACAGAATTAGGTAATGATGAAAAGGCTCGCTGGAAAGCAATGCAAGAAGCTGAAAAAATGCTACTTGATGATGCAGTAATTGCACCGGTATTCCAGCGCGGATTATCTTACTTACAAAAACCATATGTGAAAGATTTATATGTACATCAATTTGGTCCAGCTACAAGTTTAAAATGGGCAGATGTACAAAAATAAAAGAATGGAGAAACAGACTTCATGTATGTGATAGTCTGTTTTTCTTATTTAAAGTTAGAAAAATAGTTCATGGTATAATTTATTAGTCTGTAAACAGTATTTGGAGGGGAAATGATGTCTATGTTTGAAGAAGAGAAAGTAATTTATACAAAAAGATTATTTATGAGGAAACCAATTGTAGAAGATATTAATCAGTTTTATAACATATTAAAAAAAGATACTGTTGGCAAATGGTTGGCTAAATCAAGAGGAATGTCGAAGGAAGAAACAAATGATTATATTGGGCAACTTATCTTACATTGGGAACAGTATGACTTTGGGGTATGGTTGTTATTTAATAGTGAAACAGGAAAGCTTTTAGGACATTGTGGTTTAAGAACGGTAGAGGAAACAGGTGAAATAGAAATTATGTATCTCCTTGACCCAGAACATTGGAGGAATGGGTATGCATTAGAAGCAGCAGAGGCTTCCATTAAATATGCAATAGAGACTTTGAATGTAACAAGAATAATTGCTAGAGTTAAAGTAGCAAATGAGAGCTCGAAAAAACTTTTACGAAAGCTCGGGTTTATATATACTCATGAAGTTAATCATAGCGGGCGTTTATTATCATATTTTGAACTTCATACATCATCCGAAGAATTCTAGACATTTCATATGTTTTTTTATTGTTAAAAAATAAAATTATTACTAAAATTCCAGTGTGAAATTTATGTAGAATCTTGTATAATTAACATGTTTCTATGGAAACATTTTCTTGCGCTATTTATATAGGGCTTAATAGAACAAGGAAGGAAATACATACATGTATATAATAGATAAATAGAATGGAACATGTATAGAGACAAAGGAGAGAAAAGATGACGTGTCAAAAACAAGGGTTACAATTTAATAACGATAGAAAGAGGGACAGAAGATGAAAATGAAGCATGCTTTTGGTCCTATAATTTTAGCATGTGTGCTTTTTTTCATTATCATTCTAATCCCATCGAAAAGTTTAGTATCGCTTATTAGTGATAAGAAGGTAGAAGATGCGGCAACTTCTTTACAAAAAGAGAAATTACAAAGTGTTTTCTTACAGCAAAAAATGTTAGAGAATTCACAGTATTTACCGATGTACGGTTCATCAGAATTTTTACGAATGGATGCATATCATCCGTCTAATTATTTCAAAGTAAATCCAGCTGGTTTTACACCGTTTTTAATTGGAACTGGCGGTACACAAAGTTTAGCTCATATTTTAAATATGACATCTACTATGGATGAATTAGAAGGTAAAAAAGTAGTCTTTGTTCTTTCACCACAATGGTTTACAAAGACTGGTGTCTCACAAGGGGATTTCACTAATAATTTCTCCAAACAACAAGCATATCATTTTATTTTTAATGATAAGATAAATCCAGAAATGAAAAAGCAAATCGCGAAACGGCTATTAGATTATAAAGTTGTTCAAGAAGATGATATATTAAAAAATTCATTAGAAGGTATTGTATATAATGATACGAAACATAACATAAAAGCAGGTTTAGTTAAACCACTTGCTTATATGCATCGAAATATTTTAGATCATAGAGATATATTTAACTCTTTATTTAAAATCGAACCGATGAAGGAGAAAACAAATATCGGACTTCGTTCAATTTCTTGGGAAGACGCACGTAAACACGCAGAACAAGAAGGGAAAGCTGAGTCTACTACAAATACATTCGGAATTGAAAATCCGTATTATCATAAGAATAATCTGAAGAAAAAACTAAAAGGTTTAAAAAACTTTAGAGCAAATGAAACATATGATGAATCACCAGAATACGATGATTTACAAATTATTTTAGAGTTATTTAAAGAGAAAAATGTCAAACCACTCTTTATTTCTGTACCTGTAAATGGGCCTTGGTATGATTATACTGGCTTCCCGAAAGAACGCCGTGAAGTGTATTATAAAAAAGTTCGAGAACAGGTTGAGAAAGCAGGATATCCAGTAATTGATTTCTCTGGTCATGAATATGATAAGTATTTCTTAAAAGATACGATTCATTTGGGCTGGAAAGGTTGGATTTATTTTGATGAAGCAGTGCAGAAATTTTATTCTGAGAAATAAAGTATAGAAATCGGAATGGCTATGAGCCGTTCCGATTTTTTTAGTATAGAGGATTTTGGTGAGGACAATTTGGGAATGCATGTATATCTTGAATCTGTCTATAATCATAATGTTTCATTGCAAACTGAGCTTGATAAAGGTATTCATACACATATAATTGACCATCATGCGCTGAACATAATACACCAGAAGTTCCTTGCCCATTTATGAAGGAAATGCCGATAGGGCGTCCGATTAAGTACGGTATTTTTTGCTGCCAATGCATAGGGGAATCACTCCTTTTTGAGATAATATACGAAAGAAATGATCAAATGGTTGCTTATCCATGTAAATGTAGATGGAAAGGTATTATATAATTCCTGAAGATTAATTCATATATAAATAAAAAACCGCTATAATTCCGAATGAATTTATAGCGGTTTTTATTATATTCTTAAGCGAGATTTTTACGCTTTTTTGTCCATTTTTTTATAACGAAGTATAAAAGTATAAGTACGACGCCACCAATTGCGAATGATTTCACATACGGACCAGCAATATCATTTATATTCTCCCAATTTTCACCTAGTTTTTCACCTAAATAAATGAAAATAATAGACCAAGGGATAATCGCAAGTGCTGTTAATGTAGTGAAACGTAGTAATGGCATTTTTGTAATACCAGCAGGAATTGAAATCGCATGACGCACTACTGGAATGAAGCGTGCTGTAAAAATGACGCCAGTTCCGTAACGATTAAACCAATCTTCTGCAGCATCTATTTGTTTTTTATGTATGAAAATATATTTTCCGTAACGTTCTAATATAGGGCGTCCGCCGTATCGTCCAAGCCAATAAATAAAGATTTGAGCAATAACACCGCCAATTGTACCGAATACAACAGCGCCTATAAATGAGATACTTCCATTGAATACTAAGTATCCTGCATAAGCAAGGACAATTTCACTTGGGATAATTTCAATCATAAGTCCAAGCATAATGCCCCAATAACCTAATCCTTCAAAAAACGTTAATACTGAATGAATAAAACTACTTAACATTGTTGCACCTTCTAGTTTATGAATTTTTGAGTATAAGAACCTTTTATTTAATGACGTAAAAGGTTCACTATATGTAGATTATACCTTATTTACATAGGGGATTGCTATTTCAATTCTTTTATGTCTCTCATAATTATTATAGTAAAAGATATAAGCCGCGTTTTCATGAAGAGTTAATGAAAAGATTATTAAAAATTTCTCATATATCAATGATAATAGACTGAAAATTAAGTATAATGGTATAGGTCTTTCATTTACAAAAATAGGAGGAGAACGTATGTATATTACAGATCCGATTTATGGACCAATCTCTATTCGTGATAGAGATATCCTTCGATTGATAGATACAAAAGCATTTCAAAGGTTGGCGAATATTAAACAACAAGGACATACTTATTTTTTACATGAGAACGCAATGCATACGAGGGAAGAACATTCGATAGGTGTATATGTGCTAGTAAATAAAGTGATAGAACATCTTACTGAGATTGGTGACATACATTTATCGAAATATGAACGAAAGCTAGTATCTACTGTAGCCCTTCTACACGATGTTGGACATGGGCCATATTCACATTGTTTTCAGCAAATATCGGGTGAAGATCATGGTGAGTGGACGGTACGAATCATTCAAGAGGACGAAGAAATACGTACGATTTTAAATCAAACACATAGATTATTAGATGATGTAACGAAAGCTTTAACAGAAGATGGAGTTTTTCCAATTATAGATGAGCTCTTATTTAATTCATTAGGAATGGATCAATTAGATTTTTGGAATAGAGATTTATATTACTCATCGCTTGAATTAGAAGGTTTACAGATAGAAGAATTGATTGCTAACATGCGTTTAATTGACGATAAACTTGTTATTGAAGAATCAGGAATCCCCTTCATCGAACAATTAATGAAAATGAAAGAAGAGCTTTACAATAATGGATTTGGCCACCCGTTTGTGATAGGAAAAGACATATTGCTGCAAACAATTTTAAAAATGATAGAGGAGAAAAATCTTTCGTTCTATACTCCTGAACTTCAAAACTTCTTTCATAAAGGAGAGAAGTTAGAAGTAGAAGACTTTCTTCCGTTACAAGATGAAATGATTTTAAATGAAATAAAGTACTTTGCAAAATCAGAGGACGTACAATTAGCGACGTTAATTCACCTTTATTTTTCAGAAGCCAAAAGTTTATCTTTTGAAAAAGGACTAGAGGGTGATTTTAAAAAGGAAAATAGCACCTTAGCAGTAATAACTGAGAAAAAGGCGTACAGTTCATATGTAGGTGGTATTTACGTCTATAGTGAGGGGCAGTTAGAGGACATTTTAGAGAAATCAAATTTCATTCAAGAGATAGTAAAATTGCCTAAAAAAGAATATGCCTATTCAATTTGATTTGGTTCGAAAATAAAAAATGAATGAGATGGAAACGTAAATTTAGAGGAGGGAATAAAATACATGAAACATAAAATTGCTGTACTGGCAGATGTACATGGAAATGCAACTGCTTTAAAAGCAGTTATCGAAGATTCTATGAAAGAAGGTGTGACTGATTATTGGTTTTTAGGAGATTTAATTATGCCTGGTCCTGGATCGAATGATTTATTTGAAATATTAGAAAGTATTAACGTTGATACTTATGTACAAGGAAACTGGGAAGATAGTTTTCTTGACGTTCTTAATAAAAATATTGATATTGATAACGCAACTGATATTTATGTTTCTAGATTAGTTCAGTATCAATGTGAAAACTTGGATGAAAACTATATTAAGCATGTTAAAAATTTACCATTACATATAACAAAACAGGTTAATGATTTATCAATCAGTATTAGTCATAATCTACAAAATAAAAATTACGGTGGAGATTTGTGGCCCACTAATAATCAGGGACAGTTTGATCGGTTATTTGATCGTGATTATGATATTGCGATTTACGCTCATACCCACCATCAATTATTGCGCTATAGTAGCAATGATCAATTAATTATTAACCCAGGAACAGTTGGACAACCTTTTTACAAGTGGAATAAGCTAAACTCTGACTTACGTGCTCAGTATGCAATTCTTGAAATTGATGAGGCAGGGATTACTGATGTGAGGTTTAAAAAGGTTTTTTACGATGTAGAAAAGGAATATAAAAATGCCATAAATAAAAATCTTCCTTATATTGATTTATATCGTGAGCTGTTAGAGACAGGAAAAACTCATACGCATGATATTGAATTATTACAAGAAATTAATGACAAATATAATTATAAAGATGAAGTAATTAAGTTTATTGAGAAAATCTGATGGGAATTTAATAAAAAGAAATGAACATTGTTGAATGTTAGGTTAGTCATGATTTTTACATAATCAAGAGCTATTGTAGAATGAAACTTAGATGTAAAATGATTTTTGTATTTTATATTGATTGAAAACAAGCATCCCCCTGTACTACGTATATGACGGGGGATGCTTGTTTTTTAAGGCTTCACATCTAAGTTCTGTAAAAATAAAGTTGCTGTTACGTAACGTTTTGCTAACATTTGTACATATGCGGTATGTACAGAAAGGGTCGCAATAATAATAGCGTTACGAATTGCTTCGCGTTGTTCGTTATTAATTTGATCGAACTTGCTTGCGATTTTATCAGCTTTTTCTTTTACGATGTTTTCAATTGTATGAACGGTATCTGTTGCATTTAATTGTAAGCAATTCCCTTGATTGAGTTCTTCAAATAGAGAAGAGTATGCTACATATAAATGAACAGGATTGATTAAATCATCACTTCGATCGGCTGGGTCATTTACAATAAGGCGTAATAGCTTACGAATGGATTCAAAATCAAGTGCTGTTTTTAAATCTTCGACAATAAATAGTAAGGCTGCTTGTTCAATTGAATATTTTTTCCCCTTTTGAGGAGAGCCAATCATTTCTTTTATATCTCGTTTCACCCAGTTTTGCATAGCAGTTACAGAGAAACTTGTGTTTTCAATCTGATTGCCAAGCGCAACTATTTCATTTAAAGAAAAACCGACATCAGTATCGTCAATTTTAATCAGCTTTTCAAAAATAGGTGAAAGTGCGGTAGTAATAAAAGCTGTAACGCTTTGTCCGCTTTCAATATCTTTTTTATGTGACTTTGCCCAAGCTTCTTGTAAAATACCGAGAGGCTTTTTCGTATTCCATCCTCTTAGTGATAGAAGAAGGGTAGCCATTTCGTTTCGTGTGAGATGAAATGTTTCCATCTTTTCACCTCCAAAATAATAAAAAGTTCTTATGAACTTATAATATGTTTTGTTTCATTTAAAGTCAATTCTGTTTTGCTTAATTTTTCCTTTGTGACCAAACTGTTGAAAGTAAATAATACTTGCATATTTCGACAAAAGTTCATATAATAAGTTCATAAGAACCTTTAAAATGTTCTTAAAAACAAATCTATCATTCTGAATTTACTAGAAAGATAGATTTCACATATATCTATATAAAAGGAGAATGGATATAATATGTTGAAAAAACTTGTAGCAGTAATGACAGCATTCATGGTTATCTTTGGGGCTAGCAGCTTTATGTTCGTAGATCATGCAGCAGCGAAAAGTTACAAATCTGGTAAAAAATCATTTACACCAAGTTCAGGTCAAAAGTCAAAAGTTGATTTAAACAAAAAAGACTCAAATGTAAATTCTCAAAAAACGACTCCAGATTCAAAAACGAAAGCAACAAACACGGCACCAAAAAGTAATAAAGGAAGCTTTATGAAAGGTTTATTACTAGGTGGTCTTGGTGGTTTACTAATGGGTAGCTTATTTGCAAATATGGGAGCTCTTGGTTCTGTATTAGCGTTTATGGTAAATATGTTAGTAATGGCTGGTATCGTAATGTTAGCAGTTCGTGCATTTAAATACTTCAAAGACCAACGTAAGAAGAAAGCAGATGAAGTAGCATGGAAACAATAAAAATTTCTGAACAAGAGCTTATAAATGCGCTTTGCGTATATATAGCTGAAAAAAGACAAGTGGGTCCAGAAGAAGTGTTAGTTGAACTCATGTATGATGACGACTACGGTTTCTCTGCGGAAGTAGAGGTAAATGGTCGCCAGCAAATTTTAATTCAAGCAAACTTAATCGAAGCTTTACGCTTATTGCTTGACAGAGAATATAATGTCAATCCATTCGCAGCGAGATTACAACTTGAATTAGATGATGAAGAAGGCATTTACGCATTAGCGAAATTTAATAACTCAGATGAGTAGAGAAAAGAGCTGTTGAGAATAATCTCAGCAGCTCTTTTTAGTATGTGCATATGTAGAAGAATAATCACGCCAAATTTCATTCATTTTTCGTCTACCGATATCTACCATCGGATTAAACTGAATTGCAGCTTTCTGACGAACAAAGTGAACGTTTTGCATGGCGTGAGATAATTGTTGGTCGACTATATCACGTTTTTTACTTGCATATTTTGCGATAGATAGACCTGCAACTGTTCCTTGCGCCATCGCAATTTTTCCGCTTTCAATGCCTGTAATATTGCCAGCTACAAATAAACCAGGAAGAGGAGTTTCCATTGTTTCGGAATGGAGAGGAACGTGTCCGCCTAATTCTGAAATGTAATGGAAGGGACAACCGGCTACAGCTGCAAGTTCGGCAAGTGGGTATAATCCCCCGGCAATACATACAAAATCTGCTTCATATATTTTCTCTGTTCCATTAATAACATTTCCTTTAGAGTCAATATTAGCAATACGTACACCTTCAACTTGATCTGTTCCGATAATTTCAAGAGCTGCTTTCCGAAGGTGAAGTGGCGTTCCGTTTATTTTCATTCCGTTGTTTGGATAGAATGTTAATCCAGCTTTTCGAATCCAATCAAATTTCATAAAGTGGCTACCTATTCGCAAGAAAGCAGAAGGAGCGAGGTGAGCTGCATTTAAAAGAGAGTTTAAAACTTCTTCAGGTTCACCAGATTTTTGACTTAACTCGCTTTTCTCAGGGAGTACAATATGATCCACTGTAATTCCCGCTAATTGCAATTCACTTAAAATGGCGAAAGACAAAATGTTAGCACCAATAATAATTCCTTTTTTTCCAACTTGCACGCGATGAACATTTGTCATAACTTGAGCTGCTCCAATTGACATCACTCCTGGAAGTGTCCAGCCAGGAAGGGGAATAGAATATTCCGCAGCTCCAGTAGCAAGTAGTACGAAAGGTGCTTCTAACGTACCGATATTAGTATGTACAAACCAATTGTTTTCATCTCTATCTAAATTATAGACCGAAACACCGCACCTGATATGTACTGAAAGTGATTCTGCTTCTTCATGAAGTCGCTTCGATTCTTCTATTCCGTTCCACCATTCTCCAGTAGGCTCTTGATGCAACTGTCCTAACAATCTCCCGCCCGGCTTCATAAATTCATCAATAACGAGCACTTTTAGTCCGAAACGAGCACAAGAGATAGAAGCAGATAATCCCGCTGGCCCTGCACCTATAATAATTACATCACTCATCGCTTTTTCACCATCTCTCTCACGATATTCGGATGCTGTTTCCCGCTTTCAACAACCATGTTTTCTTCTACAACAGTTAAGCATGCGCGTACATTTGTTTGATTATTTACTGTCACGCGGCATTCGGAACAGTGCCCGATATTACAATAAATACCTCGCGGTGTTCCGCTATCTTCATGAACTCTTAATGTCCGTATTCCATTTGCTAACAGGGCAGCAGCTATCGTTTCATGTTCATATGCTTCGTATTGATGACCGTTAAATTGAAAGGTAATACGCTCACTACTTTGTAAAGTACCTAAAATAGGGTGATGTGTAATTCTACTCATTTACTTTCACCTACTGATCCAAAAGTAACTGCACGTATTGGTGGTTGATATTTTAACGGTAGTTCATTAAGAGTTACGTCAGGATTCACATTTTCAATCATTCGATCTATCATTATTCTGCATGTGCGACCACCGCAAAATCCCATGCCAGCACGTGTTCTTAATTTTAATTCTCTTGCCGAGCAGTTATATTCAGCAATTGTCGATTGAAGTTGCCCATATGTAACCTCTTCACAACGACAAACGATTAAGTTGTTTTTATTTGTCATGTGTATTCCTCCTCTAGTTCGATTTTCACAAATTATATATGCAAAAATCATGCCAATATAGAGGAGGGAGAGAGGGCTACCTGTAAACGCCTGATCGGTGCATACTGATTCTTTATTGAAGTCCAAGTTTCTTTAAACGGTTATATAAAGTAGCCCTTGTTACACCAAGTTGTTTTGCGCATTCTAATTTATTCCCATCTAAAATTCGTAAAGCCCTTTCAATAACTTTTTTCTCATGCTCATCCATCTCTTCTTGTAAAGAAAGGATTGTATTATTGTTGCTGAGTAATAGGGAATGAGCTGTATGGTTGTCTAAAGTTTCAGTCGTATGAAATGGTAAATATTCTTGTTTTATAATTCCGTCTGTTGCGAATACCACAAGCCGTTCAACAACGTTTCGAAGTTCGCGAATATTACCTGGCCAATTGTAATGAAGCAGTTCATGCATAATGCTTGAAGGTAGGTCACGAATTGGTCTGTTGTAGTTGATTGAAAAATCATTTAAGAAAGAATAAGTTAATTCAATAATATCCTCGCGTCTTTCGCGCAGCGGTGGAATCTGCAAACTAACTACATTTAAGCGGTAATATAAATCTTCTCGGAAAGTTCCTTTTCTCATTTCTTCTTGTAAATCACGATTTGTAGCAGCGATAATACGGAAATCAATATTAATTTCTTTTTCACCACCAACTCGGTAATACTTTCGCTCTTGCAGTACACGTAACAGTTTTACTTGCATATCAAGTGGCATTTCACCTATTTCATCAAGAAATAAAGTACCGCCTTGCGCGAGTTCAATTTTACCTTTTTTTCCTTTACTATTTGCTCCAGAAAACGCCCCACGCTCGTAACCGAATAATTCACTTTCAAATAACGCTTCTGGAATTGCCCCGCAGTTAATCGAAATGAAAGGCGCCTTCGCTGCCTCACTTGCTTCATGAATCGCTTTCGCAAATACTTCTTTTCCAACTCCACTTTCCCCAAGTATTAAAACAGTTGATTTTACCGAACAAACTTTTCTAGCTAATTGTATCGTTCTTTGTATAACAGGACTTTTCCCATTCATCGCAAGGAATGGATCGGATTCATCTTTATACTTTGCCACTTCTTGTTCTAAACGGTGCATTTCATGTGACATATTAAATAGTTTTTCATTTAAAGCGACTTGATTTGTAACATCTGTTTCTGAAACGACTGCTCCTATAATTTCATCATTACAATAAACTGGATTTGAATTAATTAATACGAATAAATCGGGACGAGGCTGATGGAACTGAGCGACTATGCTTTTTCCATCATGTAAAGATTGTAAAATTTCCAAGTCTTTATAATCAAAAAAACGAGTAATCGGTTGCCCAATAATCTCATTATGGTTGACTGAAAATATTTTTTCAGCGCCATCTGTCCAAGTTCGAACGTATTCTTTACTATCAATGACTGTAACAGAAGAGTCAGTTGTTTGTATTACAGTGTCATAAAATGACTGTAGTTCATTGTAGGACTTATAAAGAAATGGAATCATTTGCTGAGAAGTTATACAGCATAGCGGCTCATCGTTTTCGTTAAGGATGATAACAGCTAATTCATAAGAAAAAGCGTCAATTAATGCAGTGAATGAGTCATCTACATAAATAATTGCGCAATTATATTCTTCTGTAGTAGAAGGGAGATAATAAAACCTTTCGTTTATTTTCTTAATGCGATCAAGGCTACATGTATGATTGGTTAAAGCGCTTTCCAAAAATTCTTGTATAGTCGGAAATGAAAATGCCATAATGTCCTCCTGTTATGTATAAAAATTTTGACAGTGATAAAAAAATAATACACCTATTTACTATAAATTTAAAATATTTTTACAAATAAAAATATTATTTATAAAAATTGTATATGTACAGAATTGGCACGTCAATTGCATAAAAAGAAAGTGAGAGGGCTAGGAAAGGAGGAGTATATTGTGAGGCACTGCGACGTTTTAATTATAGGTGGTGGAATAATAGGGTGTTCTATCGCTTATTACACTTCAAAATACGGAAGAGACGTAACAATCATTGAAAAAGGGGAATTTGTCAGCGGGACGTCTTCACGGTGTGATGGGAATATTTTGGCCATTGATAAAGACCCAGGATTTGATAGTCAAATGTCTTTAGTAAGTCAAAAATTAGTAACTGATTTAAGTGAAGAATTAGAGCATTCATTTGAATATAGGGCACCAGGAAGTATTCTCGTATGTGAGTCAGACGAAGAGATGGAAGCTGCGCAGCAATGGGTAAATCGGCAAAAAGAAGCTGGATTACCGTTTCGAATGCTTGATAGGCAAGATATAAGAGAAGAGTCGCCTTTTTTTGCTGATGATTTATTAGGCGGTTTAGAATGTGCGACGGATTCAACTGTGAATCCATATCTCCTTGCATTCTCGCTTCTGTCAGAGGCACAAAAGTTTGGCACAAAAGCCTTTAAACAGACCGAAGTAAAGAGTATAAACATAGATACGAATGGTTCATTTGTTGTAGAAACTACGAATGGAACTTTTACAGCACAACAAGTTGTAAATGCAGCGGGTGTGTGGGCTCCTAAGATTGGTCAGATGTTAAATGTAAATATACCAATTGAACCGAGAAAAGGGCATATTATTGTAGCATCAAGACAACAACACGTAGGGTGCCGTAAAGTAATGGAATTCGGTTATTTAATTTCTAAATTTGGCGGAAAACGAAAAGTAGATGCTTTAACTGAAAAATACGGGGTTGCGCTCGTATTTGAGCCTACTGAAAGTCAAAATTTCTTAATTGGAAGTAGCCGTGAATTTGTAGGGTTTCATACGAGAATAAACAATGAAGTCATTAAATGTATTGCAAATAGAGCGATTCGCTTTTATCCGAAAATGGCAGATATGATGGTAATTCGTTCTTACGCTGGTTTACGTCCGTGGACAGAAGATCATTTACCGATTATTTCACGAGTGGAACATATTCCAAATTATTTCATTGCCGCTGGGCATGAAGGGGATGGGATTAGTCTTGCAGCAGTTACTGGGAAAGTAATTGAAGAGTTATTAAATGAAAAAGAGACAATTATTCCTATTGAACCACTTCGTTTGAGTCGTTTTACAGAAAGGGTGTTAAACGGATGAAGTCACAAAGAGTCTTTACGACAATTGATACACATACGGGTGGGAATCCAACGAGGACATTAATTAGTGGACTTCCAAAGTTGATTGGAGAGACGATGGCAGAGAAGATGTTACATATGAAAAAGGAGTATGATTGGATTCGAAAATTGTTAATGAATGAACCGCGTGGTCATGATGTAATGTCAGGGGCATTATTAACAGACCCGTGTCATCCTGAGGCTGATATAGGTGTTATATACATAGAGACAGGTGGATATTTACCGATGTGTGGTCACGATACAATCGGTGTATGTACAGCGTTAGTTGAATCAGGTTTAATTCCGGTAGTTGAACCAATTACTTCTTTAAAACTAGATACACCGGCTGGCTTAGTTGAAGTAGATATTGCTGTTCAAGATGGAAAAGCAAAAGAAGTATCTTTCTGTAACATACCAGCTTTTTTATTAAAAAATATTACTGTACAAGTGAAAGACATTGGAACTATAGAAGCTGATATTGCGTATGGAGGGAATTTTTATGCCATTATTGATGCGAAATCAGTAGATCTAGAATTAGTACCAGAAAATGCATCTACAATCATCGATAAGGCGATTCATATAAGAAACACAATTAATGAGAAGTTTGAAATCACTCATCCAGAGTATTCGTTTATAAGAGGATTAACACATGTTGAATTTTATACAGATCCTACTCATGAATGTGCGCATGTGAAAAATACAGTTGTTGTACCACCAGGCGGAATAGATCGATCTCCATGCGGTACAGGAACATCTGCGAAGCTAGCTGTATTATACGCTCAGAAAGAAATCGAAATTGGTGAAGAGTTCATTCATGAGAGTATCGTTGGTTCTTTATTTAAAGGATATGTCATGAATACGACACATGTTGAAAATATTGAAGCTGTCATAACGAAAATTACGGGATCAGCTTGGCTTATGGGTATGCATAGATTTTTTTACAATGAAATGGATCCACTTAAAGAAGGATTTTTGCTAATTCCGCCGATGGAACATGAAACGGAGGATATAAAATGAACATTCAAAAAATGTATACAGCAGTAGACGTACATGTAAATGGCGAGGCATTTCGTGTAATGAAAGACGTACCATGCAAATACTACTACAGTTTGGAGCAATTAAATGAACAATTTTCGGGTGAATTAGCAGAAGAGATGAAGCTTTTATTAAATGAACCACGTGGTTTTATCGGTTTGAATGGGTGTATTGTCGTTCCATCTATCCATAATGAAGTGGATGCAGCTGTATTATTTTTTAATCATGAAGGTTCGATTCCGCTTCATTATGGAGGCATTGTTGCAGTAATAACGATGTTACTCGAAAGTGGGTATTTAAAAAAGAGAGAGTCCAATCAATACAAAATTGAAACGTTATCTGGAATATTTTTAGTTCATGCGTATGTAGAGAATGATGAAGTTATATCGGTTTCGTTTGAAAGCAAACTATGCTATTTGATTGAGGAAAATTTACAGGTTGGTAATGTAAGTTATTCTCTCATACAAGCAGATAAAGTATATGCAGTTGTAGAAAAAGGTGCGTATTCGCCAGAAATTCGTGTTGAAAACATTTCAGAATTGAAAAGATGGGGAGAAGCTACACTGCAGGCTATACAAAAACAGTCGCTAATAAAAAGGCTTATTTTAGTAGATCCTTCGCAAAAAGAAAAGAACCATATAAAGTCGATTACATTTCATGAAGATAACTTTATCGTACGTTCGCCAGGTTTTGTTTCTACTATCGTTTCCTATGTTCATGCGTTATTTAAAAATGATTATATGGCGGATAAACCTTTTAAAAATGAAAGTATATTTAATAGTTTTATAACTGTGGAAAAAGTGAAGAAGGAGGAACTAGGATACATTTTCCGTTTTGAAAGTAGAGGATTTATTACAGGAATGCAGACGTTTCTATTAGACCCTACGGATCCATTTCCGGCAGGTTTCTTATTAAAATAAAATGTGATAAGGAGAGATAAATATGCAAAAAATTAAAGGGGCATTTCCAGTATTAATAACACCGATGGATGAATTTCAGGAAATTAATTGGGATGGGGTAAAACAAAATGTAAATTACTTTATCGAACAAAAGGTTGCAGGTGTCATCATTAATGGAAGTACAGGAGAGTTTGTAAGTTTATCAAAAGAAGAACGATTTAAAATGGTAGAAACCGTGTTGAAAGAAATTGATGGCCGTATTCCAGTCATTGTTGGAACTGCAGCAGAGACGACGAAAGAAACAATTGAATATACGAAACATGCAGAAGCGCACGGAGCGGATTGTGCATTAATTATAAACTCTTACTATTGTAAACCGAAGGAAGAGGAGATTTATTTTCATTTTAAAGAAATCTCAAATTCTGTAAATATACCAATTATGCTATACAATAACCCATTTACTTCTGGTGTTGATATGAGTACAAAGCTAATGCTCCGTATTGGAAAAGAGTGTGAAAATGTTACACATATTAAAGAATCTAGCGGAGATATTCGAAAAGCGAGAGATTTAGTAAGACAAAGTGAAGGGGCTTTCCAAGTCTTCTGTGGTTCTGAAGATTTAGTTATGGAATCATATTTAGTTGGTGCTTCGGGATGGGTTTCAGTAGCAGGAAATATCGTTCCCGGTCTCGTTACAAAAATGTATGAGCATTTTCAAAATGGTCAATTAGAAAAGGCGTGGGAAATAAACGATGCTATTTTACCACTTTGCGAGTTTCTTGAAGGATCAGGGAAATATGTTCAAATCGTTAAACGTTCCATGGAATTACATGGGCAAGCGGGAGGACCTTCTCGCTATCCAAGACTAGGATTAACTGTTGACGAAGATCAAAAGCTTCAAACGATTTTATCAAATATTGCAGCTCATGTAGCTGTTTAAATAAGGAGGAGAACATAATGTTAAAGACAAATATTGAGCTGAAACCAAAAGTGGAAGCGTTTTTAAATGAAGAAATTAAAATGTTTATTAATGGCGAATTTGTTGCTGCTATTGGGGGAAAGACGTTTGAAACGTATAATCCAGCTACAGAAGATGTTCTAGCTGTCGTATGTGAAGCGCAAGAAGAGGATATTGATGCTGCAGTAAAAGCGGCAAGATCTGCATTTGAATCCGGTCCGTGGGCAGAAATGACTACTGCTGAAAGAGCGCATCTTATTTATAAATTAGCAGATTTAATTGAAGAACATAGAGAAGAATTGGCGCAACTAGAAGCTTTAGATAATGGAAAGCCATATCAAGTAGCACTTGATGATGATATTTCAGCAACTGTAGAAAATTATCGTTATTACGCAGGATGGGCTACAAAAATTATTGGGCAAACAATCCCAATTTCAAAAGATTACTTAAATTACACGAGACATGAACCTGTAGGTGTTGTAGGTCAGATTATTCCGTGGAATTTTCCGCTCGTTATGTCTTCTTGGAAAATGGGAGCTGCACTGGCGACAGGTTGTACGATCGTATTAAAGCCAGCAGAGCAAACGCCTTTATCTTTACTATATACAGCAAAACTCTTTAAAGAGGCTGGATTTCCAAACGGCGTTGTAAACTTTGTACCAGGCTTTGGTCCTGATGCAGGAGCGGCAATTGTAAATCATCATGACATTGATAAAGTTGCTTTTACAGGATCTACTGTTACAGGAAAGTATATTATGCGTCAGTCTGCAGAAATGATTAAGCATGTAACGTTAGAGCTTGGCGGAAAATCACCAAATATCATTTTAGAAGATGCGGACTTGGAAGAAGCAATTAATGGTGCATTCCAAGGTATTATGTATAATCACGGTCAAAATTGTAGCGCAGGATCACGTGTATTTGTTCATCGTAAACATTATGAAACTGTAGTAGATGCACTTGTGAAAATGGCGAACAACGTAAAACTTGGAGCAGGTATGGAGAAAGGAACGGAAATGGGTCCACTCGTATCTAAGAAACAACAAGAGCGTGTGTTACATTACATTGAGCAAGGGAAGAAAGAAGGCGCTACAGTTGCGGCTGGTGGTGAACGTGCACTTGAAAAGGGTTATTTCGTTAAGCCAACTGTATTCACAGATGTTACAGACGATATGACAATCGTTAAGGAAGAAATATTTGGACCAGTTGTTGTTGTACTTCCATTTGATTCGACAGAAGAAGTAATTGAACGAGCGAACAACTCATCCTATGGCCTTGCTGCGGGTGTATGGACGCAAAATATCAAAACGGGTCATCAAGTGGCAAATAAATTAAAAGCAGGAACAGTGTGGATTAATGATTATAACTTAGAAAATGCAGCTGCACCATTTGGTGGATACAAACAATCTGGTATTGGCCGCGAATTAGGTTCATATGCGCTTGATAATTATACAGAAGTGAAAAGTGTTTGGGTAAATATAAAGTAATAGGGTGTTTTACTGACAAAAATTGAGGGATGAAATAATGAAAGATGCGGACAACTAGAAAGTTTGATAATAGTTGTCCGTTTTCTTATATACAAAATTGCTTTTCCAAAGAATGATAAGGGGGATTTGGATGGAGAATTTAGTAGAATGGTTAGTAGGGCAAGTGTGGAGTATCGGTTTAGTTGTTTTTGCATTAGGGGCAGGCGTATATTTCACGATTGCAACACGCTTTTTGCAAATTCGTTATTTTAAAGAGATGATTAAACTATTATTTGAAGGAAAGAGTTCAGAGACGGGAATATCATCTTTTCAGGCATTTTGTTTAGCCTTATCGGGAAGAGTGGGAATTGGTAATATTGCAGGGGTAGCGACAGCAATTGCTTTCGGCGGGCCTGGAGCTGTATTTTGGATGTGGGTAATGGCTTTGTTAGGGGCAGCGAGCGCGTTTGTAGAATCAACATTATCTCAAGTATACAAAAGTAAAGTAGGGAATGAATATCGCGGCGGTACTCCATATTTCATTGAGAGAGGTTTAAAAATGAAATGGTTTGCAGTCATTGTAGCGGTAGTTGTAACACTTTCATATGGCGTGTTATTACCAGGTATTCAATCTAGTAGTATCGCAGTTGGATTCGAAAACTCTAATGGTATTAGCAAATATATAACTGGAATATTTTTAGTCGTGTTACTAGCAGCAATTATTTTTGGTGGTGTAAAGAGAATTGCCGGTGTTTCTCAAATGCTTGTGCCATTTATGGCAATTGGTTATGTAATTGTTACATGTATCATATTAATTGCGAATGTAACGGAGATTCCAAGTATGTTTGCTTTAATTTTCTCTAGTGCATTTGGTGTAAATGAAATGTTTGGTGGAATTGTTGGTGCAGCTATTGCATGGGGCGTAAAACGCGCTGTATTTTCAAACGTTGCTGGTGTCGGAGAAGCGACGTATAGTTCGGCGGCTGCTGAAGTATCGCATCCTGCAAAACAAGGATTAGTTCAAGCGTTTTCCGTATATATCGATACAATTGTCGTATGTACAGCGACAGCTCTTATGATTTTAATAACAGGTATGTATAATGTTATACCTGAAGGGAAAACCGCTATTGTACAAAATATAGGAAATGTGGAAGCTGGTCCAATTTATACACAACAAGCAGTTGAAACTGTGATAACAGGGTTTGGTCCAATATTTATTTCAATTGCGATTTTCTTTTTTGCATTTACAACGTTACTCGCTTATTACTATATCGCTGAAACGACACTTACTTATTTAGATCGTCAACTGAAGTATGGCTGGTTAAAACCAGTTTTAAAATTTGGATTTTTAATTATGGTTTACATTGGTAGTGTTGAATCAGCGTCGCTTTTATGGAATCTTGGAGATTTAGGAATTGGTAGTATGGCATGGTTAAACTTAATCGCAATCTTACTTTTAAGTAAAACCGCATTAAAAGTGTTAAAAGATTATGAAACGCAGAAAAAAGAAGGGAAAGATCCAGTATTTAATCCTAAAAATATAGGGATTGAAGGATTAACATTTTGGGAAGAAAGAAGTAAAGAGGTTGAAAGAAAAAGTTCTAGAGAAAAAGTTATTGTAGATGATAATTTAAAATTATAACTTAAATTAACTGAAAATTCTTAATTTAAAAGAAGGTATATTGCCTCCATTTCATCACATACTACAATAAGTATGGATAATATGACTGGAGGGAATAAGATGGAACAGGAGCAACATAGTTCGATAAATGATATTCTACATCATTATAAAGAAGGTATAGGTAGTTTTACAAATCAAATTCCTGAAATCGCTGAGACATATAATGCGTTCACGCAAGCTTGTTTTCAAGAGGGTGCTTTAACAAAAAGAGAAAAGCAACTTATTGCATTAGGAATTAGTTTAGCAACGCAAGATGAGTATTG
The DNA here is from genome assembly GCF_008368795.1 of Bacillus sp. BF2-3. Lineage (NCBI taxonomy): Bacteria > Bacillati > Bacillota > Bacilli > Caryophanales > Bacillaceae > Bacillus > Bacillus sp. BF2-3. The sequence continues at coordinate 118,605 of NZ_QOSA01000001.1, forward strand.
TACAATTTATCATACAAAAGGTTGTCTTGATCAAGGATGCTCAGATAAAGAGATTCTGGAAGCATGTGGTGTTTCAGCAGCATTTGCTGGCGGAGCTGCGATGAGTCAAGCGGTAACTTTAGTGCAAGAGTGTTTAACAGAACTGAAAAATCAAAAGCATTGAATAAAAAAACGTTTTAAACTTTATGTTTAAAACGTTTTTTATTTGAAATTAAATTTGTATTCAATTCAATATTCTATATCTTCATAAATAGATTTTTCTACATCAGGAAGAACTGTGTATATACTCTTACCGATTAAAGCTTCTAATTCTTTCTTAATCGCATAAAACCCTTTCCAATGTAAAGATGTATGAGATGTTGTACCATGACGCAAACCAACAGAAATTAATCTTCTTTCCAGCGTAGTAAAGCCACCCGCATCAGCAAGAGCGTCACAAAGAGTAATTACTTTATTGTATAAGTCGTAGTTACAATGTTCATTTAATATTTCAACTAACCGGCTTCTCATATGGTCAGGAACGAGACTCCATTCCGCTGCGATATCTATATGTTCATTTTTGCATGGGAATGAGTGTGTCACACAAATAACAGCGTTTCCTGTATACCCTAAATCATTCATATACATATAACCATCATAGGAATGAATGACCGATTTGGTAAAACCTTTGTATCTTCCGATATCATGCAAAAGGGCAGCGTTATATGCTATGTCAGCATCTAGGTTATACCCATTTTTAATAAGTTCTATAATTATGTTTTCAGTTGCATGAGCAACATGTAGTGAATGTTCAAACCAGGGGCCCGGGTTTTGTTCATATGCCCATTCGAGTAATTCTTTTGCGTACGTTCTATCTAATATATATTTCATATCGTTATCCTTTCACAAAAAATCATATCTTTCTATAAATTCATCTTATTATTTCATTATTCCTTCTTTAAAAATTGTTACAATGAAACAAAAGGGGGAAAAGTAATGCGAAATTTAGTAATTGAAGAAATAAAGCAACTAGAAAATGATATGGAAGAACTTTCGAAACTTTTGAAAATGGTTGTAAATGATGGGGCATCAATTGGTTTTTTGCCTCCACTGGAACAAAAAGACGCAACAAAGTATTGGCAAACAGTATTAGCGCCAGAAGTGATATTGTATGTGGCTAAAATAAACAACGAAGTAGCAGGGAGTATTCAATTACAATTAGTTACTAAGCCTAACGGAATTCATAGAGCCGAGATTTGCAAATTAATGACTCATCCAAACTTTAGACGTAACGGTATTGGACGATCGCTTATGCAAAAAGCAGAGGAACGAGCAAAGCAAGAAAACAGGTCTCTTTTAGTGTTAGATACTAGAGAAGGAGATCCTTCCAATAAACTGTACAAATCACTAGACTACCAAGAAGTTGGAACAATACCAGGGTATGCAATTTCTCCGAATGGTAAGTTAGATGCTACGGTTATTTATTATAAAAACATTTAAGGTATAATCAAACGGGGAGAGTGCTTAATTATTAGTAAGTGAATAATAAACAACTATTTTTAACACAGTCTATATTTTTCTGGCGGTGTTAAAATAGTTAATTATAATCTAATTAACGCACTAAATGAATTTGAGAAATTTTTTAGAGGGTTCTTTTAGTAATGATTCTCGTCTTATAATAAATGTAGAGAAGATGACTAGCCAACTATAGTTATTTTCGCTTTATTATCGGAAGGGGATGAAAGTATGAAAAAGAATAGTTTACAAAAGATGAAGAAAGTTATTTTAAGTGGTGGAGTATTACTTACGGGATTATTAACATTTGGATTTTCAGAAAAGGCTTCAGCTCATGGATATGTAGAATCACCAGCGAGCCGATCTTATTTATGTAAGCAAGGGGTAAATGTAAATTGTGGACCGATTCAATATGAACCACAAAGCGTAGAAGGGATAGGTGGATTTCCGCAACTAGGACCTTCTGATGGACAAATTGCAGGGGCTGGTCATTTTCCCGCTTTAGATGTTCAAACTGTAGATAGGTGGAAGAAAGTTACGTTAAATGGCGGGACGAATACATTCAAGTGGAAACTAACGGCTCCTCATAGTACAAAAGAGTGGAAATATTATATTACGAAAAAAGGTTGGAATCCAAATAAACCTTTAACGCGATCGGATTTAGATTTAGTGCCATTCTATGTGAAAAATGACGGTGGAGCTAGACCAGGGACGACAGTAACGCACGAAGCAAATGTACCAACTGACCGTAGTGGATACCATCTTATTTTAGCTGTTTGGGAAATTGCAGACACTGGAAATGCGTTTTATCAAGTTATAGATGTAAACCTTTTGAATAATGGCTTATCCTCAAATTTCGCTTTTAACAATGTAGTGCAAGCTCCTACACTATTTTAATTGAAACATACATTTCGATCATCTAATTCATTTTAGATGATTTTTTTTATGAAAATGATGAAAAATATAGAAGAAAGTGCAATTATTTATAAAAAAATATGCTTTAAATATTGTCATATTTGCTTCTTTAAGATATCCTTTTCATGAAGAGGTGGAAAACATGGAAAAAGTACTAGTTTTCGGGCATAAAAACCCAGATACAGATGCAATTTGTTCTGCAATTGCTTATGCAGAATTGAAAAAAGAATTAGGAATGAATGCTGAGCCTGTACGTTTAGGCGAAATCAGCGGTGAAACTCAATTTGCGTTAGACTATTTTAAAGTAGAAGGACCGCGTTTTGTTGAGACAGTAGCAAGCGAAGTGGACAACGTTATTTTAGTTGACCATAACGAGCGTCAACAAAGTGCTAACGATATCGAATCAGTTCGTGTGTTAGAAGTTATTGACCATCACCGTATTGCTAACTTTGAAACAAGCGATCCTATATACTATCGTTGTGAGCCAGTTGGCTGTACAGCTACAATCTTAAACAAAATGTACAAAGAAAATGGCGTAACAATTCGTAAAGAAGTTGCAGGTTTAATGTTATCTGCAATCATTTCAGATTCTTTACTATTCAAATCTCCAACTTGCACAGAACAAGACGTAGCAGCTGCTCGTGAATTAGCGCAAATCGCTGGTGTAGATGCAGATAACTACGGCTTAGAAATGTTAAAAGCTGGTGCTGACTTAAGCGGAAAAACAATGGAGCAATTAATCTCTCTTGACGCTAAAGAATTCCAAATGGGTAATGCGAAAGTTGAAATCGCACAAGTAAACGCTGTTGATACAAACGACGTTCTTGTACACCAAGCGGAACTTGAAAAAGTAATCTCTGCAGTAGTAGAAGAAAAAGGTTTAGACCTATTCTTATTCGTTGTAACTGATATCTTAACTAATGATTCTGTCGGTCTTGCGATCGGTAAAGCAGCAAACGTTGTTGAGAAAGCATACAACGTATCACTAGAAAACAACACAGCTACTTTAAAAGGTGTTGTATCTCGTAAAAAACAAATCGTACCAGTATTAACAGAAGCATTCCAAGCTTAATCGTATTGCGTACAGATGAACAGTAAGGACAAGTAGTCAGATTGGCTACTTGTCCTTTTTTATCTCTAAAAAACAGAAAATTAAAAACGGGAGGATTGTGTATGTTTAATGATTTGGAGAGTAAATTACAGTCACTTTTAGAACGAAATATTACGTCGGTTTCAGAATTAGAGAGCTGGCTCTCGGAGGAGCTACGTTTAAACGCTGAAATACAGAAGTTGCGTTTGACTTTTTAGAAGAAAGGATATAAAGTACTGCAAGGGTCATTCTAAATTTGATTAACGAATTAAAATAAGGATAGCGTTAGCTATCCTTATAATCGTTTATTCGTAAGATTTTTTCTTGTTTATATAAAATGTAATTATAGCAGTAATGAAGAAAATAGGTATCGCATACACTTGCCCAACAAATAACTTCCAGCCGACATAATTATAGCCTTCAGATGCTGGGATGATAACGGAAATAACGCAAACAATAAAATAGACTAATAGTGCAGGGATAATATTTTTCATTTTTATGGACCTCCTTCCTAATTTAATTTATAAATCATAATATTTAAATTTAATTATAAAAATTTGAAGAAAAAAATGCAAAAATTTTTATGGTATTATAATATTTGCAATGAGAGTGATCCATAGTGCATATATGGTAAAATGTGTAATTTAAACTTTTCAGAATTATTATATAGTATTTTGAGAGAAAAATGTACAAAATAACGAATTTTATTTACCAAAGTAAAGGGAGTAGAAATATATGAAAAGGATATGTATAATTCCATGTGGAAAAAAGAAAATTTGGGATAAACATTCAGACTACGGACCGATGGAAGCAAAAGATGTGTATATTAGTCCGTTCGGAAAAGCATGTCAGGCGTACGCAACTATGTTTTTCGAAAACTGGGTTATATTATCGGCGAAACATGGATTTTTAAGACCAAATGATATTGTATTAGAAAACTATGATCTTGCATTTGATTCCAAAAGCGATGGGGTAATAAATATAGAGCAATTACAAAACCAGATGGTAGATAAAAGTTTATTACAGTTTGACGAAATCGTCTTACTAGCAGGGAAGAAGCATAAAAAAGTAGTGACAAAGTTATATCCAGAAGAAATGATTACATATCCGCTAGAGGGGTGTAAAGGGATTGGATATATGTTGCAGAGGTTGAAAGAAGCTGTGAAGGAAGGGGAGGAAATATAGGTGTAGTTTCAGTGATTTTAAACTCTATTTATTTAGGGAGCTGAAAAGTAAAATAGAGTTTTTAGGCATCGCCGAAAGGGTGATGCTTTTTTTTGTTCGTGTCGTCATTCATGTAAAAGTAATTTAGAGAATAAATCATTCGATTTATGAAGCGATAGCTTTTTTATATCGATAACAAATTGCTTCACTTCTAGAAAATGTAGGACATATGGGTACAGTTAAGATTGTAAGAGGGAATAGCAATAAGACAAGTTTTGAATAGGATATTAAGAAAGGAGATGTTGATAAATAATGGCCAGATATAGTTTGCACGGAGGACACAATAGTATTGTTCAAGGTGCTAATTTTGGGAATCGGAAAGAACACGTTTTAGATAGGCAAGTTAAAGATGCTGTGGCGGCTAAGTTAAGATCCCTAGGACACACGGTTTATGACGATACGGACGAGGTAGGGGCAACTCAATCACAAAATTTAAATAATATCATTCGGAATAGCAATTCCCATGCTGTGGATTTAGTTATTTCTTTTCATCTTAATGCAAGTGATGGAAATGGACAGGGTGTTGAGGTTTTGTATTATGATCAGAAAGATTTGGCGGCTAAAATCTCAGCTCAACTAGCAAAAGATATTGGATGGCGTGATCGAGGTGCGAAACAGCGTACAGATTTAGCGGTATTAAATGGGACGAAAGCACCTGCTATTCTTATAGAATTAGGATTTATTGACAATGAATCTGATATGGCAAAGTGGAATGTTGATAAAATCGCTAATTCTGTTGTATTTGCTCTTACAGGACAAACTGGAGGAGGTGCAGCGGATTTGCTCAAAGTAAAAACTGGTGGTGTAGCATTTAGTAATTTACAAGCTTTGGCTCAAGCTATGGTAGATGCGGGTATTGATGGACAAATTGTCGTTCAGAAAGATGGCATTGGTTATGCTATAACGAATGGCTATCCGTCCGGGAATATCGATAAATTTACAGCTTGGTTAGATGCACGTAAATGGTACTATGAGTACGTGAGATAAAACGAAAATTGGTTTGATTAAAAACTAAAAATTGTCTTATTTTTAGTTAACAAGTATATTAAGTAACTATAAAAATATGGACAATGTATATGTAAATTAGTACACAAAACCACCTGTCAGAAAGGTGGTTTTATTTATCAAGCTATTTGCGGGAAGTAAAATTCTCACCTCAAAATTCGGATGAAGCTAAGAAATTAAGTGTGAATTTCACTGCTCGTAGCCTCCTACTAATTATAGTTTCACTTTATATAGTTTAGAGCTTTGTAAATCTTTACTTGTTAAACCTGTAATAATATTTTGTTTTCTCAATACATAAGCCGAATTTTAAATTATTACCCAATAATATACTACCTCTCATACTATTTATTAGTTGATAATAGCAAAAAAACAAGCTTTGAATATAATAATGAAAAAGGAGATGTTAAATAATGGGTTATATTGTGGATATTTCGAAATGGAATGGCGACATTAACTGGGATATCGCAGCACCACAATTGGATTTCGTAATTGCACGTGTGCAAGATGGTTCAAACTATGTAGATCCTTTATATAAAAATTATGTACAAGCAATGAAAGCAAGGAATATTCCGTTTGGTAATTATGCGTTCTGTCGTTTCGTTTCAGTAGAGGATGCACGGATAGAAGCAAGAGACTTTTGGAACCGTGGTGATAAAAATGCAACAGTTTGGGTAGCTGACGTAGAAGCAAGAACAATGAACGATATGAGAGCGGGTGCACAAGCTTTTATTGATGAATTACGCAGATTAGGAGCTAAGAAGGCTAGTTTATATATTGCTCATCATATGTATGCTCCATTTGGAATGGCAAATGTCAATTCTGATTTTGTATGGATTCCTCGTTATGGTGGTAACAAACCGGCGTATTCATGTGATATTTGGCAATACACAGAAACAGGGAATGTGGCTGGTATCGGCAAGTGTGATTTAAATAAGCTGATTGGAAATAAGCCGTTAGCTTGGTTTACAAATCCAATTGTTGAGCCGATAAAAAAACAAGAAGGGGTTGGAATTATAGTGAATAAATATAACAAAGTAGTTACTTATGAATTTGGTGTAAATTTAGTTCCTGACATGATTCAAATGATGGATAAGCTTGGATATACTTCTAAAATAATATCTCGTGGAGATAACCAAGGGCTTGTGTATTTCGAAACAGATTATCGTCAAGGGAACGAACTGGACAAAGCAACTGCTTGGTTAGATACGAAAGGAATTAAATATTTTTATACAAAAGAGTAGTTTGCTAAATAAAAAGCCGTCATGTGACGTTTTTTTATTTTTATGTAATCTTTTAACTCTACTTATAATATGGAGAAAATAGACTAATAAACAAGCCTTTGTATACTTTTAAACATAGAATATGATGAATTCTATTAAGGAGGAAGCAGATTCATGGGGAATACTTGTCATTGTGGGCATTCCCAAAATTGTAATACATTTTGGGATAATTTAATGTTTGGGAGATGTAGATGTAAACGCAATGATTTTCACGAATGTTGTTGCAAAGAGAAACCGAAATGTGAATGTGAAAAATGTCATTGTAAAACAAAACCGAAATGCCATTGTATTCATGAAGAGGAAGGGTATTAATAATAAAAAAGAGTACGATACGTACTCTTTTTTTGGGTGATTATATTCCATCTTGAACAGATTTCTTTACAATTACCCATGTGTCTTTCTTTTTAACCGTTATAGCTACATTAGTTCCATTAGATTCCTTATAAAAGATATATCCATTGTTTGAGTTTACATATGTTACTGGTTCGCCTATGCAATCTCGCGAGCAGGATTTGTTGACCAGTTCAATTAGGGATAGTTCACTTGGATCGGTTTTGCTTGCTTCTATAACAGCATCAAGGCTTGTTTTTCGATAACCTTGCAAGTTTATATGAAAAAGCTGCTCTATTTCTCCTGTAATGCTAGTGTTCATTACTTCTACTGAATTCTTTTTTTCTTGAAGAAAGCCGTTTTCATAAAGTAATTTTGTATAGCCAATCCATGCTATTAACACTAGCATGAAAAACATACCCGTCATTTTAAGTATTCGAAGTCGTTTGCTTATAATTGTTTCTGAGTATTTCATTCACTCTAATCCTCCAATGTTTTTAATTTAAAATATGCTTGGATACATACTTTTAGAAGAGGATGAAAGTTAATGAGTTTTCAATAAAAAAGAAAACATCCAGAGTTAGATGCTTTCTTTTTTTGTATTTTTGGCTATCTGTTCGTTACTTGTTTCATAAGTGGTCTTATTTCTTTAACTGGTGGTTTCTTATCATAGGCATCAACGTAAGAAAAGTAGTAGTTTAAGTTTCTTAGAAGACCTTTTCCTATTTTTGCACTTAAGAAAGGAAATACTTGTCCGGTATAATCATCGAGAGATTTACAGTAATATTTTTCATCTAAATATATACTGTATTTACATGTTAGTTCTACTAAAGGATTCCCTTCATCATCAAATACTTCTTTAGAATCAATAATATCTATTAGTGCAAATTTTTCATTTAAGTAAACTTTCTTTTTTTTCTCGTGTTTATTTGTAAGTATAAAAACGAGACCAATTGCGTTAATCAAACTATTTCCTCCTATAAAAAACGGATATTAATAAAATATATCGATATAAGCTAAATGTAAAGAGGAGAGGTGAAATATCATGGAGAGAAAACTAAATAAGCCGATTTATGTTTGGAAACCGACTTATTTTTATCAAGTATTACTTAGTAGTAATACCTACTCTGATTAAAGTTTCACTTTATTGAAATACTTGCGGGAATTGTTTTACGATTGCGTTTGTTATCATGTCGGCCATTTCCAATGCTTCTTTTTCAATTTTATCGTAAAGTTTTACTCCTGCTTCATAATCTTTATTTAGGAAGGCAAGTGCTTCTGCTTTCGTTAGTGCTAAATGTTCATAAAACATTTTTCTAAATTCTTCTTTATCTATATATGGGTTGATACTGTTAAGAAATTCAATAATTTCATCACCATTAGCGTACCATTTTTTCTCTATAGCGGCCGCTGCATTTTGATTACCAGCTTTTGCGGCTTTAACAAGATCCGCTGCAATTACTAAGTGATCTTTAATTAATGCACTATATTTTTTCACTGCATCCTCACCGTAAAATGGTTCAAGTGATAGTCCCATATGTGTTGCGTTTTGTAGAAGTCGTCCAACAGTAACGTTAACATCTGGTAAATTAAAGACTATACTTATAATAGCCAATCTCGTCCAAGCGACGTGTTGTTCCCATAAAGAACGCATATACCCTTTTAAAAAATTCTCATTTTTACTAATTCGGTAGTTCCGTACGGATAAATCATAGTTTACATAAGGGTTATGGTAGGGGGAGTAATACGATTGCCAATAAGAATACATAAATAGTAACACTCCTTTGAACATGTATAACTCAAAGTATGATGAAGATTTATTTTTAGTTACGTGTCCTAGATTATTTTTAGGGAATTTGAAATGGAGAAATTCAATGAATGATGTTGTGGTATATATGAATAAATTGAATATAAAGTAAAAGAGGGTCTGCAAGGGAAGTTGCAGACCCTCAAAAGGGTATTGCCGAGATGTCGGACTCGACTACGTAATGTTATCATAAAATTCTTTTGAAAAAACCTGGTAAATGTGTCCAAATGAAATTAGGACCTTCATACAGTCAAAGGGACCTGCTTCCCGCGGCAGGCCCCAATAACTAGATAATGTCGATGAGCAAAAAACTCATCTGGAGTACTTTTATAGTAACAAGTAAAATGTCTTTTGTGTATTGAGAAAGAAGAATTGCATAATTATATGTGAACAATTTAACTCCCAACAATTCACATGAATTGTTGGGAGTTAAATATGGTTATAAAATGGAGAAAAGACTTGGAAGTGAGATCGAGGTACACAGAAGTATGTAGTAACAAGTAAAATGTCTTTTGTGTATTGAGAAAGAAGAATTGCATAATTATATGTGAACAATTTAACTCCCAACAATTCATGATTATCATGAATTGTTGGGAGTTAAATATGGTTATAAAATGGAGAAAAGACTTGGAAGTGAGATCGAGGTACACAGAAGTATGTAATCATGAAAAAGACCTGCTAATATAAGCAGGTCAACTTAAGGGGTTTATCCAACAGATTATTATATATGGTAACAACTGAATTGTAGTAAGTCTATACATTTAATATTGAGAAAAATTCTGTGAATGATATGTTTTTTGCGCATATATTAACGTCTAAAAAGTTGAGAAAGAAAATTAAAAAGCTTTTTATAAGAGAATAATGGCTGATACTTATAGTATGATTCATATTTCCACGCATCATTATTAGAGAATTGGAGTTTTTGTGTTTTCGTTTTCGCTGTGATGGAACTCATATTACGATGCTTCATATAGTAACCTCCTGAATTTATATGTATACGATTAGTAGTATTCAAGAAAGGGAAATAAAATGAACATTTAAATTGAAACTCTTTCTTCTTGTGTACTGGATTTACGTTATAAATGTTGTAAACATATAAAACACGGATGCTAATTCATATTAAATATAGAATAATGAAAAAACAATAAGCGTTTATCCATCCCTTTCAAGTCGCATAAGTGATTGATATAATAGAAGTAGATGAAAGATAAAGAAAAGCAGGTGACTCTTTTTTGTTTACTAAAGCACAAGAACTTTTAGCGTCCTACTTTGGTTATTCTTCGTTTCGAAGAGGACAAGATGAAACAATTAAAAATGTACTAGATGGGAAAGATACAGTTTGTATTATGCCAACGGGTGGCGGTAAGTCAATTTGTTATCAAATTCCGGCATTAGTATTTGAAGGCACGACGTTGGTTATATCTCCTTTAATATCACTTATGAAGGATCAAGTAGATACATTGGTACAGAATGGCATTTCAGCTACATATATTAATAGTTCTATTTCTATTGCTGAAGCAAATCAGCGAATTCAATTAGCGAAACAAGGACATTACAAATTACTTTATGTCGCGCCTGAGCGTCTTGATTCGATGGAGTTTGTTGACCAACTTATCGATATGAAAATCCCTATGATTGCGATTGATGAAGCACACTGTATTTCACAGTGGGGACATGATTTTCGTCCAAGTTATTTACATATACATCGCATATTAGATTATCTACCAGAAAAGCCGCTCGTATTAGCATTAACAGCAACAGCAACACCGCAAGTACGTGATGATATTTGTAATACACTTGAAATTAATAAAGAAAATACAATTATGACAACGTTTGAGCGTGAGAACTTATCGTTTTCTGTTATTAAAGGGCAAGATCGAAATGCATATTTGGCGGATTATATTCGTCAAAATCAAAAGGAATCTGGGATTATATATGCAGCTACTAGAAAAGTAGTCGATCAGTTATATGAAGATTTAATGAAGGCAGGAGTTTCTGTATCAAAATATCACGCTGGTATGAGTGATATTGATCGAAATGAGCAACAAGAACTCTTTTTACGAGATGAAGTAAGTGTAATGGTAGCAACATCTGCATTCGGGATGGGTATTGATAAATCGAATATTCGTTACGTAATTCATTATCAGCTTCCAAAAAATATGGAAAGTTACTATCAAGAAGCAGGACGTGCTGGTCGTGACGGATTAGATAGTACATGTATATTGTTATATTCTTCTCAAGATGTACAAGTACAGCGTTTTTTAATTGATCAATCAACTGGAGAATCACGTTTTTCAAATGAACTTGAAAAATTGCAAAATATGACCGATTACTGTCATACAGAACAATGTTTACAATCATTCATTTTGCAATACTTTGGAGAAGAACCGAAAGAAGATTGTGGACGCTGTGGTAATTGTACAGACAATCGCGAGAGCATCGATGTGACAAGGGAATCACAAATGGTTTTATCATGCATGATTAGAACGAACCAACGCTTTGGAAAGCAAATGATAGCGCAAGTATTAACTGGGTCGAAGAATAAGAAAGTTATTGAATTTAATTTTCATACTTTACCAACGTATGGGCTTTTATCGAACCGTAGTGTAAAAGAGGTCAGTGAGTTTATTGAGTTTTTAATTTCAGACGAGTTAATTGCAGTTGAGCATGGCACTTATCCGACGTTAAAAGTAACTGAAAAAGGGAAAGAAGTATTACTTGGTAAAGAGAATGTTTTACGAAAAGAAAGAGTAGAGACAAGACAAATTGTTCAAGACCATCCTTTATTTGAAGTGCTTCGTGAAGTACGTAAAGAAATTGCACAAGGAGAAGGTGTACCTCCGTTCGTTATTTTCTCTGACCAAACATTAAAAGATATGTGTGTGAAAATGCCGCAAAGTGATTCCGAATTGTTGACGGTAAAAGGTATCGGAGAACACAAACTTGTGAAATATGGCTCGCACTTCTTACAAGCAGTTCAGCATTTTATTGAGGAAAATCCAAATTATGCTGAAACGATTAAGACAGAAGTAGTTTCAGAGCGTAAAAAGTCAGGAAAAGCGTCCGCAAATTCTCATTTAGAAACGTATGAAATGTATAAACAAGGTATTGATTTGAATGAGATTGCAAAAGAACGTAACTTATCAAGACAAACAATCGAAAACCATTTAATTCGCTGCTATGAGGATGGAATGGAAGTAGATTGGAAAAGCTTTGTTCCAGCAGAGTATGAATCTCTTATTGAAACTGCCGTTCAAAATGCAGATGGTGGTCTGAAATCTATTAAAGAACAGCTTCCGAATGAAGTGAGTTACTTTATGATTCGTGCTTATTTACAAATAAGAAAGTAGAGGCATATAAAGGGGATAAGAATTTATGTATCATGTTTTCGTTTATGGCACGTTAAGAAGAGGACAAACGAATGCTCATTATATGCTAGGTGCAACATGCATCGCAGACAGAGCTTGGACATATGGCAAATTATTTGATACGAACGAAGGATATCCGGCCATGACTTATTCGATTGAAGAACAGGTGTATGGAGAAATTTATGTAGTAAATGATGAGATATTGTGTAAGTTAGATGAACTAGAAGAATATACAGGTAATGCGGAGACTGATTTATATGATCGAATCACGCAAACAGTATATGTTGCTGATAGGGAAATTGAGGCATATGTGTATATCGCTCAAGATAAAAAGATGTTAAAGAAAGTGATAGACTCTGGTGACTGGCTTATGTATCAAAAAATATAATAAGGTAGTTTTAAAAATTGGAAAGCAGATAATGACGAATTCATTATCTGCTTTTTATTGTGTGAATAATTGTCGTTCTCTTTTTATTCTTATAGTTCTTAGTACGATTCCAATTCCGAGAAATAAAACAGTAGCAGCGACCCCGCTAATAGGATTTAACCAAAAATCACTACTGTTTGTAAGGGTAATAATCCCTGTTAGGGTAACTAAAACAGCAGGAACAGCATCCTCAATCGCATGCATGATAACGCATGGCCAGACGGATTTTGTAAGTCTATATATTTCAACATACATAATTGACCAACAAACCATAAGGATACAGCCAGATAGAAGCATATTTAATCTTGAGATAGATTCAAAATATTCATTTGAAGAGCCTCCTTTACTTTTATTTATCCTACTATTTATGGGCAGTAAAACGCCCATTGATTAAAGTCTTTAATTTTTACAATGTTTTTTAATAGATAAATTAAATAGGAGACAAATAGAAAGTAGTATCTTTTGCATGCATCATTATACTATATGTGTATTTGTGTGATTTAGATGTTGCATATTCTTTTTAAATTAGAAAGATGAAAAGTAAGTTTTTTCGGAAAATTTAAATGGAAACTATTGACTTTATGATTGAATTTTTAATACAATGATACTTCGACTGAAAAATTAGAACGGACAGGAGGGAATCGTCGAAATGAGCAACATATTTGAAGATGAGTTACAAAAAATGAAGGATACTTTACATACAATGGATGAGCAATTGGATAAGCTTGAAAAAATCCCAGTTTATTATGGAGAAGATTTTAAAGAGCAAATTCTTGAAAGTATGAGGGAGTCTAATAGACAAAACTTACGTATTGGTGTGCAAGAGCCGTACTTTGGAAGATTAGATTTTCAGGAAGATGGAAAAGAAGAAGTTATGCCGATTTATATCGGAAAAGTAGGGGTTTCGGATATGGACACGATGAAGCCAATCATTATCGATTGGCGGGCACCTGTCGCAAGTATGTTTTATTCATTTACCGGTGGAGACGAATTAGCATTTTATCAATCACCAGATGGATTAGTAGAAGGTGATGTGTATTTAAAACGAAACATTTCCATTCGAAAAAGAGAACTTGAACGTGTTGTTGATACATATGTAAAAGGAAATGAAGATGTATCGCATGCCGATGATTTTCTTCTATATCGATTAGGTGAGAATAAAGATAATAAGCTAAAGGATATTGTTTCAACGATTCAATCGGAACAAAATGATATTATTCGAGCGGAAAGAAATTTACCATTACTTATTCAAGGGGTTGCAGGGAGCGGAAAGACAACAATTGCTTTACATCGCCTTGCTTTTTTAATTTATGAATATCGTGAACAACTAGAAGCAGAAAGAATGATCGTATTTGCGCCGAATAGTCTGTTTTTAGACTATATTTCGAGTGTACTTCCTGAATTAGGTGTAGGGAATATTAATCAAACAACGTTTCCGGATTGGGCATTACGTACGTTAGATGATTCAGTGAAACTAAAGCAGACAGAAGAAAAATTGAAAGAAGCATTTTCAATTAATCGTGATGAAAAGAAGGTAATGCTAGGTAAATTAAAGGGTACGTTGGAATTTAAGACGTTTATTGAAGAGAGAATGATCCAATTTGAAAATGAGTTAGTTCCGACAAAAGATTTTGAGGCGTGGGATAGCGCGATTATTCCAGTAGAAGATATTAAAAAATGGATGCAAGTTGAATATAAACATTATCCTTTACAGAAAAGAAGAGAACGATTAGTAGGACGAATGAAGCGCTGGATTGAAATTGAGCTTAAAAAATTCGGGGAAACAAACGAGAAAAAATTACTAAAAAAAGAAGCGACTAAGAGACTGAACGCATATATGAAGTTTTGGCCGAAAATGAGTGCTCTTTCACTGTATAGTTCAATAGTAAAAAGTAAAGAAATACTTGAGGCATTACCTGAAGAACTTGTTAAAGAAACAGAAAAGAGTTGTCGTAAAAAAGAAGTGTATGTAGAAGATTTACCAGCTTTAATATACATACATCATCGTATAACAGGGATTGAAATCGGGCAGAAGTTTCATCACGTTGTTATTGATGAAGCGCAAGATTTTTCGCCTTTCCAAGTTTATGTATTAAAAGAAATTACATTAGGTAATTCTTTCACTATATTAGGTGATTTATCGCAAGCGATTTATGATTACCAAGGAATTGAAGATTGGAATGCTTTTAAGGAAGTATTCCAAGAAACCGGTTATTATGAATTGACAAGAAGTTATCGTTCTACAAAAGAAATTATTGAATTTGCAAATGAAATAATTAAAAATGCAGAAATCCCAGTAGGACTCGCAACACCAGTCTTCCGCAGTGGAGAAGATGTGAAAGTAATTCATGCAGAAAATCAATTTACTGAAATTGTGAAGACGGTAAAACATTTGCAAAATGCAGATGTGAAAACAATTGCGGTAATCGGAAGAACAGAAGATGAATGCCGTGATATATATGTGAAATTAACAAATGCAGGATTAACGGTCAACGTAATTGAAGCAAACCAAAGTAAATATGAAGGTGGTATATCAGTAGTACCTGTCTATTTAGCGAAAGGTTTAGAATTTGATGCGGTGCTTTTAATTGATGTGGATGAAGAACATTACAAAAACACAAAACATGATGCAAAATTACTATATGTCGGATGTACGAGATCACTTCATGACTTATGGATTTTCCATAGTGGGGAAGCGTCACCTTTAATTAAAGGATTAAAATAAAGTGGAACTATAATCAGTGGGGAGTTTTACTGCAAGCTAATGTGGGATAAATATAAAAAGAGGATTTCTATTACTGTCTACTTAACAGGGAGATGACCATGAAGATCCTCTTTTTATATTGAAATTAATGTTCAATTTTAAACGAATAAAGCCATTAATATTAAATTTTGATAGCTATCATCCAATTTTACACCCTTTGCTTTTCTACCCTCTTCAAAGAAGCCTAGATTCTTATATAACTGGATTGCACCTAGATTATCTTCCATTACCTCAAGACAAACTTTTTCAATCTTACTGTTATTTTTAGCCCAATTGATTAACGTTTCTAGAAGAGCTCTTCCAATACCATAATTTCGATATTCAGGTAGTATGGTCATCGCAAAAGCCCCTTGATGACTAATTTTTTCTTTGTTTCCGTTCTTAAAATCTATTGCACCGACTAACTTACCATCAACTTCAGCAATAAACTGTACATAATTTGGATTTTCATGATAAGCTTTTAACGTTTTTTGAATAGCATCGATACGTACCTTTTTTACATCCTCAACCGTACTTAGCATGTATGGAGCGTTTATTAAAGCTTTTGAAGCAGAATCTAGTATTCTTTCTGCATCCTGTTCTTTAGCTTCTCTAATTATTACTGTTTTTCCATCCTTAGATTTATAAGTAAAAACATTAGTTGATAAGATACTACACACACCCTTTCGGAATATAATTAATTAAAATTTTCAACTGTTTCGCGATTCTTAAGTAAGAAAAAGTCGTATCACCTTTTTCTGCAATCGTTCTGCTTCAACTTAATAACGATTATTTCAAATATTTCTAATTTTTGCAAGGATTCATTCCATTATATAGTCCGATTGTTGAATAACATGACTGGCGTTTTTTAAACAATTTTATTATGTTTTAAACAACTGTATTATCTCTGTACAAGATGAATTAACGACTTGAGCTGTTGTGTAAATAATATACAATGACCATTTCTAATTCCTTAGTTTGTTCTTTTTCCCATATATGAACAGCATCTACTGGAATTTGTGTATGTTTTAACCAATCTAGAATTAAGTGTAGTTGTTCTTGTATTTGACCAATGTTTTGCTCCTTTATGTTCTTATTCTGAATTCTATTAATTAATTGAAGCATATAGGGAAGTTTTTCTATACATTCGCTTAAATCTCCGCAATAACCTGAAGGGAATTCATGTGTACCAAATTCTAAAGTATGGATGTAATTAGAAACTAGGTATATCATAGCTTCTTGTTCGGTATCACCACCTAATTCAATCGCTTTTCGAAGGAATTTTTCTAAATCGTCATCTTTATTGCTAGAGTCCATATAAATTCCTATCCATCTAAAAGGTCTTGAATCAATCGGGTTGTTTTCTGTCCATCTATATAGAATGTCAATTAGAAAACTATTTAGTGAGAAAGTTAAGACCTCATCTTTTTCGTTTAATGCATCTAAAATAGTAAACAACGAAATGGCAAACTCTTCTTGATCTTTTGATTCCCATTTCTTTGCATTTGAAATAAATGTCTCTAAATGTTTATAAGCTAATTTTCGAAGTCCCGCTTCGCGATGCTGACAGTAACAAATAAAATCATGCCAATGTTCATTTGTATTCATATGTATAATAATAGTTTGTAATGCAGTGAGAGGTTTATCCATTATAAGTCCCCAATCTATTAAGCACGTGTTGAAAATTTAGTGTTATTATATCATTACATAAATTAAAGTGGGAAGAATTTAAGATGGATTTTATTGGTCGCGGGATCCAATTGATTGGTAATGTAGCAGTTCTAACAGGACTCATTATAGACTTTGAAGATGAAACGTAAAAAAAATATTATGTTTATCTGGATATTAAGGTAATGAAATATTAGTATTTATTTAATTTTTAGAAAACATAGACTACAACATTAATAAATGGTATAATTTCCTTGTTATTGGAATTAAAATGAAAATATTAGAAGAAAAAGGATAGGGTTGGTTTTAATGGGGGATTCTGATCACAAAGAAACAAAGGCAATATTAAAGTTATGGTTTATTTATATACCACTTGCATTTGGAGAGTTTGTCTTTTCGAATATCATAGATTATTTAAAAAAATAAAGATTTTGCATTTGAAAAACAATTAACCTAATTTAATTGTTTTTTTATTTTTCTCTAATAAACCAAACAAAAATAAAGATTTTGAACAAGATGAAGTTTATGAAGGAAATAACGTTGATTAGGTGCTGAAAACGGGAATCATTCAAGCATGGTAATTCGCCATTTTTATAGCTTCCTATAGTGAAATGTTATGTTCACATCATATGTATACGATATTTGTAACTTAATATAGCATTACTGGAACTTCAAAATTAGTAGTTAAGGTTGCTACCTTTTAGAGTGCTATAGATATATAACTTAGCTAAAAAAGCAAAAATCATATAATTTGCGCTTTTTATTATCCGTTTTTTGGTAAATGATTATAGTTTTTGTCACATTAATACTGTACGATACATAGTATAAAACACATACTGTATGACATATAGTAATGAAAATGAGGTGAGTGAATGGATACTTTATTAAACTCGTTAATTACTGAGTTAAGAAGAGGGACATTAACGTTAGCTGTTTTAAGTCAATTAAGAACGCCGCAGTACGGATATTCACTTGTCCAGTTATTGGAGCAATCAGGGATTACAATTGATCAAAGTACTTTATATCCACTACTTCGCCGATTAGAAAAGCAGGAGTTAGTGACGAGTAGTTGGGATAAAACAGAGAGTAGACCTCGTAAGTATTATGTTTTAAGTGAATATGGATTAGAGATATTTTTACAATTGAAAAAGCAGTGGGTAAAGGATTCGAAAGAACTTTATAACTTATTAAAGGAGGAGGACGAAAATGAGTTTGATTGATATGTATGTCCATGAAGTTGCGAAGAGATTGCCTGAACAAAATCGTGAAGATATTACACTTGAACTACGGTCAACAATAGAGGATATGTTACCGGACGATTATAATGAGGAAGATGTGAAGAGTATACTCGAAAAATTGGGAAGTCCAGTTTCATTGGCTAATGGGTACTTGGATAGACCAATGCATTTAATTGGACCACGTTATTTTGATGTATATACGACGCTATTAAAAATGATTATACCAATTGCAGCTGTTATTGCGCTCATTTCAATGGTTGCAGAAAATTTTATAGGCTATAATGGTGATCAAGCGGTATTAAATGTTATTTTACAATTGATAGGTAAAGGTATAGGGGAAATTTTTGAAGTGGGTCTCCATGTATTTTTCTGGTTAACACTTGTATTTGCTATTTTAGAAAGAACTGATAAAGAAAAGGATCCACACCCATTAACAACAAGCTTAAAAAAATGGACACCAGATGACTTGAAAAATGTTTCGTATATCCCGAAGAAAAAGGCGATTTCAAAGTTTGAAGTTTTTGGAGGTTTAATGTGGACAGCAATATGGGCTACACTTTACTTTTATGCGAATCATCTTGTAGGCGTATATCATGGTACAGAAAACGGATTGAAGTTTGTCGCGCCAACGTTTAATCAAGATGTTTTGCTTCAATACTGGCCCCTAATTTTGGTTATGATCGTTTTCGAAGTAGCTATATCACTTTATAAGTTAGTACAGGGACAATGGACGAAAAGGTTGGCAATTGGAAATGCTATTCTTCAAGTAGTCGGAACAATCATATTCATTGTAATTGTAGTAAATCCACATTTATTAAACGCAGGATTTATTACGTATTTGGCAAATGCATTTACTATTTCCCCAGAGGAGTTTAAAACGTGGCTCATTGGGGGAGGAATTTTCTTCTACATGTTATCTGCTGCAATAAATATACTTGATGGTTTCCGAAAAGCTAGTATTCGTATGTAGATAAAAATCGGAAATTTCGATAAAATAAAACTATTGAAAAGATAGTGAAATAAGATGAACATGATGAAAGGAAGAAAACAATGATAAGGGAAGCAACGAAAAGAGATTTAGCATACATTTTAGATATTTATAACGATGCGATACTTTATACAACAGCTGTATATGCGTATAAACCTGTAACCCTTGAAAATAGAATAGATTGGTATGAACAAAAAAAGGCTGAAGGGTATCCAATTTTCGTATATGAATTAGATAATAAAGTAGTAGGATTTGCGACATTCGGCCCATTTAGAGCGTGGCCTGCTTATAAATATTCAGTTGAACATTCTGTGTATGTAGATAAGGCATATAGAAAAAATGGCATTGGGTCTTCATTAATGAAAGAATTAATCAAAATTGCAAAGGAAAGAGAGTATATGACCTTAATTGCTGGAATTGATGCAGAGAATGAGAAAAGTATTGCCTTGCATCAAAACTATGGATTTATTCATGCAGGAACAATAAAAAAAGCTGGTTATAAGTTTAATAAATGGCTAGATTTAGCTTTTTATCAGCTGGAACTTAACGGTCCTGAAAATCCTATAGAAGAATAAATATTTTTCGGTAGCAAGAAAAAATTCATGCTACCTTTTTCTTATTTTAATAGCTAATGAAAAGTTTTTTTACATTCAATGTTGAAATATTAGAAGTTAATATAACGATATAAAAAGAGGGATGGAAATGGAAACTGTTATAAATAAAATAAAAGAGGTACAATCTAATTATGTGGGAATGGCAATTTATTCTACAAAAGATAATCGGATAGTTGCTTCATATAATAATGAATTAAATATTCCGTTAGCATCAGCAGCAAAATTAGTCATTGGATTTGTAGTAACGCAAATGGTGAAGGAAAATAAACATAATTGGAATGATATACTTCATCACATTAAATTTAATCCGCATGAAGATAGTGCGCAGTTATATCCGCATTTACAAGGAAGAACTTCTTTAACACTTAGTCAAGCGGTAGAGGTAATGATTGCTTGTCATGATAGTTGCGTTGCACAGTCAGTTGTAATGCACTGTGGTGGATGGGATGCTGTGAAAATGTACGCACAAACGTACTTTTCAAAAATTTATATACAAGAGAATGCTAGAGATGAGAAAAATGTTGGAGAATTAAGTGAAGTTCTTGCCCTTTTCATACAAACTTTTCAAGGTTATAAATCAGAACCAGAATTATGGGAACCAATTATTAGCGGCATGGTAAGACAGCAAGGAGAGTATGAAGAAATCCCATATTATCATTTAGCTCATATGACAGGTGGATTACTCACAGCTACAATAAATATTGGTATTATAGGAATGTTTAACGAATTTCCGCTTCTTTATGTGATGGGGGGAAAAGATTTACCGAATCGAAGTGAAAATAAAGAGGTAGATGAAGCTTTTGCAGCAGTTTTAAAGTACATATACAAAGAATATAGTGAAAGCATGCTAGGAGTGAGCGATTGAAAAGAAACTTAAAGACTTCAACAATCATTATTTTAATTTTAACGATTATTGCTCTTGAAGTTGGAATCGCACTATATGATCACAATTTGTCATTAGATACAATTTACTTTGCAGCGATCCTTATTTGTATTGTATTGCTTTTTGGCACACGTGTTTCTGGAGAGAAAGAAAGTACATCGCAACGAGGAAGAAGAAAAACAGCTCTTATATTTTGGCCATCTATTTTATTGTCTATCGTTTGTTTTGCGGTTATAAGTTACATAAGGGTAGGATATGTCTCTGTACCAGGTATAATTGGCTTTTCATGCTTTGTTACATATGGTGGATTCGTATGTATTAGTATTTTAAAGAGAAAAAATAAAATGTAGATTACTAAGCTGAAAGGAAGCAATATAAATGAAACATATAAAGAACGGTACACGTACTGAAGGAGAATATATTAAAAATAAAGTTATTCAATATAATATGTCCATCTTAACAGATGAGGCAAGACAGACGATGGAAGAAGTACGCCTCGTAGTAAAAAATGAAGAAGGAAAAATTTTTGGTGGCGTAACAGGTACGATGTATTTTTATCACCTTCATATCGACTTTTTATGGGTTGATGAATCAGTTCGTCATGACGGTTATGGCAGCCAACTTTTACATGAAATTGAAGGGATTGCGAAGGAGAAAGGGTGTAGATTAATATTGCTAGATTCATTTAGTTTTCAAGCACCAGAATTTTATAAAAAGCACGGTTACAGGGAGTATGGTGTCGTTGAAGATCATCCGAAAGGTCATAGTCAGCACTTTTTTGAAAAGAGATTATAATAATATTATGTATACTGTTTGATAGGAGAAAGAATATGTACACGTATAAATTGCAACAAGAACAACCAATCTGTGCAGAAAAAATAAAGAAGCTTTATGATTCTGTCGGTTGGTGGCCAGAAAGAAAAGAAGTCGATATTGAAAAAATGTTAAAGAATAGTATAGCCATTGGAGTATGGGAAGAAAATGAATTAGTTGGATTTGCTAGAGTCGTTTCTGATGGTGTTTTTCGAGCATACATTGAAGATGTTGTCGTACATGAGAGTGTAAGAAATAAAGGTATTGGAGAGAAGATGCTTACAATATTACTTCGAGAAATATCTCATATTCATATTGTTAGTCTATTTTGCGGAGAGAAGCTAATAAAGTTTTACGGTGAGCAGCAATTTCAAGCAACGAAGCAAATTGTGATGCATCGTAATCAAACAGGGAAAGAATAAGAGGTGCCAATTAAAATGAATGCAACAAGAGCATACTGTTTATCGAAAAGAAAAGCGACAGAAGATTCTCCAGATGGTTGGAGTGCAACATGTATGAGGCTTAATAATAAAATATTTGCGATAGTAAATCATGAAGAAGGCGAAAAAGCTGCGATTACATTGAAGTGTGATCCAGAAGTCGCATTAAGAATAAGAGAAGATTATCCAGAAACCATTATTCCAGGGTATCATATGAATAAAAAACATTGGAATACTGTTTATATTCATAAGGATATAGTGCAGGAGCAAATTAATAAAATGATTGATTGGTCGTATGATTTAGTACTACAATCATTTTCAAAGAAAAAGCAGCAGGAGTTAATGGATTAATATGTATTAGGAGTGTGTGTAATGAAAGATTCGATTAAAGATACGTATGATAAATTAGCGAGTACATATAAAGAAAATCTAGATTTCGCAAATCCATATAACAGTTATTATGAAAGACCGGCGATGATGGAGCTTATTCCAAAGGAACTAGAAGGAAAAAAGATACTAGATGCTGGATGTGCAGCTGGATGGTATACTTCTCAATTCATAAAAAGAGGAGCAAATGTTACAGCAATTGATGTAAGTCCTGAAATGGTAAAAGCAGCAAAAGAAAATATAGGAGAAGAAGCAACGTTCCTTTGTCATGATCTGCAAGAAACATTGCCATTTAAAGATAATACATATGATGTGATTGTAAGTTCATTAACTCTTCATTATATAGAAAATTGGAATCAAGTATTTCAAGAATTTCGTCGTGTATTGAAGCCAGGTGGAGAACTTATATATTCTATTCATCATCCTTTTATGGATTTCACAAAGTTTCCATGTGAAAATTATTTTGAAAAACAGTTATTAATAGATACTTGGGTTAAACCGAATATTACTATTGAAGTCAAGTTTTTTAGAAGATCATTACAAGACATACTAAATGAAACTACAAATTATTTTGTATTAGAAGAGATAGTAGAACCGA
This sequence comes from Bacillus sp. BF2-3, assembly GCF_008368795.1. Classification (NCBI taxonomy): domain Bacteria; kingdom Bacillati; phylum Bacillota; class Bacilli; order Caryophanales; family Bacillaceae; genus Bacillus; species Bacillus sp. BF2-3. Next base: position 141,917 of record NZ_QOSA01000001.1, read on the forward strand.
AGGCAATTGAAAAAATGAAAGAAGTAGACGAAAAATCATATTATTATCTAAATACGAATCCACATTTTCTTATCATTAAAGCAACTAATAAATAGCTAGTAAAATAACTTTGTTTTACTAGCTATTTACAGTTTTACATTACATATTAGGGGACTTTAAAATGAATACGAAACGAAATAGAGTAGTATATGCACTATTTACTATAGTTATTATTATTTTAGGTCTTAGCTCAAGAAAGTTTTCTTTTGCACTACCACATCTATTAAATAATTACTTAGGCGATGCTTTATGGGCATTAATGATTTTCACTGGCTTTGGATTTTTGTTTCCTAAAACAGAGACGAAGAAGTTGGCTTTTATTAGTTTAATGTTTTGCTACGGGATTGAAGCGAGCCAATTGTATCATGCGGAATGGATAGATAGCATGCGTGCAACGACTTTGGGCGGACTCGTGTTGGGATACGGTTTTTTGTGGAGTGATTTAGTGGCCTATACAATTGGTGTTGGAGTGGGAGTACTGTGTGAGGTTATTTTTCGGAAGACATAAGAATTGTAAAAGGGGTATTTGTAAATGGAACAAGCACTGGAAATTGCAAAGTTTTGGTTTCAAAATGAACATGTCACAGCTACTGTAATTCAACAAAAAGTAGCGAAGGTTATATGCAAGAATAAAGAGTATATTTTAAAGAAAACAGGATCAATAAAGCAACTTCTAGTTGAATTCGATGTTTTGAAGCAACTGTATGAAAAGGGAATTAAAGTACAGAGAGTAGTAAAGACAGAAAATGATGAACAATATGTATTATATAAAGAAAAATATTATTGCTTATATGAGTATGTTGCCGGAAGTGTTTTAGAAATAAAAGATACGAATAAGCTGGAAAGGCTAGCAAGTACAATTGGAGAAGAAATAGCTAATCTGCACAAAGCATTACATTCGGTGAATAGTGACCATGAGTTAATAAAAAGAGATTTATATAGGATGGTATTTGAATGGGCTATACCGATTTTAGAAAAGAATGAGTATGTTCATCGAGAGGTAATTCAAAAGATGGAGCGAATGCACGCAGCTTTCAAGGAAACGGTCCATCCATTACCGAGACAAATTATTCATCGTGATATGCATCTATCAAATGTAATCTTTAAAGATGATAAACTGGAAGGGTTTATAGATTTTGAGATTTTAGAAAATAATGTAAAAATATTTGATTTATGTTATTGCTGTACAAGTATATTAAGCGAGCTATTTAGTGATGAAAGATTAAGAGGGAAAGGGTTACATATCGTTAGCAAAGTCTTTGAAGGTTATTATAAACAAAATGATTTAACGAAAGAAGAACTAAAAGCCATTTGGTATGTTATGCTTTCAATTCAAATTATCTTTATTGCTTATTTTGTCCAGTTACCAGATTCATTAAAGTTAAATGAAGAAATGTTCTTCTGGATTTTAGCTAATAAGGAAACTATTGAAGAAGTTATAGAAGGTATCGTAAAGGTATGAAAAAAATAATATTAATTGGTTCTGGTGGTTCAGGAAAATCTACATTAGCAAGGCAGTTAGGAAATAAATTAAATATTAAGGTGCATCATCTTGATGCATTATTTTGGAAACCGAATTGGGAAGGTGTTCCGAGAGAAGAACAAATAGCAGTTCAAAATAACTTAATTAAAGATGAGAAGTGGATTATTGATGGGAATTATGGCGGGACGATGGGTATAAGACTGAATGCAGCTGATACAATTATCTTCCTTGATATTCATAGAACAATTTGTATTTATCGTGCTTTTAAAAGAATTGTAAAATACCGGAATAAAACAAGACCAGATATGGGCGCGGGATGTGAAGAAAGATTTGATTTGCAATTTTTTAAATGGATATGGGAATATCCTAATGCTAAACGACCTACAATTTTAAAAGGGTTAGAGCAATTGCCGGAAGAGAAAAAGGTTATTGTTTTAAAATCTCCAAATGAGGTTCGGAAATTTTTAGAGCACATATAATTATAGAATGTAACACAAAAATTCTTTGTGAATCTTACCGATTAGTTTAATAAAACTAATCGTTTTTTATTATGAAAAATTTAACGCTTTTTGAAAATTCTATTTTGTAATGAGTATATGACTTTAAGTTCATATAAAATGAACGTTTGGAGGAATAGAAAATGACTAACGATTTAATTCAACTAATCAATTCATTAATGGTCAATATTCCAGCTGGAGAGGTAGTATTAAGAGATGATCGAATAAAAAAAGAATGGCTAGTACAAATTCAACCATTTCTTCTTGCAAAGTATGCTGTAACAATGGAACTATATGATGCTATTACAAATAGTACATTAAATAATTTTGATGAAAATCATAAACCAGTTGTCAATATTTCATGGAACGATGCCATTTCGTTTTGTAATGTACTTTCAAAAAAAGCGGGATTAAAAGAATATTATTCTATTAGTGATGGTGGTCAAATTGTGAAATGTAATTTAGGTTCAAATGGCTACCGATTACCATCTGAGGCGGAGTGGCAATATGCATGTAAAGCAAGTACAACCGGATATACATACGGGAAACTTCATGATATAGCGTGGTATAATGAAAATTCAAATGGAGAGATTCATGACGTTGGCCAAAAAGAACCGAATGCATGGGGACTTTATGATATGCTAGGGAACGTTTGGGAATGGTGTTATGATTTGTATGATGAAACAGTGTACGGATCATACCGTATTTTTCGTGGTGGTAGTTGGGCTGAAACAGCGAGAGGGTGCGGCGCTACTTGTCGTCGTCGAAGCCATCCTACATTTCATATAGATGATCTCGGTTTTAGACTCGCTAGGTCAATTTAGTAGGAACATGATACGAACAGCTAGGAAAAGAGTATGGAGAGAATCCGTACTCTTGCCAACATAGAAATGATTTAACGTAAGGAGTGTTTATTATGGCGCGTGTTTTATTTATTAATGCTGGATCAGAAGGACATATAAATCCAACTTTACAAGTTGTAGATGAATTGATTTCTCGTGGTGAAGAGGTCATTTATTTTTCAATAGAAGCTTTCAGGGAGCGGATTGAGAAGACAGGTGCTACTGTACGAACGATTGATGATCAAAAATTTATAAAAGCGTTTCTATCTGGAGGCAGAAATTATTTACAGGAAAGAATAAATGGCCTTCTACATACAGCGGATATTGTAATACCTAGCGTTTTAGAACAAATTGAAGGTGAACATTTTGATTACATAATTCATGATTCTATGTTTGGCTGTGGCCATTTAATTGCTCAAATCCTTAAACTTCCAGCCATAAATTCATGCACATCTTTTGCGCAGGATGAAAAATCTTTTGAGCAAATGTTAGGTCATCTATCAAAAAATATCCCAGTAGAAATTTATGATAAAATACAGAATGATTTTCAAAACTTAACGAAGGGAATTGCTGAAAAATATGGTGTTGAAATAAAATCATCGTATGAAGTTTTCTGTAATCCTGCACCCCTTACTATTGTATATACAATTAAGGAGTTCCAGCCTTTTGGTGATACTTTTGATGAAATATATAAATTTGTAGGACCATCTATCTCTGCACAAATGAAAAACAGAGACGTTGATTTTACTTCAATTGAAGAAAAAAGTCCGATTTATATTTCATTAGGTACTGTTTTTAATGAAGCGATTGACTTTTATAAACTGTGTATGAAGGCCTTTGAGAATAGTGAGCATACAATTGTTATGTCTATTGGTAGTGAAACAAAAATAAGTGATCTAGGCGAAATTCCTAAAAACTTCATTGTGAAAAACTATGTACCCCAAACTGAGCTGCTTACATATACGAAACTATTTATTACACACGGCGGGATGAACAGTGCGCATGAAGGACTGTATAACGGGGTTCCGCTCGTTGTAATACCGCAAAGTGCAGATCAGCCAGTAGTCGCAAAGCAAGTGGAGAGTCTTGGAGCAGGAATAAAATTACAAATGCAAGGATTAACTGCGGATCAACTAAGTGAAAGTGTAGAAATGGTATTAAATAATCCGTCATTTAAAGAAGTTGCTTTGAATTTGAAGAAATCTTTCCAAAAATCAGATGGATATAAGGAAGCTGTTGATGAAATTTTTATATTTGTAGGTCAGTGAAAAAATGAAATTATACATTAGAAAAGCATCTAAATAGGATGCTTTTTATTTAACTTTATAATTCTTATTTTTAATATCTAGTATGGTTAAAACTAAGGCACTGAGAGATATAAGTATAAGAATAAAAGTTAACTAGTTAAATGTATTGTCAATTATGAAGTAAAGATGATAGATAAATATATTCAAATTTTATTTTAAAATGTTAGGACTTAGTTTTACATGTTAGTAATAATTTCACTGTTTCTGCACAACTTCTGCACATACTCAGGTAATTTCTATGTCATGATATATTCATAAAGTGAAATATTTCACAAGAAAAATATAATTTCACTGCGGTGTATGCATAATTAACACATACATCGGTACAAGTTTGTCTCTTGTTATTCTTTTACATCAAAGCCCACATTCCACTACAAAGTATAACAAGAAGGAGACATGAACATGAATAATCGATTTTTAAAACAACTACAAAATATGAAAATGAACAAAAAAAGTTTAGGAGCTGTAGCATTAACAGCTGGAATTATTAGTACGACACTTATTCCTCAAAATGCTTATGCGCACGGTTTTGTTGAAAAGCCTGGTAGCCGATCTGCTTTATGTAGTCCAACTTATGGTGCGCTAAATGTAAACTGTGGAAGTGTTATGTATGAACCACAAAGTTTAGAAGCTCCAAAAGGGTTCCCACAAGGTGGTCCAGTAGATGGACAAATTGCTTCAGCAGGCGGAAAATTTGGTGGTATTTTAGATCAACAAACAGCAAATCGTTGGTTTAAAAATACAATCACTGGTGGGGAAAATACATTTACTTGGAAGTATACTGCGCCTCACTTAACGAGTAAGTGGCATTACTATATTACTAAAAAAGGATGGAATCCAAATAAAGCGCTAACAAGAGCAGATTTTGAACCAATTGGAACAGTACAACATGATGGTTCTGCAGCTTCAAATAATTTAACTCATAAAATCAATGTACCTACTGATCGTAGTGGATATCATGTGATTTTAGCAGTATGGGATGTAGCTGATACAGCAAATGCATTCTATAATGTAATTGATGTTAATCTTATTAATGATGTGAAACCAGACATAGAAGCGCCAAGTATTCCAAATGGACTTCAGACGCAAAAAGTAACAGCGAATAGTGTAGAACTAACATGGAACGCTTCTACGGATAATGTAGGGGTAAAAGGATATCAAATCTTCCGTAACGGAGAGATGATTGATACAGTACTAGGCACTCATTTTATTGATAAGAAATTACAACCAAGTACAGAATACTCTTATACTGTAAAAGCAATTGATGCAGCTGGCAATGTATCGAAAGAAAGTGCAGCGCTTACAGTAAAAACGACAGTTGAGACTCCTGATACAGAAGCACCAACACAACCAAAAGGATTACATAGTATGGGAACGACAGCGTCAAGTGTGGATTTAATGTGGAGTCCATCTGACGATAATATTGGTGTAGACCATTATGATATTTATAGAGAAACAGAAGGGGCAATGAAAAAGATTGCAACATCCAATACAACTTCTTATTTGGATAAAAATCTGCTCGCTAATACTACTTATAAATATGTAGTGAAAGCTGTTGATGTAGCTGGAAATGAATCCGTACAGAGTGATATATTCACAATTACTACAAAAACTGAAAACGCTTCATATGAAGCGTGGGATGCAAAAAAAGCATATAAAAAGGGAGATAGAGTTCTGCACGAAGGAAAAGTATATGAAGCAGTCCAGAGTTATCAAGGAAATGGTGATCCAAACTGGATTTATGCATTATCATTATGGAAAACAGTGTAAGCTTTACTTAGGTATGAACTAAGAGATGATGGGCTTTGATGCAAAAGGGAATCTTGAGAATTCACTTTTCTATTAATAAAAAAAGGTAGTGTATGAATACATAAGATTCATACACTACCTTTTTATTATGATAATACTTTCGTCATAAGTATATGTGGAATGCCATCTTCCATAAATATATCAGAAGAAGTTTGATAACCTAGTTTTGTATAAAATCCTTCAGCTTGTGTTTGACCGTGTAGTTTCACTTTTGTAACTTGTTTGTTACGAGCAAGTTCTTCTAACGTTTGAATGATGACTTTACCTAATCCGTATGTACGATAATCTTTTAAAATACAAATACGTTCTAATTTTCCGACACCATCAACAAATCGTATACGCCCTGTGCCTACAGGAAGCTCATGATAATAAACTAAAATATGTTTACATTGCTCTCCGATTTCATCGAATGTATCAAATTCATCTGCAAGAGGGACACCTTGTTCTTTTACAAATACTTCTTTTCGAATATGAAAGGCAGTTTCTAAATCAGCAAGTTCTGTTATAAGTTTGGATTGCAAAATGTTCAGTCCTTTCTAATGTAATCAGCTTGTGTTTTCATAGTATATCATAATAAAGCGCTATAAAGAGAAGAACATACTAAAAAGCCAACTTTAAAAAGTTAGCTTTTATTACAATTCCTTTATCCCATTTTTAGCGCCGATAATTACTTTACTCGTCATACTTATAAATAACCCTGTTTCAACTACACCAGTAATCATTTTTAATTGAGTGTGTAAATGGGCAGGATTAGAAATATGATTAGGGAATATACAATCGATAATCATGTTATTGTTATCGGTTATATAGGTTTCATTATTTTTCAAACGTAATGTTGTTTGACATCCTAAAGACTGAATTTTATTTTCGGTTTGTTTCCATGAAAAAGGGATGATTTCAATAGGTAATGGAAAAGTACCTAAATGTGTTACAAGTTTCGATTCATCAGCAATGATAATTAGTTCTTTAGAGGAAGAGGCAACGATTTTTTCACGAAGTAATGCACCGCCACCGCCTTTTATAAGTTGTAAATTTGAATCAATTTCATCCGCTCCATCAATTGTAAGATCAAGACTTTGTACGTCATTTAACGAAATTAGGGGGATATTTAGTTGATGTGCTAATGCTTCAGTTTCCTTTGATGTCGGTACAGCTTGAAATGATAATCCTTCTTTTACACGCTCACCTAATTTTTGTATTGTCCAATATACAGTAGAACCTGTACCAAGCCCAATCTTCATGCCATCATTTACAAAGTTAGCGGCATATTCGCCAGCGAGCTGTTTTAAATTCATCGCTTTACTCCGCCGGACGCGGTCCAGCATCAAGACCTGAATTTTCAACTGTAAGTACCGGACGAACGACTATATCTTTATGTACACGCATTTGACAAGATAATCGTAAATGATCTTCAATCCCTTTTTCCGTCATTGCATGTTTCTCATTCGCACTCGCTTCACAGAAATCACCTGCTAGTATTTCTACTCTACAAGTTGTGCAACGTGCATTCCCGCCGCAACGATGAAGAATGTTGACACCGCTATCTTCAATTGCTAATACTAACTTTGTTCCTTCTTTCACATCAAAAGTTCCCGCACCTTCAATTGTTAATTTTGGCAAATTTGTTCCTCCTCACGTAAAATTGTACATAACATATTTATGACCGCGAATTATTGAACATAAACATTATTTTTTTATATCCCCGTAACTTTTTTTAATGTTGAATCGTTTATTAAGTAAGCGCTGAAAAGGAGTGGTTATTTTGTGCACAAAAGTAACTCATGTTTTAAAGAACCATATCGATATGAATCATTCAAATATAAACTTTTTAATTGAACAATATGGAGAGTTAAAAAGATACTGTACTTTTTTAACGAAAAACAAATGGGATGGGGAAGATCTCGCCCAAGAAACAGTGTGTAAAGTGCTTCAAAAATATAGAAATAAAGATATTTGTATGACACTCGTCTATAAAATAGCAAGAAATCGTTGGTTAGATCAGATAAAGTCTAAGTCTGTTCATGAAAAAATAAGAGAACAAATCACTTTTGAAGAACCACATGAGAACATTGCAGATTTGCATGAAATGGTAGGGAAAGTATTGTCTTCATTAAATGTACAGCAATCCGCAATTTTATTATTAAAAGATGTTTTTCAATATAGTATCGCTGATATTGCTAAAGTGTGTTCTGTATCAGAAGGGGCAGTAAAAGCTTCTTTGTTTCGTAGTAGAAATAGGCTGAAAACTGTAAGTGAAGAAGGGATTGAGATAGTTGAATTCACAGATGATATGGAAGTTGTAGTAACGTCTATTCGAGAGGAGAGACCGGAATTATTAACGAAACTGCTTCCGACAATAGATTTTACTAAGTTACCATCTAAACAGCCAGTCTTATTATTTAATGCGAAAAAACCTTCTTCCTACAGTTGTATGCTTTTAGCAGCATAACAATTATTGGAGGGATATAAAATGAATGCAATTCCATATGTAGTGGAACAAACGAAATTAGGAGAACGTTCCTATGATATATATTCAAGGTTATTAAAAGATCGTATTATTATTATCGGTTCAGAAATAAATGATCAAGTAGCGAGTAGTGTCGTAGCTCAATTATTATTTTTAGAAGCAGAAGATGCAGAGAAAGATATATTTTTATACATTAATAGCCCCGGCGGATCAACGACAGCGGGATTTGCTATATTAGATACAATGAATTTAATTAAACCAGATGTGCAAACGCTGTGCATGGGCTTTGCGGCATCATTTGGTGCATTGCTATTATTATCTGGAGCAAAAGGAAAACGGTTTGCGCTCCCTAACAGTGAAATTATGATTCATCAGCCGCTTGGTGGTGCACAAGGGCAAGCAACAGAAATTGAAATAACTGCGAAGAGAATATTAAAGTTAAAGCATGATATTAATAAAATGATTGCAGAAAAAACGGGGCAACCGATTGAAAGAGTAGCACATGATACAGAAAGAGATTATTTTATGACCGCAGAAGAAGCAAAGGCATATGGGATTGTAGATGATGTTGTTACGAAAAAATAAGTTAAAAACAGGCTAGAGGATATGCGAACCCTCTAGCCTATTTTTATTAATCTTTTACCCATTCATCAACTAGCGCTTGATTGTTCTTAATCCATTTTCGCGCAGCTTCTTCAGGATCTTTTGTTTTATTTAACATGACCATTAACGTACCGAGCTGTTCATCGTTCATTTTCCATTTATCAAAGTATTTTATGATATCCGGGTGATCTTTTTCGAAACCTTTACGAACGGAGTAATAAATGTCATCTTTTTCACCATATACTTTCTTAGGGTCTTTTAAATATTTTAAGTCAAATTCTGAAAAACCCCAATGCGGATTCCAAAGCGTAACAGCGATTGGTTTCTTTTTTGTATATGCTTTCTTTAGTTCACTCATCATCGCAGCTTCAGAAGATTGGACAAGTTTTAGTTTTATATCATATTCTTTCATTGCTTTATTCGTTAAATTCATAAGACTACTACCGGGTTCGATACCGACAATTTTATTATCTAGTTCATCTTTATGAGCATTTAAATCTTCGATACTGTTTATGTTTTTCATATAAGAAGGGACGACTAAACCTAGTCCAGTACCTTCGTACCATTTTGATTTTAAGACAATATCATCTTTATAACGATCGTTTAGCGGTTTATCTGTAACTGGTAGCCATACTTCTAAATTCGCATCAACATCGCCACGAGCGACACCAGTCCAAATTGCGGCTTTTTCTAAATACATGAGCTCAACTTTGTAGCCTTTTTCTTCTAATAAAACTTTCCACATGTTTGCAGTTGCAATATTTTCTTTCCAACTTGTTACACCAAGTTTAATTTTTCCTTTCGAATTTGCATTTGTTGCATTACATGAAGTGAAAATCATAGTAATAAATAATGCAAGGCATATAAACCAAATTTTCTTTCGCATCGAAAACCTCCTAAGTAACGTTTGCCTTATAAAATAAATGTATAAGTAAGCATTCTTATTATGAACGGAAACGAGAATTTTAAAGAAATCTTATGAATGTCATTTTTATGTAATATTTCTTTGTAAAATCGCAACACTATGTGAATAGATGGGTAGAAAAGGAGTAGTGACATGGATAATACAAAGGTGCGTGTTGAAAACGTAACAAAAGTATTCGGGAAACATCCGCAAAGAGCCCTTTCCTTATTAAAAGAAGGAAAAAGTAAATCGGAAATTTTAAAAGAGACAGGAATGAACGTTGGGGTGAAAAAAGCAACGTTTGAAGTTTACTCTGGAGAGATTTTCGTTATTATGGGTTTGTCTGGCAGCGGGAAATCTACGCTAGTTCGTATGTTAAATCAATTGATTAAACCAACTGCAGGTCATATATACATAGATGGTGAAGACATCGCAACGATGGGAAAAGAAGAGTTACGGAGAGTAAGAAGAACGAAAATGAGTATGGTATTTCAGAAATTTGCTCTATTTCCGCATCGTACAGTTATACAAAATGTTGCATATGGTTTAGAAATACAAGGAGTTCCGGTTGAAGAGCGAGAGAAAAAAGCGTTAGAATCGCTACAGTTAGTAGGACTCGATCATCATAAAGATAATTATCCAAGTCAACTTAGTGGTGGTATGCAGCAGCGCGTTGGAATCGCAAGGGCACTAACGAATAATCCAGATGTATTACTAATGGACGAGTCATTTAGTGCATTAGATCCACTTATTCGAAAAGAAATGCAAGATGAATTGTTAGAGTTACAAGATAAAATGGAAAAAACGATTATATTTATTACGCATGATTTAGATGAAGCGCTTCGAATTGGAGATCGTATTGCATTAATGAAAGATGGAGAAATCGTCCAAATTGGAACGCCAGAAGAAATTATGATGAGCCCCGCAAATGAATTTGTAGAAAAGTTTGTTGCGGACGTGAATTTAGGAAAAGTAATTACGGCTGAGTCTATTTTAAAACGACCAGAAACTTTATTAATTGATCGTGGACCTCGTGTGGCTCTTCAAATTATGAGGAATGCAGGCGTCTCAACTGTATATGTTGTAAACAAAAAGTATGAGTTTTTAGGTATATTAACTGCGGATGATGCGAGTAAAGCAGTACAAAAACAGTGGCCGATTGCTGATTTATTACTTAATGATATTCCGCATGTGTATTTGGATACTTTACTGGAAGAGACATATGCAAAAATGGCAGAGATGAAATATCCCTTACCAGTAATCGATGAGAAGAAAAGGCTAAGAGGAATTATTAAACGTGAAAGTGTCATTCAAGCTCTTGCAGGAAACATTGAGGAAGAGGTGAAAGACGATGAATAGTATACCACGTATTCCATTAGGGGAATGGGTCGACTCATTTGTTGCAAGTTTATATGAGCACTTTGAAGGCTTATTCCGAGGATTCTCTTATATTATTGGTGGATTCGTTGATTTACTAACTAATTTTTTAACAATAATACCAGCCATATTGATGATTATTATCTTGTGTTTCTTCATTTGGTACACAACGAGGAAATTATCTTTAGTCATTTTTACGCTTATTGGATTATTATTCATTTTGAATATTAACTACTGGGCACAAACGATGCAAACATTAGCACTCGTACTTACGTCTGTTATTATTTCAATTATTGTCGGAATTCCAATTGGTATATTAGCATCTCAAAATGAACGTTTCTCAAAATTTTTAAAACCAACACTAGATTTTATGCAAACAATGCCTGCATTCGTATACCTTATTCCAGCGATCACATTTTTCGGAGTAGGTGTAGTACCTGGAATTATTGCATCAGTAATCTTTGCAATGCCACCGACAATTCGTTTTACGGACTTAGGAATTAGACAAGTTCCAGAAGATTTAATTGAAGCAGCGAATGCATTTGGATCCACTGCATCACAAAAACTATTTAAAGTACAATTACCACTTGCAACCGGAACGATTATGGCTGGTGTGAACCAAAGCATTATGCTTTCGTTATCGATGGTTGTAACAGCATCACTTGTAGGAGCTCCAGGACTTGGAGTTGATGTATATCGCTCTGTAACACAAGTTAATATCGGAATGGGCTTTGAAGCTGGATTAGCTATCGTAGTAATCGCAATTATATTAGACCGTATTACACAAGGGTTCCATACGAAAAGAAAATAATGACCAAAAAACACACTTTTATAATACAAAGTGTGTTTTTTATTGCATCCATATCACATATGAACGATAACAGAACCTCCAGCTGGCGCACAAACTTGTTTTTTTATTTCATTGATTTAACTCTTCGATGAATAACGATATGTTTGTTTAATAGCGACTTGAAAATCTCTTCTTAAGAAGAGGATTATGTGCTGGAAAAGTATAAGTAATAAAGTACATTTTTTGGAAATTATTAAGTGGAATAGCGAATATATTAGGAGACAGTGAAGTCATGTAAATAGATATTATTTTAGAAGAAATTATGAGAGGAGATGCTATTTTGTCTAAAAAGAAAAAAAGCAATGATGCCTTGGCAATAGGCATCGGTATAGGGGTTGTAATCGGTGTAGTCCAAGGTTATTTTACAAATAATTTAGTAATCGGAATTGTGATTGGGATTGTAATTGGAGTTGTGGTTTTGAAGAAATAATGAGGTTTAAATTCATTTCAAAAATTGCTGTATCAAAAGAGTGAATCTTCGGAATATAAATCCTGTTTTTCCTTTTTTTATGATATTATATATGAAAAGGATGGTGATGAATATGTCAACAAACAATCAAGTAAAACTAAACTGTTTTATTTGTGAAAAGCATAAAGGAAATATTATAGTTCCAGGTGGAGCTATTTACGAAGATGAACTCGTTTACGTTGGACATGTCCACTGGGGTAGTGAAGAAACATACTTGGGTTATGTAATGATAGATATAAAAAGGCATGTACCTGGCCTCGCTGAACTAACAGATGAAGAAGCGAAAGCGTTCGGACTTATAACAAGTAGAGTAAGTAAAGCGCTAAAAGCAAGTGAAGGTGCGGAACATATTTACACTTTTGTTTCAGGAAATGGTGTACCACATATGCATATGCACATCATACCGCGTTATGAAAATACACCAAAAGAGTTTTGGTCACCGACTGAAGTAGCGAAATGGAACGGTGCGCCTTATGGTGACGCAGGAAAAATCAAAAAACTATGCGAAAGATTACGAAAGTATATGGTGAGTGAATATGCATACAACAAATAATAGACAACATTCATGGGTTGGAAGTAGTGAAATGTGTTTAGACGAAGTTTCAGTAAAACAATATGGTGACATCGTGCTCGGTACATATGGTGGGAATATAAGTGCTGGAGCAAAAAAGAACGAAGATGGTGCGTTAGTTTTGTCAAATGGTGATTGGGAATTTGCAGCTATATTAGATGGACATAATAGTGCAGAAAGTGTTGATTTAGTAGTAAATACAATTCAAAAAGAATATGAAAATATAAAAGAAATGATGAATGAATCAATTGATATAGTATTTCGATCTATTGAAAATCATATTCTTACTATCTTTCAATCTTCTTCATTTAAGGAAAAGTGTCAAAGAATTAAAGGTGAAACAGCTTGCTTACTATGTGTAAGAAAAGAAAATTATATATGGTGGCTATCTATTGGAGACTGTTTAGTTTATGTATTTCATGAAGAGTTACATAAGTTAGGACAATATGCATTAAATCAACGTCATTTTTACGAATGGATTGGAAATGTAAACACATTTGATTTACCTGTTCCTTGTTATTCATCAGGTATTCGTGAATTACGTACTGGAAAGAACCGAATTGTAATGGTGACAGATGGAGTATTAGAATGCGGGGAACGCCGATATGAAACACCTGTAAATTTGTATAATGCTATGAACAGAAATGATAAAACACTTAAAGAAAATATTCACAATGTTTTAGAACACGTGCATCATCAGTTGGGACGTGATAGTGCGACAATTATTAGTTGGGACGTAGAAAATAAAAGGAATGCCACGTATCCGAGTGATCAGCCGTAGAAAATGCAAGTAAGAAAATAAAAGGATAGGGTTTTCTGTCAATTATAAAAATAACTCTATTAATTTTATCGGTACTATCTATATTCGTTTTTGAAAAAATAGAAAGAAAAAGGATTAAACATCCCGAAACAAAAGGGATGGGAAATAGATTGTTGTTATACAATACATAAAACATGTCTTGATAAAACTACTACTAAAGAAGATAAAGAAAATGAATACATTATCTACATATTAAAAAATATATAATCCATTTTGTTACGAAAACATAATTAATTTAATAGGAGGGAATGCAATGGGCAACTCTACTATTTGGATTATAGTTATTATTATGATAATTGGAGGATATTTTTTAGAAAAGTTTTTAAGAAAAAAACTAAATATGCCAAAGGGCAATGCTTGGATATATAAGCATGTAAATAGTTTACATGTAAAATTAGAAATAGGTCTTTTTATCGTATATCTTATAGTAAGTTTTATTTATCTGTTCAAAGTAGAAAATGCTAATATAGGAATTGCTGTACTTACTTATTTTGGAGCAATTTCCTTATTACGCGTATGGATGGAATGGAAGTATAGCAGAGAGACAAAGGAATATATTCTTTCTATAATTGGATTCTTTGCATTTGTTTTTATGGTTTCAATGTTACTTTATTTTGATCCTCTTTCTACATACTAATGTCGTTTTGGTTTTTCATGATGAATATTTAAAAAGAGTAGCTACCATTATTTATCTTGATAGTTACTCTTTATATTTACATCTTCTTAAAGCTTCTCAAAACAAGGTATTCCCACAATCTCCAAGGAAGAATCTTCTTCGTAAAGATCATAAATTTTACACCTTTTCCAATAGGATATCGTAAAGTAGTACGCTTTGTTTCAGCAATTTCAACGATTTTATTAGCAACATCTATCGGATTACCAAATGTATCACTACCGCTATTAATATGTTTTTGTATTTTATCCATATATTCTTTGTAAGGAGATGTTGTATCAGATTGGTTTTCAGCTAGTTGTTTACCAACCTCCCATATATTTGTGTTGTAAGAACCAGGTTCAATTAAAGCGACATCTATTCCGAAAGGTTTTAATTCTAAGCGAAGCGATTCACTCCAGCCTTCTAATGCATATTTTGAAGATACATAAGGAGATAAACCAGGGAATCCAACTTGGCCGCTAATGCTGCTTATATTAATGATTTTTCCACTTCTTTGTTTTCTCATATATGGTAAAACAAGCTGGGTAATTGATATAGCTCCAAAAAGGTTCGTTTCAAATTGCTTTCGATATTCGTCTACTTGGATTTCTTCTACAAAGCCCCCATTTGCATATCCTGCATTATTTATAAGGAGATCTATTCTATTAATTTCTTTTAAAAATAATTGGAAATTATGTATAGAATTTTGATCTGTTACATCTAATTGTTGAACTTTTATATTGTGCTGTAAGTTAAGTTGAGTAACTTGGGATAGTAAGGTTCCTTGTTTTTCAAGGTTTCGCATTGTAGCGATAACTAAATAATCTTTTTTTGCGAGTTCGAGTGTAGTTAATAGTCCAAATCCACTTGAGGCTCCAGTAATTATTGCGATTTTTTTATTCATTTTTCGCCAGCTTTCTTTTTCTTTTATCATAACGAGTTATGATAAGAAAATCTATTATTCTTACATTCATTATGAAATCAATTTGTATGTAAAAAAAGGGGATTATAGGGAATCAGCGTATATAGAGTAGTGTATATTAATATGATAATGAAATGAGGGAAGAAAAATGGTCCATGTAAAAGCTGTATTAGCAGATCAGCTATTAGCGAATGCAAATGATCCCAGTTGGTATATGCCATTTTCAGATGCAGTTAAGGATTTATCTGAGAGGGAAGCTTTCTGGAAACCGAATGAAGAGAGTAATAGTATAGCTGAAATCGTACAACATTTACTGTATTGGAACTCTACGTGGCAAACTAGGTATAAAGAATCAAATGTGAATGCAGTACCCGCTATAGGAGATAATAACAAAAGTTTTATGCTCTCAGATAATCAAACTTTCGATGAATTACGGGAAAAACTACTAGAAAAACTGTTACAATGGCAAAATCTCATAAATGAAGAAAAGGTTGAAAGTGATGTAGTGGGATTTCCTGTTTCTGCAAAGTGGTGGGAAGTGCTAGCGAATGTAACAACTCATAATGCATATCATATTGGTCAAATTATTTACATCCGAAAATTACAGAAAAACTTTGATAATGAATAAAGTAACAATTCTCTTATTAAGGGAACAAAGGTGGACAAAACGAGACAAACGTCTCATTTTGTCCACTTTTTTATTGTTAAAAGATAGAGAAAACCTATTAAAACAAGGATTCGAAATTGGCACAATACTTGCAATATAAAGGACGAACAAGAAAATAGGAGGGCTGGACATGTTAAAAACAACTGAAAGTAAAGGGAATGAAATTACGAAAGAACAAGCTCGTTGGATGTACGAAAAAATGTTAGAAATTCGTAAGTTTGAAGATAAGGTGCATGAATTGTTCGCGCAAGGCGTTTTGCCAGGTTTCGTTCATTTATACGCAGGTGAAGAAGCGGTAGCGGTTGGTGTATGTGCCCACTTAACGGATAGTGACAGTATTACAAGTACACATAGAGGTCATGGACATTGTATCGCAAAAGGTTGTGATTTAAATGGTATGATGGCTGAACTTTTCGGGAAAGCGACAGGATTATGTAAAGGTAAAGGCGGTTCCATGCATATTGCCGATTTAGATAAAGGAATGCTTGGTGCGAATGGCATTGTAGGCGGGGGTTTCCCACTTGCTTGCGGTTCAGCATTAACAGCTAAATATAAAGGAACAAAAGATGTAAGTGTTTGCTTCTTCGGTGACGGAGCAAATAATGAAGGAACATTCCATGAAGGGGTTAATTTAGCGGCGATCTGGAAGTTACCAGTTATTTTTATTGCAGAAAATAACGGTTACGGTGAAGCAACTACATTTGAATATGCTTCAAGTTGTGATTTTATCGCTGATCGCGCAAAAGCTTATAATATTCCAGGTGTTCAAGTAGATGGAAAAGATCTTCTAGCTGTATATAAAGCTGCTGCAGAAGCAGTTGAACGTGCGCGTAATGGTGATGGTCCAACAATTATTGAATGTATGACATATCGTAATTATGGTCATTTCGAAGGTGAAGCGCAAACATATAAAACATCAGAAGAAAAAGAAGAACATTTAAACGAAAAAGATGCAATTGTGAATTTCCGTAAGCATTTAATTCATGAAGGTTTATTAACAGAATCTGAACTTGTTGATATGGAAAAAGCAGTAGATGATGCAGTACAAAGATCCATTGAATTTAGTGAAAATAGTCCATACCCAGACGATGAAGAATTATTAAAAGATGTATACGTTTCTTACAAATAAGAGGAGGGTGAAAAATTATGACTAGAACAGTAAGTATGTCAACTGCAATTAATGAAGCGATGAAAATCTCAATGCGTCGTGATGAAAATGTAATTTTAATAGGTGAAGATGTTGCAGGCGGTGCACAAGTTGATCACCTGCAAGATGATGAAGCTTGGGGTGGTGTTCTTGGTGTTACGAAAGGACTTGTACAAGAGTTTGGCCGAAATCGTATATTGGATACACCAATTTCTGAAGCGGGTTATATGGGAGCTGCGATGGCAGCTGCTGCAACTGGGTTACGTCCAATAGCTGAGTTAATGTTTAATGATTTTATCGGTAGTTGTCTTGACCAAGTATTAAACCAAGGTGCGAAATTCCGTTATATGTTTGGAGGTAAAGCAAAAGTACCCGTTACAGTACGTACGATGCATGGCGCTGGTTTTAGTGCAGCAGCTCAACATTCACAAAGTTTGTACGCATTATTTACGAGCATACCAGGTATTAAAGTTATTGTTCCTTCCACACCGTATGATGCAAAAGGCTTATTATTAGCGGCAATTGAAGATGATGATCCAGTAATCTTCTTTGAGGATAAAACACTTTACAATATGAAAGGTGAAGTGCCAGAAGGATACTATACAATTCCATTAGGAAAAGCAGATATTAAACGGGAAGGTTCTGATGTAACAATTGTCGCAATCGGAAAGCAAGTTCATACAGCGCTTGCAGCTGCAAAGCAATTATCGAAAAAGGGGCTTGAAGTAGAAGTAATTGATCCACGATCTTTATCACCACTTGATGAAGATACTATTTTATCATCTGTTGAAAAAACAAATCGTCTTATCGTCATTGACGAAGCGAATCCTAGATGTAGTATTGCAACAGATATTGCGGCAATTGTAGCGGATAAAGGTTTTGATTTGTTAGATGCACCTATTAAACGAATTACAGCACCACATACACCCGTTCCGTTCTCACCACCACTTGAAAAGTTGTATTTGCCAACACCAGAAAAAGTAATTGAAACCGTATCAGAAATGATCGGAGACCAATCTTTATTACATGTGTAATAAAACGATGAGAAGGGAGAGAGAGACATGGCTGTAGAAGTTGTAATGCCGAAGTTAGGTATGGCGATGAAAGAAGGTATTATTACGAGCTGGAATATTAAAGCAGGCGATAATGTAGCAAAAGGAGAACTAATTGCTAGTATTAATTCAGAAAAAATTGAAACGGAAATTGAAGCGCCAGCTGATGGTACAGTACTTGATATAGCTGTAAGTGAAGATGAAGGAGTGCCGCCTGGTACTGTAATTTGCTACATCGGTAAACCGAATGAAAAGGTAGAAATGCAGGAAAGCACACATGTTGTAGAAGAAAAAACATCTAATATAGAAGTACAAAATGTACAAAATCAAGAAGCAAATGGGAAAGAAGTATCGAAGCAAAGAATTAAAATTTCACCTGTAGCCAAGAAAATTGCAAAGTCTGAAAATCTGGATACCAAGGCATTAGTTGGTACAGGTCCTGGCGGAAGGATTACAAAGGCAGATGTATTAAAAGCACTTGAGGTAAGAGTAAACGTTCTGGAAATATCTGAACAAGAAGAAAGTAACGTGATTCCTGTTACTGGTATGCGTAAAGCGATCGCAAATCGTATGCACGCAAGCTTACAAAATAGCGCACAATTAACGTTAACGATGAAAGTAGATGTAACAGATTTAGTTGCTTTACATAAAGAAATAGCGAAAGTTGTACAAAAAAGAGATGATAATAAATTAACCATTACGGATTTTGTCTCGCGTGCTGCTGTATTAGCACTTAGAGAGCATAAAGAAATGAACAGCGCTTATATAGATGATGCAATTCATCAATTTGAACATGTGCATTTAGGCATGGCAGTCGCATTAGAAAAAGGGTTAATCGTTCCAGCTATTCGCTTTGCAAATAATTTATCTTTAGTAGAATTGTCTAAAGAGATTAAGAATGTGGCACAAAAGGCGCGAGCAGGTAGCTTAAGTAGTGATGATATGCACGGAACGACATTTACAATTAGTAATTTAGGTAGCTTTGGTATTGAATATTTCACACCGGTATTAAATACACCTGAGACTGGCATTTTAGGTATTGGCGCAATTGAACATGTTCCTGTATATAAAGGGAAAAAATTAAAAAAAGGTAGTATGTTACCTTTAAGTTTAACATTCGATCATCGTGTACTAGACGGTGCACCAGCAGCTGCATTTTTACGCACAATTAAACATTATTTAGAAGAACCTATAACAATTCTTTTATAAAGAGAAGGTGAGAGAATGAGTAAACTAGTTGTAATGGGAGGCGGACCAGCTGGATATGTAGCGGCAATTACCGCGGCTCAAAATGGCAAAGGTGTCACTCTTATTGATGAAGCTGAACTTGGCGGAACGTGTTTAAATGTTGGTTGTATGCCTACGAAATCACTGTTAGAAAGTGCTGAAATACATGACATTGTGAGAAAAGCGAATGATTATGGAGTTACGCTTAATACAGGAAGTATATCAATTGATTGGGATCAAATACAGGCGAGAAAATCACAAATCGTAATGCAACTCGTCCAAGGAATACAATATTTAATGAAGAAAAATAAAATTAAAGTTGTAAAAGGAAAAGCGAAATTCGAAACGGATCATCGTGTGCGAGTTGTACAAGGAAATAAAGAAGAAGTAGTTGATGGAGAGAGCTTTATTATCGCATCTGGTTCCGAACCTACAGAATTACCATTCGCTCCGTTCGATGGAAAATGGATTTTAAATAGTAGCCATGCCATGTCTCTTGAGAGTGTACCATCTTCATTGTTAATCGTTGGCGGTGGTGTAATAGGATGTGAGTTTGCAAGTATTTATAGTAGACTTGGCACAAAAGTATCGATAGTTGAAATGGCACCGCAATTACTACCTGGTGAAGATGAAGATATCGCGAATATTTTAAGAGAGAAATTAGAAAAAGATGGTGTGAAAATTTTTACGGGAGCAGTTTTAAAAGGATTAAATAACTATAAGAAGCAAGCTTCATTTGAGTACGAGGGAATTACTCACGAAGTAACTCCAGAATTTGTTCTTGTTTCTGTAGGAAGAAAACCACGAGTGCAACAATTAGGATTAGAAAAGGCAGGGGTTCAGTTTTCAAATAAAGGGATTTCTGTGAATGAACATATGCAAACGAACGTATCGCATATTTACGCAGCTGGTGATGTAATCGGTGGGATTCAGCTTGCTCACGTTGCCTTCCATGAAGGAACGACAGCAGCATTACACGCAAGTGGAGAAGACGTGAAAGTAAATTATCACGCTGTGCCTCGATGTATATACACAGCTCCAGAAATAGCTAGTGTCGGGTTAAGTGAAAAAGGTGCAAGAGAACAATATGGTGATATTCTCATCGGAGAATTTCCTTTTACAGCGAACGGAAAAGCTCTTATTTTAGGAGAACAAGTAGGGAAAGTAAAAGTCATTGTGGAACCTAAATACCAAGAAATTGTAGGGATTTCTATTATCGGTCCTTATGCAACTGAACTTATTGGTCAAGGAACCGTAATGATTCATACAGAAGTTACCGCTGATATAATGAGAGATTATATTGCAGCACATCCAACTTTATCTGAGGCGATTCATGAAGCGTTAATGCAAGCGGTAGGACATGCTGTACATGCTTAAATGGAAATATGATAAACCACTATTCTCTAAACGAAAGAGAGAATAGTGGTTTGAATTTTTATAGAAGAAATTAAATATCTTATTACTATTTAATTTCAATCGCTGAAGTAATATCGTTCCAATCAGCAGCTAAATTAGCAGTTTTACCGTACCAATCAGCATGTTTAAATAAAACGCCTTTTCCATATCCTTGTGTTGAAGTGTGCTCCCAAAGTGTCGTTGAATAACTTGCAGAAGGTGACGCTGTACTTACAGAAGAAATTCTGTCATTCCAGCTAGATGGTAAGTTTTTAAAGCCGCTACTCCAGTAAATATATTGGCCACCTTTATCTTTATGTTCATAAAAATCAGTACTACCAGCACCGCTACCTAAAGGATTAATTTTATTTTTAATTGCTTTTTTATCCTTTTCAATATACGCATCTAATGTTTCACGGCTAGTAAAACCATAAGCTAGCCAATCTCCATTTTCATTTTGCTCTGGTAATACCATAGTAATTTGGATATCTTTCTTATCCTGATCACTTAATTTTGCAAATGAATTAACATTTTGTTCATCCACTTTTAAATAATCAAATGACTTAATTGTGTTACTTTTTTCTTCAGCACTTACCGCACCTAGTCCTCCAGTTAGTGCAAAACCCGCTACTAATGTCCCTGCTACTAATTTCTTCAACATATAACCATCCCTTTTTGTTTGAATTTTTGTACAGGTGAATCTTGTACAGCTAAAATGTATTCTAATTTTATACTTTTGTAAATATTCTGAAGTTTTAGAAATAATAGGCGGAATATTTACATTTTTACATTATTTCTTTAGAAAAAATGGTTATTGGAATGATATAATAAGTGGATGTATTGCTTTTACTGGATGTAAAGATATTTTAGGAGAGGTGTCATTGAAATATTTTACAAGAGAATGGTATAAAAAAATGCAAGTTTTAGAATTTGTAAGTTTTATAGAGTCTATAAAAGAATGGTCGGAAATGGATATACAAAGTTTAAAGGAAGAAATAGAGGAAAGGAAAATAGATTTATTAAAATTCCTTCCTGAATCGATATACTCAATTATACAAAACATCACAATTAATTCAGAATATCCATTAGGTGAACTGAAAAAACGTATGCAAGAGTGGACAACAGATTATGAGAAAAGAATGGCACAATTAGATCAATCATACGTAGAATATTTTAATTCCATTGAGAAAAAACTTCCGTCAAATGTCGCTCAGTTACACAAGACATCACTACACGATAGTGTAATTAAAGTAATAAAGAGAGAATCAGAAGATACTTTGTCTATCGTATTAGATTGCAGTGGTACTTTTAGTGAATTTGATAAACTTGAAGTAACCTTTATAGGAGTAACAAATTGTTCTATGCCGGAAAACTTTGAAAATGCTTGGTGGTTATATCATGAAATAGCTATTACTGAAGATGGTTTTGAACTAGGTGTTTTATTTGACTGTCCATTTAGAGAAGTGACGATTTGTGCGACAGATGTATTACTTGTGAATAAATAATTTTTTATGGAGCATTACAAACGTTTGACATAATAAAAAAATAAAGTTATTGTAGATACATGAAGTCTACAATAGGGGCTGTACTATGAAATATTCTAAAGCTACAAATTATGCTCTTCATACAATACTTTTTCTGGCAAAGGCTACACCAAATAAGTTAGTTAGTGTTCACCAATTAGCAGAAATGCAAAATGTTTCACCAACGTACTTGTCTAAAATACTAACTAAGTTGACGAAGGAAGGGATGATACATTCATCATCTGGTCCAAAGGGCGGTTACTCGCTTAGTAAGAATTGGGAAGATATTTCATTTTTAGATATTATACATGCAATTGAAGGTAAAACATCATTGTTTGAATGTTGTTTACATGACAAACCTGGATGTTTAATTAATGAAGTAATGCTTGCAGCAGAAGAGAAAATGGAAGAAGAGTTACGAAATCAAAAAATCGTAGATCTTGCGAAAAAAATAAAAGTGGATTTTTAATCTGCTTTTATTTTTAAATTAATTAAGGATAAAAAGACTCTTTGATATCTTTAATTTTAGTTAGAAAATGATATGAAGAAGGAGAGAAGATGATGACTAAATTTTGGAATGATCGATATAAATCAGATGAATATTTTTACGGTAAAGAACCTAATACATTTATTAAAGAACAAGCATTTCGTTTAGCAAATCACAATAAAGTAATAGCTTTCGCGGAGGGAGAAGGTAGAAATGCTGTATTTCTAGCAAGACAAGGGAACGAAGTAACAGCTATTGATTATTCGGAAGATGGATTAGAGAAGACAAAAAAATTGGCAGAGAAGCATAACGTAAACGTGCATACAAAAAAAGTAGATTTATTGGCTGATAGTTTGGCAGAAAATGAATATGATGCAGCAATTATGGTATTTGGACATTTTCATGATGATTATAAAAAAATGATATTAGGTAAAATGATACAAACGATAAAGCCTGGTGGTTTAATTATGTTTGAAGTTTACTCAAAAAAACAAATAAACTATGGTACTGGTGGACCAAAAGATGTTGATATGCTGTATGATCCAATTGATATCCTTACTTGGTGTGAAGAACATAAGGTAATTCATTTCTTTAATGGCGAACAAGAGCGAATTGAAGGGAAAGGGCACACTGGTTTAGCTGATGTTATTCAAGTTGTTATTAGAAAATGAATATAAGTGTTAATGAAAGTTAAATGTATGAATGTAAAAGACCAGTCATGTAAGACTGGTCTTTCTATTTAGATACTAAATTATCAAGCTTCCAATATGTATCTGTTAACGGCGCTGCTTTGCTATCTATGTATAAATACATATTATTTAAATCTTTTGGTGAAGTTTTCAGTTCAAATACAACGTCAGTAGTTAAAGAGAACTCGTGTGGAACATTTTTATAGTGCTCGTCATCTATCGGATGAGCTTCACCTTCATATTTCTCACCAGTTTTTTCATCTTGTATGAAATATTTTATTTCCGAAAGATCAATAGTTTGTCCATCGTCTCGAACATTATTAATCATAACACGAGTAGTAAGGCGCCGCTCTTTGTCTATTTTTTCAAACTTTGCATTCTCAACTGTCGCTCTATAGTATTCGTTTTTAACTATTTCTCCATAGTGCATTGCATTCTTTTCGAGAGCGCTCTTTTCTTGTTTTGATGTAGTATTGCTATTACATCCTGTTAATATTCCAGTAAATAATAATGCTGTACATGTCGTTTTGATTAATGATTTCATAGTAATCCCTTTCTGTATTAAAAAGTAAAACATAGGAATAATTTTACATCAATAGGAAGGTAAATGGAAGTGTTTTTGCGTAATATACAGATATACATTTATTTGGTTGTCAAGTTAACAGGATAGAAAGAGGGAGAAGACTGTATAAAACGGAATAAATAAGAATTGAAAATATTGTAAAACGGAAGAGGCATGCATATAATTAAAATAAAGTTTAAGTTTCTGAACCTTCAATAACGGTGGTGATAACATGTTTACTGAAGAACGTCGAGAGAAAATTTTAGAACGACTTAATACAGATGGAAGAGTAATAGCAAAGGATCTTGCGGAAAGATTTGATATGTCTATTGATTCTATAAGAAGAGATTTGTCTATTATGGAAAAGGATGGTTTATTAAAAAGAACGCACGGAGGTGCAATTGAACTTACGCGAGTGAGAAACTTAGCTGCGGAACCAACTAAACGTTATAGTGATAGCTCAATATATGAGGACACAATTGCAAGAGTTGCGGTATCTTATATACAAGAAGGTGATTCAATTTTTATTGGCGGGGCTCCCGTTCATAATGCGATGCTGAAATATTTACCGGAAGTATCATTTACGGTTATTACGAATTCTATAGAAATAGCTGGTTATCTACGAGAATATAAGAATATTGATACGTATTTAATTGGCGGAAAAGTAAAACCTTCAGGGAATATTACTGATACACTTGCCTCTGAATTGATAAGTAGATTTTCTATTGACCTTTATTTCTCCACAGGTGGAGGCATTTCATTACAAGGTATTAGTACTGCAACACCTGAAGTTGCTTATTTTAGTAAAAGAGTAAGTGAAATTGCTAGAAGAAATATTTGTTTAGTTCCGCATAATAAACTTGGAATAGATTGTTTTATAAGAGGAGAGTCTCTAAAAGAAATTGACATTATTATAACTGACGAAGAGGCTAGTAAAGAAACTGTTCAGGACTTTGAGAAACAAGGTAAACAAGTTGTAATAGCACCATTATATTCATTTGAAAGGAGTTTGACATGATTGTAAAAGAGCAAGAGTTTTATATAAATGGATTAACTTATACAATTCGTTCTGCAGCTGAGAAAGATGCTGAGCAGTTATCGAAAATTAGAGTTCAGATTGATGGAGAAACTGAAAATATGGATAGAGATGCTGGAGAGGGATTTATAGATGACCTAGGGTTTCAAAAAATAATAAAAACAGATAGTGAAGAGACTAAGAATCTCTTTTTAGTTGCAGAAGTGCACAATCGAATCGTTGGATTTTCAAGATGTGAAGGATCAAATTTTAAGAGATTATCTCATAAAGTGGAGTTTGGCGTTTGCATTTTAAAAGAGTTTTGGGGATATAGAATGGGGAAGAGCCTATTACAACAATCTATTAAATGGGCTGACGAAAATGCAGTAAATAAAATATCTTTACAAGTATTAGAGACAAACGAGAAAGCTATTCATCTGTATAAAAAATTAGGTTTTGAAGTAGAAGGCATTTTGAAAAATGACAAAAGACTATCGGATGGAAAGTATTATAATACGGTATTGATGGGAAGATTTACTAATACTTTTCATGAAAGAGGTGAAGAAGTATGTTTTACAGAAGGAAGTACTATGTAGTGAAAAATGAATTCATAGAAGTATTTAATGATCATTTCAATAATACGAACTTACCTAATCAATTAAAGCATGGTTCTAGGCTAATAGGACGCTGGATGAAAGATAATAAGAATGGTACGTCTGAAGTATTTGCCATATGGGAATATGATAGTTATGAACAGTATAATGAAATAGAATCGAAAATTAGAAGTGACGAGAGGCATATTAAAGGAATACATGAATGGTATGAAAACCATGGCGGGAAAGAATATGTTTTACAGGAGTACATAGTAGAGATGAAAAATGAAGAGTTAGTATGTACTGTAAAGTAACAGAGGGGTGAGGGAAAATAGAAATTAAAACAAAATTATATTTTAGTTTAGCATCCGCTATTTTATTTGCAATAGCCGTGATTGTTTTCTTTATAAATGGTAATCCACAAAAGTGGTTTTGGTTATGTATTTTGTTTGCGTCCATTATACAAAATATAGTGCTACTAAAAAAGAATAAAGAAGTGCATTAGGATATTCAAATTATTAACATATTTGTGTCGTATTGCTAGTTGTATTGAAAACGCTTTTATTCAGTTTTATAATAAAAGTATGTTTTATAAATCTCCAAAACAATTAAAAGGGAGATGATACAATGTTAGCTTCACCGTTTTACTTACATGCATGGAAAAAGTTTGTTAATGAAGGTGTTCTTGATTCAAATCGCATAAATCAAAGAATTTCAGAATCGTGGCATCGATGTAAACAGGCTAATGTTAATCCTCACATGAATAAAGGTCAGAAAGTTTTGTCTTCTAATATTTTTCGAGAACAAAAGAAAAAGAGTGAAATTTTCCTTGATATAGCATTACCCCAAATACAAAATTTGAGAAAAACCATTGATGAACTACAAATGATGGCATTATTAATCGATCCAGATGGTTATGTTCTATCCTTAAGTGGAAATAAACAAACGTTAAAGCGAGCGAAACATATTAATTTTATTGAAGGTGTAAAATGGACGGAAGCAGCTGTGGGGACAAACGCAATAGGAACAGCGCTAGAAATTGAAGAAGCTATTATGATAAGTGGTACTGAACATTACTCCGTGGCATCTCATAGCTGGAGTTGTGCGGCTGCTCCCATTCATAACGATGACGGGAAATTAATTGGTATTCTAGATTTCTCCTGTCCAATTGAATTTTCACATCCATATATGCTCGGTATGGTAACTTCAATTGCACATGCGATTGAACGTGAATGTAGCATAAGAGTTCATCAAAATGAATTACACTTAATCCATCGTTTTTTAGATGTCATTGATAGTGATGAACAAGTAGTTATTTGTAATCATCGTGATGTTATCGTTTCTGCGAGTAAGAGCGTTCGGGAACGAGTAACTAATTGGTCAAGAATGAAACTTGAAGATTTAGTGCACCATGGATTGGAAACTAAATTAGAGATACCGGTATATAGTAATGAAAGAATGATCGGGAAATGTATGTATTTAAAGGAAAACAAACAAATGAATACATATTCTGCTTTCACATTTATAAAAGGAATTACTTTTCCAGGAGTTACCGGGACAAGCAAAGCATTTCAACACACACTAGAAGAAATTAGGCTTGTTTCACCGACTGATGTTAGTGTGTATGTATGTGGTGAGACAGGAGTAGGGAAGGAATATGTCGCGAGAGCGATTCATGAAAATAGTCCAAGAAAAGACGGGCCCTTTATAGCTGTTAACTGCGGTTCTTTGCCTAAAGAATTAATAGAAAGTGAATTGTTCGGTTATGCTGAAGGTGCATTTACAGGTGCGCGACGTCAAGGATATAAAGGGAAATTTGAACAAGCGAATGGAGGAACATTATTTTTAGATGAAATTGGTGAAGTACCACCAGAGATGCAAGTAGCATTATTGCGTGTTTTACAAGAACGTACAATAACTCCAATAGGAAGTTCAAAAGAGGTACCAGTAAATATTCGTATTATTACTGCCACACATAAAGATTTACTACGGTTAGTAGAAGAAGGGAAATTCCGTCAAGATTTATATTATCGTTTGCACGTTTATCCGTTATATGTTCCATCGTTAATAGAAAGAAAAGAGGATATCCCATATTTTATACAACACTTTTGCGAACAGAAGAATTGGAATGTTGTATTTCCGAAGAGTATTTGCAATCAATTTTTACAACATACATGGCCCGGAAATATTCGAGAACTAGTAAATGCATTAGAACGCATTTACATTTTGTCGCAAGGACGGGAAATATGCGAAAAACAAGTCGCTCTTTTGATACAAACAATGATGGGAAATCAACAACAACTTGAGTTACAAGTTAAAAATAAAACCGAACATACATTGAATTTTCGCGAAAAAATAAAGCGTGATAGCATGATTGAAGCATTACAAAAGACAAACGGAAATGTTTCATTAGCTGCAAAACTATTAGATGTACCCCGTAGTACATTTTATAAACGAATGCAAAAATATAAGTTATAAAGTAGATTTTTGTAATCTACTTTTTCTTTGTGGGCTCATGTTCTGTCGGAATGTGCGCTTACCGGGGAAATAATAGAATTGTTAGAAGGGAAATTTCCTAATGGGGGTTAGTGTGTGAAGTATATTGAAATTGGCTTCGGAAATAGGTGGTTCGTTCGAACAGAAACTGAAAATAAAGATGGAACTGAATTTGAAGAACGAGGAATTATAAAACCTATTTATTTTGAGTCTTTATATGTACGAGTGTGGTTTCGGAAAACGTGTTTAATTTTTGATACGAAAGAAAGGTTTAAAAAGGTTAAGAAGAGGAGGATTGAATATAAATTTATAGTTGGAATTGTAAGCAGACTGGATAAAGAAGAAGTGGGCTAACATGCGTAGTTATATTGGACAGGAAATTCTTTTGACTTATATCAAATTCATGAAAAGCACATTTACTAAATATAAATTGTTAATAAAACCACTAAAAATTATTATCAAGACCTAAAAGCTAAAAATCCTAAAAAAATAAAGGTGAGCGCATATTATACATGACTAATATGTACTCACCTTTATTTTATTGTTCAATTAAAGGGCCAGATTGTTGAGGAAACAGGAATAATAAGAATACTCAAAATATTGTTTGTGAAGTGTTACACTTAAACTAACGGGCAGTTTAGCTTAAGTACATTTTTTCACAAATTTAAATGGGGAAATTTCCCCATTTTTTATACCAGCTTAACGTTGATTCGGGAATATTGAACTTCGCTACCTGCTAATTGAATTCTACTTCATCTGGAGACCTTTAAATTAAAATGCTTCCTTTCTTCTGACAGACTTATTAAATTTCGAAAACAATCAATTCAATCATCTTTTCGTATAGAAAAACTTATTAAGAAACATGCACTAGAAAAAATATAAATCATATATAGGAGATATCCCGTTTGAATGCTTGAGGAGGATATTATGAAACCTATGTTACCTAGTGAAAAATATTTCGGTAATTTAGAACTAGTTTATGCATTTTATGGGGCTATGCCTACAGGTGTTACTGTTTCAGAAACCGGTCGTATTTTCATTTGCTTTCCGAAATGGGGAGACGATGTTAAATTTACGGTGGCGGAAATTTTTGAGGATAAATTGCAGCCTTATCCTAATTTACAAACCAATTTGGCTAACCCCGAGAATATCCCAATGACTTTCATCAGTGTCCAAAGTGTAGTTGCTGATGGAAGGGGAACGCTTTGGATATTAGATACAGCGGCACCCAATTTTTCTGAACCTATTAAAGGGGGAGCAAAATTAGTCGCTGTTGATTTAGAAACCAATACAATAAGAAAAGTATATACCTTTACAGAAGATGTTGTCCTGCCTACAACTTATCTGAATGATGTCCGTTTTGATTTTCGTGTTGGAAAAGCAGGTTATGCCTATATAACGGATTCTTCTTCGAGAGGACCAGGAGCTATTATCGTCGTAGATTTATCAAATGGAAACGCGTTTAGACGGTTAAATGGAGCAAATTCAACTTCACCCGATCCCTATTTTTTACCGAAAGTAGAAGGTCAAATTTTAATGAATCGAAACAAAGACGGTTCAACTTCTCCATTTAGGTTGGCGTCTGATAGTCTTGCGATTTCTCCCGATGGAAAGATATTATTTTTTGCTCCACTAACCAGTCGGCATTTGTTCTCGATCTCAACAGAAGCCCTGAGAAACAGAACGATACCGGACATGAATTTACCTTATCATGTGGAGTATTGGGGAGAAAAAGGTGCGTCTGATGGAATGATCACTGATGCAAAGGGAACTGTTTATGCTGGAGATTATGAAAACAACAGTATCCGTAAGATATTGCCAAATGGCATAATGGAAACTATCGCACATGATCCGAGAATTTTGTGGCCGGATACTTTTTCAATTGGTCCGGATCAATATTTGTATGTCATTGTGAACCAATTACATCGACAGCCTAGATTTCATTATGGAAAAGACTTACGACAGAAACCTTATAGTTTACTTCGTATCAAAATTGATGAATTTCCTGCTCCGACCTTTTCATAATAAAAATAGTCAATTAATTGTTTTCATTGATAGAAAATGATCAAACTTTTTTATAAAACCAAAACATAAACCTGCTGGATAAGAATCCATTTTGATCAATCTTTTTCAAAATGGATTCTTTTTATTTACCATAGAATACGGGTTAACACGATATTTTTAATCAAACTTTATTTTAAAATTACGAAGAAACTCATGAATGTTTTAAAAAATATGGTGAAGTAGTAATACCCGAACTTATGAGTGAAATTAATGAAAAGTTAAAATGGGATGTTGTTAGTTATGTAGATCATAAGGAGTATGCTTTATGGCCACTACTAAAATATTTTAAAAAGATAATTAAACAAGATTCACAAGAATGGAAAACGCGAGGTTTAGAACTGTATAAATTATCTAGTGTAGCAGATATAAAGGGGAGTAATTTTCTTATCCTTTCTATATAGAAATTGCTATTGGTATTATTATACAATAGGTGTCAGAAAATACAGTTGTTTATTATTGGAGTGGGAGAGAATTATATGTCGATGTCGCTATATTATAAAAAAATCCGTGAGCAATTAGGCCATGAACTAATTCTAATACCGAGTGTAGCTGCCGTTATAAAGAATGGGCAGGGAGATATTTTGTTTCAATATCCTGGCGGGGAATACTGGAGTTTGCCAGCTGGAGCAATTGAGTCTGGAGAAACTCCAGAAGAAGCGGTAGTTCGTGAAGTGTGGGAAGAAACAGGATAGAAAGTACGAGTAAAAAAACAAAAAGGGGTATTTGGAGGGGAAAGGTTCCGTCATATATATCCGAATGGCGATCAAGTAGAATATATTGTTGTTGTGTTTGAATGTGAAATTACTAGTGGAAAACTGAAATCGATAGATGGTGAATCTTTAAAACTACAATATTTCTCATTTTCTGAAAAGCCTACTTTAGCGCTACCATACCCAGATAATATATTTTTATAGATGTAAAATAACACACCTTACTTATTGACGGTGTGTTATTTATATAACCCGGTCGTATACATCTCCGTTAACGTATACACAATTTCCTCTAAGTTAATCTTTTTATCATTTTGCGTAATAGTCCAAAGAAACGATTCATTCATCGCGAACCAACCGCGTGCTACAATCTCTTTATTTAAATTAGGTTGTGCTAATCCACTTTCTTGAGAGTAAGTAATATCCTGTTTAATACTTGTTATAAAACGTTCCCGAATCTCATCCCATTTTTGCCGTATTTCTCTTGATAATCCTATCGCTTCCTCTACAACTTGCAAAATAGCGCGTTCTACATCTGCTAATTGCAGGAATGCTCTAACTTGATTTTGGATCATTATACGTGCTTCCTCTTTTGTTTGTGGAGAAAAAGAGCGCTCAGCAATATTATAAAATTGATTCATAACATCTTCCATTAAACTAATTAGGAGATCATCTTTGTTTTTGAAGTATACATATGCTGTTCCATAACCAGTTTCTGCATGTTTAATAATTTGTGTAATTGTCGTTTTTTGAAATCCATTATTTATAAAAATAGTGTAACCAGAGTGTAATAGTTTCTTCTTCGTTTCTAAGGAGCGGTGTTTTCTTGATGAAAGAGTAGAGTTTTTCAAAGAATCACCTCTTTATACTGAAATATCTGAAAATATAACTGTATTGTAAAAGAAGTTCATATATAAAGTCAACTGACATAATATCATTGACGTTGTATCAATTAAGGTGATATATTTCAATTAGTTAGAATAAAAAGAAAATTAAGAGAAGGTGACACCATGTATAAAGAACCATTTCAACCAACTTATGAGTATGCGCTTGAATGTGATAAACATGATGAACTGAAAGATTTTCAAACTGAATTCTATAAAAAAGAAGGTACTATATATTTAGATGGAAACTCATTAGGGCTACTTTCAAAAAGAGCAGAGAAATCATTACTTACGTTGCTAGATTCGTGGAAAGAGTATGGCATTGACGGCTGGACAGAAGGTGAGCACCCGTGGTTTTTCCTTTCAGAGAAATTAGGTAAACTTACAGCCCCTCTTATTGGTGCTTTACCGGAAGAAACTATTGTAACCGGTTCTACAACTACAAATATACACCAAGTTATTGCGACGTTTTACGAACCAAAAGGAATACGTACAAAAATACTTGCGGATGAATTAACTTTCCCATCAGATATTTATGCACTTCAAAGTCAAATTCGTTTAAAAGGATTAGATCCAGAGGAGCATTTAGTAAGAGTGAAAAGCCGAGATGGTAGAACACTTTCTGAAGAAGATATTATCCATACGATGGAAGATGATATCGCTTTAATTTTATTACCTTCTGTTTTATATAGAAGTGGTCAAATTCTTGATATGAAACGTTTAACAACGGAAGCTCATAAACGCGGCATTCACATTGGATTTGATTTATGCCATTCAATAGGATCTATTCCGCATCATTTCAAAGATTGGGATGTCGATTTTGCTGTTTGGTGCAATTATAAATATTTAAATGCAGGACCGGGTGGCGTTGCAGGAATTTATGTGAATAATAAACATTTTAATAGACTACCAGGGTTGTCTGGATGGTTTAGTTCTAGAAAAGATAAGCAGTTTGATATGGAGCATACATTAACAGCTGCTGATCATGCAGGTGCTTATCAAATTGGTACACCGCACGTTTTAAGTACAGCACCATTAATTGGTTCACTTGAAATTTTCAAAGATGCTGGTATTGAACGTTTACGTGAAAAATCTTTACATATTACGAGATACATGCTGAATTTAATTGGACATGAATTAAAAGGTTTCGAATTTACAATTGGAAATCCATTAGAGGATGAAAAACGAGGCGGGCACATTTATTTAGAGCATGCAGAAGCAGCACGTATATGTAAAGCACTAAAAGCAAATGGAGTAATTCCAGATTTTAGAGCGCCAAATGGGGTGAGACTTGCGCCGGTCGCTTTATATAACACATACGAAGAAGTGTGGAAATCTGTACAAATATTAAAGAAAATTATGAAAAATGAAGAGTATAAGCAGTTTGAAAATAAGCGAGAGGTTGTGGCATAAATATGAAAACATCAGAGTGGATTGATATTTCACAACCGCTAAATAATAATATTGCAACGTGGCCAGGAGACACACCGTTCTCGTATGAAGTTTCATGGTCAAAAGAAGAAAGTGGCTCAGTAAATGTCGGAAAGTTAACGATGAGTATTCATACAGGCACTCATATTGATGCACCATTTCATTTTGATAATGATGGAAAGAAAGTATTGGATTTAGATGTTCAAGTTTATGTTGGCCCAGCGCGGATTATTGACGTTTCTAATCTTGAAAGCATCGGGAAAAAGGAATTAGAAAGCTTTCATTTAGAAGGTGTAGAACGATTATTATTACGTACATCTTCACATGGAAAAGCTGAAGAATTTCCAGAGGTGATCCCTCATTTACGTGCAGACATAGCGTCGTTTCTTTCAGAGAAAGGTATTCGTTTAATCGGAGTAGATGTACCATCAGTTGATCCGCTAGATGATAAAGAATTAGCAGCGCATCATCAATTATTTAAACATGGAATTCATATTTTAGAAAATGTCGTACTAGATCATGTAGCAGACGGTGATTATGAACTTATTGCATTACCACTTGCATTAACTGATGCAGATGGAAGTCCAGTTCGAGCCGTTATTAGACCAATATAAGTAGAATCATATAAAAGGGGCGTTTGGCTAATATGAAAGAAAATGAAAAAGTAATTATGGAAAAAGGGATTCATACGGATTTTAAAGAGAATATGACGTATGGGGAGTATTTACAATTAGATAGTTTACTATCTTCTCAAAAAAGATTATCGGACCATCATGATGAAATGTTATTTATCGTTATTCACCAAGCAAGTGAGCTTTGGATGAAGCTCATTTTACATGAGCTAAATGCGGCGATTGAATCTATTAAACAAGATAAATTACAACCAGCTTTTAAAATGTTAGCACGTGTATCAAAAATTCAGTCTCAAATTATTCAATCTTGGGATATTCTTGCGACATTAACACCATCAGAATATATTGAGTTTCGTGATTCACTCGGTCAAGCTTCAGGTTTTCAATCGTATCAATATCGTATGATTGAGTATGCACTTGGCTATAAAACGCCACACGCATTAAAAATTTATGAAAAGGATCCAGAATTACATGCACGACTTCATAAAGCGCTACATGCACCAAGTCTATATGATGTCGCGATTCAAGCATTAGTAAAAGAAGGATTCCCTATTCATAAAGATGTGTTAAACCGTGATATTACGCAGCCTTATGAAGAAGATGCAACAGTAGAAGCAGCATGGTTGGAAGTGTATGCGGATGTGAAAAAATATTGGAATTTATATCAGCTTGCTGAAAAATTGATTGATATTGAAGACTGGCTACAACAATGGCGTTTCCGTCATATGAAAACAGTAGAAAGAATTATTGGACATAAAATGGGTACAGGTGGATCCTCCGGTGTTTCTTATTTAAAGCGAGTACTTGATCAACAATTCTTCCCAGAGCTTTGGAATGTTCGTACGAAATTATAAAAATAAACCTGTCAGTTCATTATGGCTGACAGGTTTATTTTTATTTGAACACAATTATGTTTAAAATGAAGGAACAAGATATAATAAATGGAGTAACTATTTAAATGGAGGTAAAGTTTTTGGATTTCAAGCAACTAGAAAATAAATTCGAAAAGAAAAAAGTGAATACATTTCTTGTTTATCAAAAAGGGGAATTAACAACGGAGTATTATAAAACACCCGAATGTGCAAATAACTTATATAAAATAAATTCGATTACAAAAAGTATCGTATCTTTATTAATTGGTATTGCAATTGATAAGGGCTATATAAATGATATACATACATCAATTACAGAGTGGATTGAAAATGTACCTGGGGAAAAACATGATTTAACGCTATATCACTTATTAACAATGACTACTGGTGAGGACTGGAAAGAGTTTGGGAATGGAGTAGTATTCCCAAATGACTTTGTAGAATCAGAGAACTGGGTACAGTACATATTAGAAAAGCCAATAATTGAAGAACCTGCTACAAAAATGAATTATAATTCAGGTTCTTCTCATTTACTGAGCTATATTATTCAAGAAGCTACTGGAATGTCGACAGAGCGGTTTGCAAAGAAATATTTATTTGATCCATTAAAAATTAACGAATACGAGTGGCAACAAGATCCGCAGGGTATATATGTAGGTGGCTTCGGTATGAAAATGAAATCTACCGATTTATTAAAATTAGGAAAATTATGTTTGCAAAATGGATATTGGAATGAAAAAGAAATTGTATCAGCGAAATGGTTAAAAGAGTCAAGTAGGGCGCAATTTGAAACATATGAACATGTCGGCGCATATGGATATCACTGGTGGGTATTACATAACGAAAGATTTCACATACCGTATTGTATATATTTCGCTATGGGATACGGCGGACAATACATCGTTATCATTCCTCAATTAGAAGTAGTATCTATTATAAGTAGTCATATGCCAAAACGTGGGCTCGTTCCGTTAAAATTATTTATTGAGCATGTACAGGGAAATTCTAATTATATATAAGAAAAGGAGGGAATGTATGAAGGATGAAAAAATTTTATCTTTATTTAGACTATGTTTAAGCCTTCTAGCATTTAGTGCAATCATTACGCAATTTATAATACGGGCACAAGTGAAACCGTTCAATCCAGTTAACTTTTTTAGTTTCTTCACGATCGAAAGTAACATTTTAGTTGCATGTATTCTCCTTTTAAGTAGTATCGGAACAGCTACATTTGGTCGATCAGAACAGTTTGGTATACTTCGTGGTGCAGCAACGGTATACATACTTACGACTGGACTCATTTATTTTTTATTATTAAGAGGGTTAGAAGAATCACTTCAAACGGCAATACCATGGGTAAATACGGTGTTACATTATATCATGCCAATTGCTATGCTTTTAGATTGGATATTAAATCCACCAAATAAGAAAATCACTTGGAAACAAGCTTCAAGTTGGCTCTTATTCCCGTTTTTTTACGTTGTATATAGCTTAATTCGTGGTCCAATCGTGAATTGGTATCCTTATCCATTTTTAGATCCGAGAATAGGTGGATATGGTAGAGTACTTTTATACAGTATAGGGATAGCAGTTGTAATTGGCACTATTTGTATATTGGTAAGATTTTTAGGGAATCGATATTTTAGAAAAGAATTTTAGAAATGAAAGAAACCCGGCTGTTATGAATCTAAATAGCCGGGTTTCTTTCATTTTATCTACTCGTCTTCTGAAACGACATTTTAATAAATTTCTCCGTCTTCGTTTCAAATTCCACATCAACAAAAACACCATATTCTTTTCCGTCTTCACGTAGCCACAATTTGAATTTTTCAACTGTTATTTGAACGGTTTTTGGTTTTCTACCTATATGAAGGTAATCAATAATCTCTGCTTTTGGGTACTGTTCTTTCGTTTTCTCTACAGCAAGCTTACCCCATTTTGCATACGGCGGCTGCGCCTGAACAATTGATGAGCCTGTATATACATTTGAACATGTTGTTAGGAACAGAAGGACGAGTGCGACACGCTTTAACAAATTCTTCATGATGAACTCCTTTTATCCTTTTTTTATATTGTTTACATTTTCTTTCTACGATATTAGTTTGGATTTTTTGTCTTCTTTACATAAAAGCGAGGCTTTTACAAAACATAACCAAGAAATCATTTACATAATTAAGGAGGGAAAATTATGCGCCAAAAAGCTATGTTTAAAATAGCGGTTTTACTTGCGTTCATAGGACTGTCTTTAATGGTCAGTAGTATACAACTAAAGAATGTAGAAGCATTTTCTAATCAAGTCATTCAAAGAGGAGCATCGGGCGAAGATGTCATTGAACTGCAATCTCGTTTAAAATATAACGGATTTTATACGGGAAAAGTAGATGGTGTTTTCGGATGGGGTACATATTGGGCACTTCGGAATTTTCAAGAGAAATTTGGATTACCCGTTGATGGTTTAGCTGGAGCTAAAACGAAGCAAATGCTCGTGAAGGCAACGAAGTATGACAAATCAACTGCTAATAAAGGAACGACAACGAATAAAGGAAATAGTGGTGGCACTGCACAAGAGAATAAACCACCTCAAAATAAAGGGACAAATGTTCCGAACGGTTATTCTCAAAATGATATTCAGCTGATGGCAAACGCAGTATACGGAGAATCACGTGGTGAACCGTATTTAGGACAAGTTGCAGTAGCTGCTGTTATTTTGAACCGTGTTACAAGTGCGTCATTCCCAAATACTGTTTCAGGTGTAATCTTTGAACCTAGAGCATTTACAGCGGTAGCCGATGGACAAATATATTTAACACCAAATGAAACAGCAAAAAAAGCAGTTTTAGATGCGATTAACGGATGGGATCCAACAGGAAATGCTTTATATTATTTCAATCCAGATACTGCGACTAGTAAATGGATTTGGACTCGTCCACAAATTAAAAAAATCGGTAAACATATTTTCTGTAAATAGAGCGGAGGTGGGACAATGTTACGAGGTATTATCATTGTATTATTAACAGTCGGTGTAGTAGGAACAGGCTATTGGGGCTATAAAGAGCACCAAGAGAAAAATGCGGTTTTAATTCGAGCGGAAAATAGCTATCAACGTGCATTCCATGATTTAGCATACGAAGTCGATTTATTACACGATAAAATTGGCACAACACTTGCGATGAATTCACGATCATCTTTATCACCTGCATTAGCGGATGTATGGCGTTTAACATCTGAAGCTCGCTCAGATGTAGGACAACTACCTTTAACATTAATGCCATTTAATAAAACGGAAGAATTTTTAGCGAATATCGGTGATTTCAGTTACCGTGCAGCCATTCGTGATTTAGAAAAAGAGCCGTTAAATGAGCAAGAATATAAAACGCTACAAACTTTATATTCAAATGCAGGAAATATACAAGATGAACTAAGAAAAGTACAACATCTTGTTTTGAAAAATAATTTACGCTGGATGGATGTAGAAATGGCACTTGCATCAAATCGCGATCCAGCAGATAACACAATTATTGATGGATTGAAAACTGTAGAGAAAAACGTAACATCATATTCTTCTACAAACTTCGGACCGACCTTTACAAGTGCACAAAAAAATAAAAAAGGTGGATTTGAAGCGGAAGGAAAGGCAATTTCTAAAGATAAAGCGGCGAAAATTGCAAAATCGTTTTTGAATTTAAAAGGAAATGAAAAAGTAGATGTTGAGAAAAGCGGAAAAGGTGCGAAAGAATCCTTCTATAGTGTGAAAATTAAAGATGAAGCAACGAACAATGAGTTCTATATGGATATTACCGGAAAAGGCGGATATCCAATTTGGGTTATGAATAACCGCGAAATTAAAGAACAGAAAGTTAGTTTAAACGATGCAGGTAGCAAAGGTTTGAAATTTTTAAAGGACCATAAGTTTAATAATATGGAGCTTTATGATAGCTCTCAATATGATAATGTTGGTGTATTTACGTATGTAGTAAATGAAAATGGAGTACGAATTTATCCAGAAGCAATCCAAATGAAAATTGCTTTAGATGATGGTTCTATCGTTGGGTTCTCCGCAAAAGAATACTTAGCGTCACATCAAAAGCGAACAGTTCCATCGGCAAAGCTAACTGCAGCAGAAGCAAGAAAGAAAATCAATCCGGATGTAAAAGTCATGGAAGAACGTAAAGCTTTAGTAGTCAATGATTTGCATAATGAAGTGCTTTGCTATGAATTTGTAGGCACTTTAGGAAAAGATACGTACCAAATATTCATTAATGCTAATAGCGGGGCCGAGGAAAAGGTAAAGAAAATGCAAGCTGTTGAAAAAATTTATGATTAAACCTTAATAGTGAAGTGGTGAAAATAATGAAAACTCTAATATATATATTGATGCTTTGCTTCGTTATAACTGGATGCAGTATTGGAAAAAAAGACAATCCAAACGAAAAGCCGGAACAAAAAAATGTTTCAATGAAAAATGTTAATTATACGAATAAATCAAATAAGCCAAATGAAAAAGCAGCAGATCATTTAGCATCTTTAGCAGCAAGTGTGCCAGGTGTGAATGATGCAACAGCGGTCGTTGTTGGAAAATATGCTATTGTAGGTATTGATGTAAAAGCAAAACTTGATCGAACTCGAGTTGAATCAATTAAATACTCTGTTGCAGAAAGTTTAAAAAATGACCCTGACGGTGCTAATGCAGTCGTTGTAGCAGATGTTGATACGTATGAACGCCTCAAACAAATCGGAAAGCAAATTAAAAAAGGAAAAACAGGTGAAGGTATACTAGATGAATTAGCCGCTATTGTGGGCCGAGTAATGCCACAAGTTCCAAATGATATGATAGAAAATAGAGAAA
Organism: Bacillus sp. BF2-3; assembly: GCF_008368795.1. Lineage (NCBI taxonomy): Bacteria > Bacillati > Bacillota > Bacilli > Caryophanales > Bacillaceae > Bacillus > Bacillus sp. BF2-3. The sequence goes on from NZ_QOSA01000001.1 coordinate 181,824, forward strand.
CGAATCCAATTAAAGATAATGATAAACAATTACCAAAAGATGAAGAACAAGAGTTAAGAAAAGAACAGGATGATCAATCAAATAATCATTTGAATAAATGAAATTAGCCTCGTACTTAATTGTACGAGGTTTTTAAATACAATATTAAATATTCAGTTTATTTTTAAGGGAATATATGGTTTAATTATCATGGGAGGGACAACTGTTATGATGAAAAAAAGCGCATGTATATTGTTTAGTTTATGCTTAGGTTTCAGTATGACAGCGTGTGAACAGAGAAAAGAAGTGAAAAACCAAACAGCAACTTCTTCTACTGTGATGGAAAGGCAACAGAAAGAGTCTATCAATATAAATCATTTCTCGAGTATAAATGAAGGAATGACTTATACAGAAGTGAAAGATTTAATTGGTTTTGAAGGAGATTTACTTATAGAAGAAGGGGTAGAGCATTCTACACAAATTAAACAAATTTTTGCTTGGAAAGGGAACGATCCAAATTCATTTGTTGAAATTACCTTTTTAGATGGAAGAGTGCATTCAAAAGCACAGCAAGGTATAAGTTAATAAGCTAAAAAATGGGAGAGTTTAGCATGAACATACACACAGGGGAAATTCAATTAGCTCCGTATAAGGAGAAATATAAAGAAGTTATACAAACATTTACTTTACCAAGTGAACAAGTTCAGTTTACATCAGATCCAAGCGCATTACTGGAGAAAGCAAAAAGTGATCATACAAAAAATGTGATTGTTATTTTAGATCACAATGGGGTACCGGTGGGTCTTTTCGCATTGGAAACGGGAGATAGAGTAAAGGAGTTCACAGATAATGAGGATGCTTTACTTTTAACGTCATTTTCTATTAATCACAATAGACAAAGAAAAGGATTCGCTAAAAAGTCATTGATATTATTAGAAGAGTTTGTAAAACGTTATTTTCCAATAAAAAATGAAGTTGTACTTGCTGTGAATGAAAGAAATATTCCTGCACAAAATTTATATGCAAAAGTTGGTTTCCAAGATAAAGGTTTTAGAAGAATGGGACCAATTGGCCAACAAATAATAATGCATTTATCTATAATGAAATAATGAGATAGAAAACTTACTCTTGAATATTCAAGTAGTAGGTTTTTTATTTTAACAATATATAATATATATATATAAAATGAAACAGGAATGAAGGATATAAAAAATGAATCAAGATAGAAAATGGAATATCGTTGGAGGAAGAGTGATTAAAACTGGAATTGCAGTTTTTCTTACAGTGTTAGTTTGTGATTTTTTTAACATCCCAACTATTTTTGCTGTAATAACAGCAATTGTTACAATTGAACCAACTGCAACAGACTCAATAAAAAAAGGACTTATTCGCTTTCCGGCCTCAACAATTGGATCGGCATATGCCATGACTTTCACATTTTTCCTAGGCCACCAAGCAATTTCTTATGCATTAGCTGCAATGTTTACGATCGTTACATGTCAAAAACTAAGGTTACATGCGGGAACTTTAGTTGCAACTTTAACTGCCGTAGCAATGATTCCAATTACGGCAAATCATTATTTTACTGCATTTTTAATTCGTTTAGCTACTACATCTACTGGTATTATAGTATCTACTTTAGTGAATTTTTTCATTTTTCCACCCCACTACACGAAAATGATTTTTGGATGTACAGAGGATCTATTTGCTAAAACAGCAAATATTATGAAAGAATGGATTACTGCATTAGTTGCAGGAAAAGGTGTGAAAAAGGAGACTGCTCAGGATTTATCTAAATTGACTTTATTATTGCATAAGGCGATACAATTTGTTCAATATGAGCAGAAAGATTGGAAATATCATCAACATACAAAGAAGGAAATGAGAAGCTTTTTAACGATGCAGAAGCAACTTCATATATTACAGCAAATCATTTACCATATAGATAATTTAGCTCGGGTATCAATTGAGACTTGTGACTGGTCACAAAGTGAAAGAGAAATATTACAACGAACAATTCATTCTATAATTGCTATATTGAGAAACCGTTGTAATGAAATTGATGAGGAACATTTCAAACTTATTGCTGAATTAGACAAGCAATTTTGGAGTTATAAAAATGATTTAAAAGATTATAAACCAAATCATTATCATCACCATTTTTCAAGTGAATCTATTATTTTATTTGAGGTATTATCTATTCATGATATGTTAGAAGAATTAAAACAATTAAAACAAATATCCGAGAAATATGAGTGGGAAAACCGATTCAATTGATAAGTTCATTTTACTGTGGGGGGGATAATATGACACTTTATATTGCATTACTAAGAGGAATCAATGTCGGTGGCCATAAAGTAATCAAAATGGCTGATTTAAAACGAGTGTTTGAATCAAAAGGGTTAAAACAAGTGAAAACATATATACAAAGTGGTAATATTGTGTTCGAATCTGAGGAAGGTATAAACTTTCTAAAGGACCGAATACAATCTGAAATAAAAAAAGAATTTGATTTCGATGTTCCAGTCATGCTAAGAACACATGATGAATTTATAAATATTATTAAACAATGTCCATATGAAGTTCATTCATTGTTAGAAGGAGAAAGTGTTCATATTGCTTTTTTAGCTAATGTACTTTCTGAAGAAGAGAGTAGTCAATTGCTTACATTTAAAAGTGAACTTGAAGATTGCTATATAGATGAGAAGGTCGTTTATTTATTTTTCAAAAATAGCATTCGAAATTCTAAATTAATGAACCAGTTTCAGAAGTTACATACACCAGCTACAGTTAGGAATTGGCGGACTGTGAATAAATTAAAAGCAATTGTAGAGAGTATGTAAATATAAAAAGATGAGGTTTTCTACATGTAGAAAACCTCATCTTTTTACTTATATTGTTTTGCAACTATGAGTTCGACAATAGGATAAATAAAGAATGAAGAGCAAATTGCGATGAACAGGGGGAGGTTTTTTACTCCATCTAAATTAGCCCCCATAGAAAATCCTTCGGAGAAGATTAATAAAAGGAACATTACAACTACAAGCACAAAATACGCAATTTTAAAGCTTTTATATGTAATTTGTTGTCCCATCTCATCTTGACTTTCTTCTGACACACCGTGGGGATCTCCCCAAGTAATGTGATTAATTAAATTACTAAGTATTAACGAAATAGCAAAAATCGTACCACCTAAAATAGAACCTTCAGTTATGTATTTATATGTGCCATGTACTAGTATTGCAATTAATGCTAAAACAATGATTATAAAAATAGTTTTTTTAGTATTCAATAAATAATTGCCCCCTCGATTGTAAAAAACTCTTTACAAATATAAGTATAAAATTGGAAAAGTGTCATGTCAAATATTTTTTACATACAATATGTAAGTATGCAATATTTTGTTTTTATGATAAATAAAAAATTACAATACATTTGAATGTAAAAGAATGGGCTCGCATATATTTGGAAGGGATGTCAGATTAATTTAGGGGGTAGTTATGTCTATACTTTTAAAAGCTGGTGCAGATGCAGGAAACAACGGTTTGAAGTTAATGGTGAAAGGGCAAGACCCTATTTTTATTCCGAGTATTTATTCTTTATATATAGGTGAGCCTACAGGACTCTTAGATGAGGTAGATGTTTCATTATCTGAATTAGAAAACCACATTGATGTGACTATAAGTTCGCCATCGTTAATGCTAAATAATGTACGATATATCGTTGGAGAAAAAGTTATTCAAGATCAATTAAAAGGTACTGAGGTAGAGAAGAAATCGAATAAGTCAACGGATGAGTTAATGGTTATTACAATACTATCAGGTTTGGCGGTAAGCGCTATGCGTCAAAGTCCAACTTCTAGCCATATTAATATTCGTTATGATTTATCTGTCGCTCTTCCTATGCAGCTTATTACACAAGAAATAGCTGCTGAAAATGCAAAACGTTATATGGGAAATCATAAGGTTATTTTCCATTATCCGAACGGACGCGATGTGACAATTAATGTTTCAATTGAGTATTGTAAATGCCTGCCTGAGGGCGCTTCTGGTACGTGGGGCATTGTATACGATGAAGAAGGAAATGTTGTGAAACATAAAATAGAATGTGAGCAAAATCAAGTTTCTGAAATTGATTTTGTAGATAAAACTCTACTCTCTTTTGATATTGGTGCAGGGACGACAGAAGAAGTCGTTTCATTAGGGGTGAATTTCCGTCCGCAACTAAGTAAAGGTTTATCTTATGGTGTAAAAGAGACGTTACTACAAATCATTACGAGATGGAACCGGAAGTATCCAACTAAAACGATTGATAGTATTACAGAATTCAATCAAATTTATTTAAATGATAAGCATCCGAGAAATACCTTATTAGTTGAGGAATCACAGCCAGCGCTATTAGGTTTAGCAGCACGTGTTGCAACAGATATTATAAATAAAATTGATGATATGAAAGACGATCCATACGTGTTTATTTATGGCGGGGGTGCAGTAATTATTAAAAATAGTTTAAAAATGATTTTAAAGCAAAAAGGACGACTCAAAAATGTAATCTTTGTAGATAATCCGTTATTTACAAATGCACGAGGATTATTAGTTTATACTTGTTCGCCAAAATATAGAGAGCATAAGCAAAAAGAGTTAGGATTTACAAACTTAACGATAAGTTAGTTGGTGGAAGTATGCGATCTAGGCGATATAAACGTGGTGATCGAGTAAAAATCAATATTCATAAATCGGTATCACCTGAAATGCTTGCGTGGCTGAATAAACAATCAAATCCAACTAATTTCTTCTTTTTTGCTGCGCAGCAACTATTTAAACAAGTTGGAGATATTGACGTTTCAAAAGCTTTACCAAGCAGCCATGTTTTCTCATTATATGTGGAGCCTTCATCCTTATTAAAAGTCGAAGTAAACCCTTTTAAAAACATGACACTAGACACAAATACATCCACCGAAAATGCAAAAAAAAAATTATGGGAATCTGTTGATCAATTAGATTGTCCATTTTTTTAAACATAGAAAAATATAAAAAGTCCCCATCACTATACATACGAATACAGTGATGGGTTTTTGTTTGTAACTAGAAGGGGGCACAATTTGTGCCCCCTTCCATTAGTTATTTATCTAAATTTTAGATGTATGTTTAGAAACAGCGTTAATTATGCTTTCCCAGTCATCTGGATGGTTTTCATGGCCTGCCCCTTTAAGAGTTAATAGTACTGAGTTTGGAATTTCATCAATTAGTGCGAGGCCATGTTCAAATGGGAGTGCTGTATCGTCTGTTCCGTGAATAACCAATGTTGGTGCTTGTATGGAGTGAAGTACACCTTCATATGCATCATCACCTTGAAGTAAAGCGTGATTAAACATACTTAATAAATTGTTTGCGCGTTCTATTTCTTGTTTTACTTGTGTATAAACTCTATTTTCATCAAATATTCGTTCTGATCCACATAATAGACGAGATCCTGAAACTAAATATTCTGCCACATCATTTTTATTTGTCCAATCTATACTTGCGCTCTTTACATGATGTTTTAAAATCCTTTCATCCATTGGGGGTAAATCGCGAGTATTATTATCAGATCCTATTACACTAGTCGCTAGTAAAGTTAGCGTCAAAATTCTTTCGGGATGTTTTACAGCGGCAATTTGAGCAATCATACCACCTAATGACATACCAAAAAGATGGGCTTTATCAATATGATAAGCGTCTAATACTCCGATTGCATCTTCAGCCATATCTGTTACTGAATAATTTGAAGTGCCAGGTTCATATGTAACAGAGCGTCCAACATCGCGATTATCAAAGCGAATAACAAATTTTCCTGTGTTCGCCAACTGTTCACAAAATTCTTCATCCCAATATATCATTGAACAAGTAGCTCCCATAATTAATAAAATAGCGGGATCATTAGAGTTACCGAAGCTTTCTGTACATATATCAATACCGTTTATTTTAAATATCTTTTCACTCATAAAGTTAGCCCCATTTCTTTTGAATTTAATTAATAATACAGTTTTGAATAATTCTAAGATGTGTGTAAGATTCTTTTTGAAATTCATCCCGCTATTTGCCGGGCAGTAAGAGCCCGATTGGTGAGGAATGATTAAAGTTTCACTTTATAATGCTTTTTGCATAATTACCCCCAAAAATAAGTATATGGTAATTCAAGGCAAAAAATTTTGAGAAATAATTGTATGTTATTAAAATAAACAGCAAGGAGGAGAGGAAATGAAAGCAATCGTTATTGATCGATATGGCAGTGTTGAAGAATTGAAAGAAAGACAAGTTTTAAAACCGGTTGTTAAGAATAATGAGGTATTAATACGTATTTATGCAACATCTGTTAATCCAGTTGATTGGAAAATAAGAAAAGGTGACTTACAAGAACAGTTACGCTTTTTATTTCCAATCACTTTAGGATTAGATGTAGCTGGAGTTATTGAAGAAGTTGGAGAAGATGTAGAGTGTTTCAATATAGGAGATAAAGTGTTTACGAAACCTGAAAATATAGGAAGCGGCTCTTATGCTGAATTCATTGCAGTACAATTAGATTTAGTATCACATATGCCTAATAATATTAGTTACGAAGAAGCAGCTTCTATTCCTCTTGCAGGACTTACAGCGTGGCAAAGTCTTGTAGATTACGCAAAAATAAAAGAGAATGACCGTGTATTCATTCATGCTGGAGCTGGTGGCGTTGGAAGTTTGGCAATCCAAATCGCAAAATCATTTGGAGCTTTTGTTGCCACGACTGCTAGTAGTAAAAATAAAGAATTTTTACAGTCTTTAGGAGCGGATCTCGTTATTGATTATAAAAAAGATAAATTTGAAGAACTAGTATCAGATTTTGATATTGTGTTAGATACAATAGGTGGCGAAGTGCAAGAAAAAAGTTTTCGAATTATTAAACCTGGTGGTGTTCTAGTTTCCATTGTTCATGAACCACTACAAAAAGTAGAAGGAATAAAATCAGGATTTTTATGGCTAAAACCAAATGGAAAACAATTAGAAGAATTATCAGCTTTAATTGTAAACGGAAAAATCAAACCAATCATAAGTAAAGTGGTGCCATTTAATGAAGCAGGAGTTCGAGAAGCTCATATTTTGAGTGAAGGACAACATGTTAGAGGAAAGATTGTAGTTAAAGTGGAATGATAATAAAGATTACAGCTTATAGAGTAACTAGATTTGAATAACGAAAAAGCTCAACAATAGATAATATCCCATACTATACATTTTCATTTGCGGGCATTATTTATTGTTGGCTAATGTGATATTGCTTCTAACAAATACTTTTTCGTATTGTATCATGTAATTTCTCTAATCCAATTTCCATATCTTTCTCGTTTAACATTGAATAGCTAATTCTTAATTGGTTATCATTTGTTTCGTAGTTTAATAGACAAGCTGTTCCTGGTAAAAAAGAGACATCTACTTCATTTGCTTTTTGTAATAAGGTAAAGGGATCTATCGAATCAGGTAGTGTCACCCATAAATTAAAACCTCCATTTGGTATTTCAAAGTGTAGTTCTTTTAATGGCGATAATATATCAATTGTTAAATCACGTCTCATTTGTAAAGCTGTACGTAATTTTTCTAAATGGTTTTTCATACGTTCTGCACGTAAAAACGGTAGAAGTGCCTTTTGTGTTAATAAAGGACTACCGATATCCATTGAACCTTTTACTGCATATAGCCATTCAAAAATAGGACCATCGGCAATAAGCGCCGCGATACGCAGTCCTGGTGCTAACGTTTTACTAAATCCTTTTATATATATTACGTGGCCATCCTTATCAAAACTTTTGATTGGGGGCGGGATTATAGCATCTTCAAAATATATTTCTCCGAAAGAATCATCTTCAATGATAAAAAATTGATATAGCCCCGCTAGTTCTATAAGTTCCATTCTTCGTTCTTTACTCATTACTGTACCTGTCGGGTTTTGGAAGGTCGGATTCGTATACAATAAAACGGGATTTTTACTTTGACAAATATCATCAATTAAGTCGGAGCGAACTCCATGATTATCAAGAGAAACAGGAATGATTTGAACACCTTTATTGATGAAAACATCAAGCGCGGCACTGTAACACGGACTTTCTACTAATACAGTATCTCCAGGTTTTAATAATGTTTGAGCAATTAAATCAATTCCTTGTTGTGCTCCGCTTGTAATTAATAATTGAGATGGGTCCGTCACTAATTTCTGGTGTTCATTTAAGTAATTTGCTATTTCAACTCGCAATTCATAATCGCCTTGAACTGGCCCATAAGTTGCTAACAACATCGGATTTTTATCCAGCAATTTATGCATTTCGTCTGCCAAAAATGGATTTGGTAACAGACGGGGATACAGAATTGCTTGTGAAAAATCATAATATTTACGGTGTTTATTCATTGCATATTGAGAACGCATAACATTAATAGATCTTGATAGTTGCCATTTATACGGTATCGGTTTGAAATCTTTCTTTACACGTTTATATATGTAAGCACCTTTTCCTTGTTCGATGCGTATATACCCTTTCGTTTCTAACTGTTTATAAGCTTTACGAACAGTTAATACATTGATTTGTAAATCTGTGGCCATACAACGTAAAGAAGGAAGGGATTCACCATGTGAAAGCATACCACTTTGTACTCTTTCAACAATTTGCATATATATTTGCTTGTAATACGGTATGTTTGATTCTTTACGCAATACAATCTTCATAGGTTCACCTATTTTTCTTTTTAATTTAATTAAAGCGAAAAATATATAGGGAATCAACTACAACTTGAAGTAACTGTTATATGTACCGATACACTGTTATACACCATAGCCTCTATACTCATTTTAAGAGTAAAAAGGAGGAAGTAAAATGGTCATTTTTAATTACATTTTAGTATGTATTATTTTCGGGACAACATTTTTAACGATTAAAATTGGAATTGAAGCAGGAGCGCCACCGTTGTTTTCAGCAGGAATTCGCTTCTTTTTAGCGGGTATAATCCTTATGATTATTTTTAAATTAAAGCGAAAAGAAATTATGCCACATATATTTTCAAAACGTATTATGTATGCTGGATTTTGTTTAACATTTATGACATTCGCAAGTTTATATTGGTCAGAACAATATATTTCTTCGGGATTAGCTGCTGTTCTTTCTGCTACGGGACCAATGATGATTTTATTAATACAAGCAAAGAGGAATAGGGAGAAATTACAAAAGGAACAACTCGTTGCTTTAGTTATTGCACTGATAGGTGTTATATTTGTTTCTTTACCAGGAATGCATCAACAAGTAAGTTTCATATGGAGTATTGCTTGTATTGTTTTAGTTATAGGAGAGTTATTTTACGGAATAGGCTCTATTCGTTCGAAAGAAATACTTTCAGATTTATCAAATGTATCACCATTTCTTATTAACGGAATTCAAATGTTTTATGGAGGGATTTTACTACTAATCGCATCTATTATTGTAGAACAACCAAATGTAACTGTATTAACTTCATGGAGTGTGCAATGGCCTATTTTATATCTCATATTTATCGGATCGATTGGTGGACACGGATTATATTACTGGCTCTTATCAAAAACAAATCCAGTATTTCCATCGACGTGGTTATATGTATCACCATTAATTGCAATAATTGTGGGATATATCATTTTAGGAGAGCCTTTAAATCCTACAATGGGAATGGGGGCTTGTCTTATATTGATTGGTGTATTTTTGGCCAATCGTTCAACGCTACGGACTTATTTCAAAAAAGGGCGGTTATTAGAGAAGGAGATGTAGTTTAATAAAGCAACAGCCCTGTATATTACAGGACTGATAAAATCAAAAACACAGTTGGAAAAATAACCAACTGTGTTTTTGATAATTAATTCACTTTTTTAATAAAGCCTTTATAATGACGTTTTACAAGCTGGCTTTCTAACGTCTTCATAGTTTCTAGTGCTACACCGACAATGATAAGTAAGCTTGTACCACCAATTTGAGCAGAAGGTGGTAACGTAGCAATTTTCGTGAATACGAGCGGTAATATAGAAATAGCACCTAAGAAAATTGCACCGATAAATGTTAAACGGTATAAAATTTTAGTTACATATTGTTCAGTTGCTTTACCAGGACGAATACCAGGAACATATCCATTTTGCTTTTTCAAATTCTCAGCCATTTGTTCAGGATTTACTTGAATAAATGCGTAGAAGTATGTGAAAGCAACGATAAGACCGACATAAAGTGTCATTCCAATTGGATGTGCGAAATCAAGATTTGCAACTAACCATTTTGATACGCTTGAATCAGGGAAGAGCTGCGCAATTGTACGCGGCGTCATTAAAAATGCAGAAGCAAAGATAACTGGTATAACACCAGCACTATTTACTTTAAGCGGTAAATGAGTGTTTTTTGCTCCTTGATATTGATTGTTTCCTGAAACAGCTTTTGCATATTGGATCGGTATTTTACGTACAGCTTGTTGAATGTAAATAACACCAACAACTATCGCTAAAATTACGAGTCCAATTAAAACAATTTTTATTATGTGCATAAATAGCTGATCGCCAGCATTTTGGAATTGTTGTAAATAAATTTGATTTGCAACATTTGGAATCGCGGCAACGAGACCTGCGAAGATAATCATCGAAATACCATTACCAACTCCGTTAGCGGTAATTTGTTCGCCTAACCAAAGTAAAAATGCAGTACCTGCAGTTAAAACTGTCGCAATAAATAAGTATGTAGTCCAGCTTTGATCTGTTATTAATTGTCCACCTGCTATATTATTAAAGCCATAAGACATTCCGATGGCCTGTATGAATGCGAGAATGATTGTAAAGTATCGAGTGAATTGAGCTGATTTCTTACGGCCCATTTCTCCTTGCTTTGCCCATTCCGAAAACTTAGGTATAACATCCATTTGTAGTAATTGTACTATGATGGAAGCTGTAATATATGGTGTAATACCTACAGCAAAGATTGAGAAATGTTGCAATGCTCCTCCACCAAATACGTTTAACATACCTAGAACGTTAGCTTGATCTTGTACTTTTAATACCTCTGCGTTAGTATGAGGAACTGGAATAAACGTGCCAATTCGAAAAACGATTAACATCGCTAGTGTAAAAAGGATTTTCCTTCTTATCTCAGCTACTCTCATGAAATTTGAAATCGTACGAAACATTATGTCGCCTCCTATATTTTTATCAGTAAAAAACTGATTATTATACCCTATGAAGTAACCACAAACCTCCTTCCGCACTAAATTCATTTGACAAATGGATTTTCATACACTTTGTAGTTTTCACGGATATAAAAATATAAGGTGTTATATAAGCGACCTATACACTTTACGTAATCATTCAATACCCATAATATATCGAATAAATTAACAAATGTACATACATACGCATTAAAAATGAATAAATAGGGTCATTTTTTACATTTATTTAATGATAAATTGATAGGACATTATTATTCAAGATTGTTATACATGTTATAAAAATAAAAGCGAGCCATTATGATTTATAACTAATATTCATTCAAATGTGTCAGCTAATAGCGTCTCCCAATCTTTAAAGGATAATTTATCAGTTATATGTTTTAGTGCGTTAGGTACAACAATATGACAAATAAGTTCTAAGCTATTACCATCTGGATCAATAAAATAAACAGATGCATTACCTTGATGTGGACGGACAAAGGGTTCAATAGATTCATTACTCCCAAACGGAACAGCTTTAATTTGAAGTGAGTGTAACCAATGTAATGATTCTTTTAAATCCTCATAGGAAACTCTAAATGCAATATGACGTAAAGAAGGATGATATTTTGTTTCGTATTCAGAGCCCGCCCATAATCCTAGCCAACTTTTCCCTTCCTCAATCCAAAAGAATGCTGTTGATTCATCGCTCCAGGCTAACTTCAGCCCTAGTTTTTCATAAAATTCGATAGATTGTTGTAAATTACTCACTGGTAAATGCGCTTCGTATATTCCTTTAATCAATTAAAATCCTCCACCTTTTTATTTTCTTACAATTAATATATCGATTTAAAAAGAATGTAAAATCAAATAAAAGTATGAAAGTACATACTACTTTAGTAGTAATAGTAATCAATTATATTTCAATTCAAATTCATCTCCCGCTGATTAAAGTTTCACTTTATATGATTAGAGAATTCTTTTTATTTAAGAAGGAATAAATGTTAAAGAAAGCTAATTAAACAGTGTACATATTTATAGGGGAGAAGATATAAATGAAAGTTGTTATAAAAAAATTACCACCATTAGAAGTAGCGTATATAAGACGAACTGGTAGCTACTTTGAACCGCAAGATCACTGGGGAAAGTTACTGAATTGGTCAATTGAAAATAAACTGTATCCACCAGAGCAATCATTTATCGGAATATCATTGGATAATCCTGAACTTGTTGCAAGTCATAAGTGCCGGCATGATGCATGTGTTACGATTCCTGAAAACTTCGATAAAGAAAAGTATCATGATGTGCAATTTAAAAAATTAGATGGAGGTACATATGGTCTATACCAGTTCTATGATGAACCTCATAAATTAAGTGAAGCGTATCAATACATGTATGTAGAGTGGCTACCAAATAGTGAGTATGATGCAGATTATGATAGAGATAATTTAGAGTTTTGCTTAAATAATGTTGCTGAAGATCTAGACGGAAAGTTAAAGGTTGATTTATTTGTGCCAATTAAAAAGATATAAAAAAACAAATAAGTTCATTTGTGGCTTTAAAATAAAATTGGAATAGTAGTGAAAGAAAAACTTTTTTTGAAGATAATATCTCTAGCGTAGAAATTTAAGTATGTAGGTTGCAATGAAAGGAGAATCCACATGGATACATTTGTAAATGACAAGTTTTATGAAACGAGAGATCAATTATTTGAGGAAATTACTTTGTTGAGTGATGCTCAATTTAATAGGAAACCAGATAAGGATAAATGGAGTATTGCACAAGTTTGTCATCATTTAGTTTTATTAGATGAGAGAGTGATAACAGTTATTTCCTCAGGGTTAAAAAAGTTAGATAGTACCCAAAATGAGCGTAAAGAAATTCACACTATTTTATTAGATAGAACGAAAAAGTTTATAGCTCCAGAAATGATTGAACCAAGTATAGAACCATTTGAAGTGGAGCAAATGCTCAATATGCTAAACGAATCAAGAAAAGAATTGATGCGTTTCCTGAGTACAATAGAAGATGAGTCTATATTAGCGAAAAAATCAGTGATGCATCCAGCTCTTGGAGAATTATCCCTTGATCAGTGGATAGAATTGATCTATTTACATGAACAGCGTCATATTTCACAAATAAAAGAGATAAAATTGCTTTGTGAAATTGAAAAGTAAAAATTATTCCCTATTTATTGATACGTATTATAAACAGGGGAAACGGTTGATTCATATTGATTCAGAAGAAAACAAAAATAGAATAAAATTAGTTGAAAGTGACCAATAAGCTTAAGAAAATATGAAACTATCCGATTTTCTGTATAAGTGTAACCCCGTCTTAAATGAAGAGCGGGGTTATTTTTTTGAAAGTACACTTCACACGCTTAAGGAAGGAGTATTCTGTCAGAAAACGATAAAATACAATTCTGTTAGGGGATGTATGCAATTTATTCTCTTTATTTTTGCAACAGAACCACCTTCAAAATTATCTTTTGTAGTTGAAGTTTCTTGAATAATAAGTTACATTTTTAAAGTTCAAGCAACTTTATGAAAGTACAAAAAGGGGAGAAATATAATTATTATGCAAAAAATGAAATGGAAGAACTATGTATGTTACTTTGTAATTTTATTACTGCTTGGAACGGCAGTAATAGTCAAACCATCTATCTCTAAGGCTGAGGAATCTGAAGTTAATATTACATTGTTAGGTACTGCAGATATTCATGGTAGATTTATGCCTTGGGATTATGCGCTTGATGGAGCAAATATGAGTGGAAGTTTGACGCAGCTTTATACGGTTATAAAGAAGATCCGTCAAGAAAATCCAAATACCATATTAGTAGATGCCGGGGATACAATTCAAGGAAACTCAGTAGAATTATTCAACGATAAGCCACAATCGCCAATGATGGTAGCGATGAATACAATGGGATATGATGCCTGGGCATTTGGAAATCATGAATTCAACTTTGGATTAGATACATTGAAAAAAGTTAGTGAGCAATATAAGGGAAAAACGTTAGCAGGAAATATTTATAAGGAAAATGGAGAGCGCTTTCTTCCTGCATATACAATTGTAGAAAAAGGTGGAATTAAAGTTGGGATTATTGGTATGAATACACCAATGATTAGTGATTTTGAAAAAGGGACAGATCACTTAAATGGTTTAGTGGTGAAAAATCCGGTAGAAGAGACGAAAAAGGCAATTAAGGAATTAGAAGGTAAAGTAGATGTAATGGTAGGAGTTATGCATATGGGACTAGAAAATGAGAATGGTATCCCTGGTACTGGTGTTCAAGATATTGCAAATGCTTGTCCGGAACTAAGTGCTATTTTTGCGGCTCATATGCATAAACTTGTAAAAAAAGAAGTTGTAAATGGCGTAATTATTACAGAACCAGATAAATATGGAACACATATTTCACGTATTGACCTTACTTTTACAAAGCAAGATGGTAAGTTGGCTTTAAAAAATAAAACTGCTACCGCTATACCTGTAAAAAATGCTGATGGGACAACGATATTATCCGATCCTACACTTGAAGAAACATTAACACCTTTTCACGAATATGCGAGAGGAGATGCAAATGTTGTAGTCGCTCAATTAAAGGGTAGAAATCTTGTTCCTGAAAATGAAATAAAGGGTATTCCAAGTGTTCAGATTCAAGAAACACCTTTATCAGATTTCTTTCATGAAGTTATGCTCTACTACAGTAAAGCAGATGTAGTAGCCCATCAAATTGATAATGATTATGCCCGTTTAGATACAGGCCCTATTAAGAAAAAAGATATTGCGTACAATTACCAATATGCCTTGGGAGAAATTACAGTATATAAGATTTCTGGAAAAGATTTAAAAGACTATATGGAATGGGCAGCAGGATATTTTAACTCATCTCGTGCCGGAGATGTAACCGTTAGCTTTGATAAAACCCGCCGTGCATCTAAATACAGTACGAACGATTTCTTTGGAGGCGTAAAATACGAAATTGACTTAACAAAACCATATGGAAGCAGAATTACAAATTTACGCTCTATTCGTACAAACAAACCAATCAAAATGAGCGATGTTATGACGTTGGGAATGAATGCATATAGAATGGAGGCTCTTCAGGCAAAAGGTGGAGCTTTAGAGGGGCGTAAGTTTGAACAAATTTGGTCATCTAAACAAGAGAATGCATTTGGAGAAACAGGCGGAACCATTCGTAACCTTGCTATTACATATTTAAAAGAGGTAAAGAACGGTGTATACACACCAAAAGTTATGCATAATTGGAAAATTACTGGTGTAGATTTACATTCTTCAGAGCATAAGGCGGTAGTTGATCTTGTGAATAAAGGGATTTTAGAAATTCCAAAAACAGAAGACGGAAAATACACAAATATAGCATCTATAAGTACGAAAGACTCAATTTCAAAAGAAGAGATTATATTACTCTCACAAAAAGCAAATATTAATCCAAATCAGTTTAATCATGTAAAGACAAAAGGTGAATTTTACAAAAAACTTAGTAGGATTACTAAAAGAATATAAATTATAAAATTTCTTATAGTAATTGTTATTTTAATAACATTAAACCCACTCTTACAATAGTAAAGAGTGGGTTTTTATGTTGTTATTTAGAGGTAAGTATACTTTTATTACAATGAATATAGATAATTAATAACTAACCAATTGGGTGAGCACCTATAAGGACTCTCTTTTATTCAAATTAATGTACATATGTGTTCCGTTCATTATTTATAATATTGACCACAATTTATGTAATTTTGCATAATGTTACATAAATTGTGTATTTTCTCTTTTTTTAGACATTAATAGACAGTATACTTTGTACAAGCTTTTTATTTCAAAAATTATACGAGGTGAAATAATGAAAAACAAAAAGACATTAACTAAGGTAGCATTAACAACAGGATTAGCTTTAACAGCTGTGGCACCATATGGGGTAGGTCATGCAGAGGAAACAGATCAACTACAAGTTCAAATTCAGGAGGAATCGTTCCGTTCGGGTGAACTTACACAGCCGTCACAAAAGGCACCAGAAAATGTAGTAAAGGATGCACTTAAGGAGAAAACAGAACAAGCTCTGTCCCAAAAACAAGTCAATGGAGAAGCAGGAGTAGATTATAAAGTCCTTCAAAAACGTGGTTCGTATGATGGAACTACACTTGTGCGTATGCAGCAAACATACGAAGGAAAAGAAGTATATGGACATCAATTAACTGCACACGTAGATAATAAGGGTGTTATTAAAAGTGTTTCAGGTGATAGCGCGCAAAATTTAAAACAAGAAGAATTGAAAAAACCTATTAATCTATCAAAAGATGAAGCAAAACAATATATTTATACGAAATACGGGAACGATATCAAGTTTATTTCTGAGCCAGAAGTTAAAGAGGTTATTTTTGTTGATGAAAATAATGGACAAGCTAGCAATGCATACCAAGTTACCTTCGAAGCTGCAACACCAAACTATGTTTCTGGTACTTATTTAGTAAATGCACAAAATGGTGATATGTTAAAAAATATGGTACAAGAATCTAACTTAAAGGCCAGTGACAAACTAGTTGGAGCTTTAAAGAAAAGTAAACAAAGCAGTCTTACATCATTAACCGGAACAGGAAAAGATGATTTAGGTATTAATCGTTCATTTGGTATCTCTAAACAAAGTAATGGCAAATATGCTCTTGCTGATTATACAAGAGGGCAAGGCATTGAAACATATGATGTGAATTACAGAGATATTACTAAAGAAGAAAGCTATTATCCTGGTACATTAGCGACAAGTACTTCGGCAACATTTAACGATCCAAAAGCAGTAAGTGCTCATTACTTAGCAACAAAAGTATTTGATTTTTATAAAGATAAATACAAGCGTAATAGCTTTGATAATAAGGGACAAAAGGTAGTTTCAGTTGTACACGCTTGGGATTCTGAAGAGACGAATGATCCGAAAAATTGGCAGAATGCATTAAGTGCTAATAATGGAAGTATGCTTGTATATGGCGATCCTATTGTTAAAGCATATGACGTAGCTGGACATGAATTTACACATGCTGTTACTTCTAGCGAATCTAATCTTGAATATTACGGGGAATCCGGTGCGATTAATGAGGCGCTATCTGATATTATGGGAACATCTATTGAGAAATACGTAAATAATGGAAACTTTAACTGGACAATGGGAGAACAAACGGGATCTGTTTTCCGTGATATGGAAAACCCAGCTTCTGTTCCATCTTCACTTGGAGTGCCTTATCCAGATGATTACAGTGAATTTAACGATTTTAATGGATGGGATCAAGGCGGTGTTCATTTTAATTCAAGTATTATTAATAAAGTTGCGTATCTGATTGCAAAAGGCGGAACTCATAACGGAGTAACTGTTAAAGGAATTGGTGAAGATAAAATGTTTGATATTTTCTATTATGCAAATACAGATGAGTTAAACATGACTTCTAATTTCAAAGAATTGAGATCAGCATGTATTCGAGTGGCAACTAATAAATATGGTGCGAATACAGCTGAAGTTCAAGCAGTTCAAAAAGCATTTGATGCAGCAAAAATTAAGTAATTTAGAAATATAGTTATCATTCATATATTAATACATTATGAAAAACAGCTAATGTCATTTTAAGGATATTAGCTGTTTTTTACGTGGCAATGTATCGTTGAAAATAAACTGACTAAGCAATAATGAGGCACTTTATCTGTAAGAAGTTGTGACAAATAAATAAGGTTTAAAATATATAAAAACAGAAAATTAATAATATATTGACCTCTTGATAGAAAGTCTATAAAATGAAAGCGATAACAAACGATTGCTTTAAAATGTTTTCCCTGATCTTTTAGTATTTACAAATATATGAAGGCATAAACAAATCTATTTTTTTAAGTACTAATGCAAACGTTTTCGTATTAAAAGGTCATTGAAATACATACGTGAAAATAGCCGATATGGAGGTGAAGTAAAAGAGATTTCTAGATTAATTTAAGCAGTGTTATTCAGTGTAAGCATAATAAATCGTTAGTAATATTTGAAGAAAGGGTGTATGTGATGCAAATTACAAAAAGATTAATTAACAAAACAGTTTTATTACTTACTTTAATCGTTATGTTATCATCTGTTTTCTCCTTTCAGAGTGTGAAGGCAGTTTCAAATTCGAAAACAACTGAAATTATCATTCATTACAAAGAAAAGCTTGGAAATACAAAAGACTGGAATCTTTGGTTATGGGGAGAAAATGCAAATGGTACATCTTATCAATTTACTGGTGAAGATGAATTTGGAAAATACGCTAAGATAAAAATAGACGGTGACTATAATCGTGTAGGATTTATAGTTCGAACAAATGAATGGGAAAAAGATGGTGGGGATCGTTGGATTGAAAATATAAAGGACGGTCGTGCTGAAGTATGGATCCTTTCGGGTGATGAAAAAGTATATAACTCTAAGCCTTCATCGGATCTCTCAATTCAAAAAGCAACTATTGATGGTTTCCATGAAATTACTGTAACGACTAATGTCCCGTTTAATATTAAGGAAAAGAAAATTGAAATTGAAGGCATTAAAATTAAGAATATTACTCCTTATGATATAAACAGTGGCGATATTACTAATAAGGTCAAAATAATTACGGAACAGAAAATTGATTTAAAACAAACATACAAAGTTAAAATAGAAAACTTAGCTGATACGAATACTGAAATTGGTAAAGTCATTCGTAGCGAAGAATTTGATAATTTATTTTATTATGGTGGTAACGATTTAGGAAATACATATACTCCGCAACATACAAAGTTCCGTTTATGGGCTCCTACTGCAAGCGAAGCGAAGTTAGTTACATATAAAAAATGGAGCGATAAAATAGGTGCTGAAATAAACATGCAACAAGGTGAAAAGGGAACTTGGACATCAGAACTAAAGGGGAACCAAAAAGGGCTCTTTTATACGTATAAGGTCAAAATTGGTGATAAGTGGACTGAAGCGGTTGATCCATATGTGCGTGCTGCTTCTGTAAATGGGGATAAAGGTGCAGTCGTTAATTTAGAAGAAACAAATCCGAAAAAATGGAAAGCAAACAAAAAGCCAAAATTTAAAAATCCGGAAGATGCTATTATTTATGAGTTACATGTACGCGATCTTTCCATTCAACCTGAAAGTGGTATTAAACAGAAAGGGAAGTATTTAGGTGTAACAGAAAAAGGAACAAAAGGGCCAGAAGGTGTAAAAACAGGACTTGATCATATAAAGGATCTCGGTGTTACTCACGTTCAGTTTTTACCGATATTTGATTATGCTTCTGTAAATGAAGAGACTTTAAATGAACCGCAATATAACTGGGGATATGATCCTAAAAATTTCAACGTTCCAGAAGGCTCCTATTCTACAAATCCTTATGAGCCAACTGTGCGAATAACTGAATTAAAGCAAATGGTTCAAACACTACATGATAATAATCTTCGAGTGGTGATGGATGTAGTATATAACCATATGTATAACGCTGCTGAATCTAATTTCCATAAGTTAGTTCCAGGTTATTATTATCGTTACAATGAAGATGGAACATTTGCAAATGGAACTGGAGTAGGAAATGATACTGCTTCAGAAAGAAAAATGATGAGGAAATTTATGATAGATTCCGTCACATATTGGGCAAAAGAATACAATTTAGATGGATTCCGTTTTGATTTAATGGGTATTCATGATTATGAAACGATGAATGAAATACGTAAAGCTGTTAATCAAATTGACCCTTCTATTATACTACACGGAGAAGGATGGGATTTAAATACACCTCTTGCAGCTGAGCTGAAAGCAAATCAAAAAAATGCAGAGAAAATGAAAGGGATTGCTCATTTTAACGATAATATACGTGATGGGTTAAAAGGTAGTGTATTTGAGGAAAAAGAAAATGGTTTTATAAATGGAAAGGAAAATATGGAAGATCGTATTAAAAAAGGTATTACGGCAGGTATTGACTACGATACAAATTCGTCTACCTATCAAGATCCGGAACAGGTGCTAACTTATGTGGAAGCACATGACAATCATACATTATGGGATAAACTTGAGTTAACTAATCCAGGTGACAGCGATGAAGTGCGAACACAAATGCACAAATTGTCTTCTTCGATTTTATTAACATCACAAGGAATTCCATTTTTACATGCAGGGCAAGAGTTTATGCGGACGAAATACGGTGATCATAATAGTTACAAATCTCCAGACTCAATTAACCAGATGGATTGGCTGCGCCGTGCAACGTTTAATAATGAAGTAGATTATATGAAGGGTTTAATAGAATTACGCAAAAAGTACTCAGCTTTTCGAATGACATCTGCAGAGCAAATAAAAACACACGTATCATTTATTGATGCTCCAAAAAATACTGTAGCTTATATAATAGAGGGGAATAAACATGAATACTTTACAGTGGCTCACAATGCAAATAGAGAAGCTGTTGAAATAACACTTCCATCGAAAGGGCCTTGGAAAGTACTAGTAGATGGCAAGCAGGCGGGAAGTAAACCACTTTATGTTGTCCATGACAATAAAATTAAAGTTCCTGCATTAAGTTCCATTGTTTTAAAATCAGAAAAACCAATTAAATAAAAGCGAAGAGTGTGGAAATAAATACTGAATTGAGCAAAGTTAATAAGGATTGCAAATGAAAAAAGCGAAGTGAAGATTATTCTCACTTCGCTTTTAAAGTTAATGTAATATAATTTCACATACTGTAATTATATTACAATTTAATAAAAGAAATAAGCAATAGATTATTTCTTTTATGACAGTAGGAGGAGAAGATATCTTTGAGTTTATTTATAAAATTACCTGAAATACATTCGTAATTCATATAATGTTTATTATATATTCGAACATATAACGAACTAGATGTTCGAGTTGTATTAACTCCTACAAATCGTTTAAAAATAACAAAGGCGTAAAAAGTATATGGAATTAAAATAGAGAAAAGACACCATTCAAGGTGTCTTTTCTCTATTTTGAATATGAAATGTAAGTAACTCGATTGTATGTAATAGTATGTGATATTTTCACACTAACTGATTAAGAAAAATTTAAAACTCTTTTCTTAATCTATTTGTAATAAATTACATCATAAAATTTTATTGATATAATAAATAAAACTTTCTCAACATTATTTGATTTAATAACTATATTCAACCGCTCTCCAATCCATTACAATAATTTCACATTGGAAATACATGAATATTCTCAATGTTATAAATGGTTTATACCTTATAGGATTACTATGGGAAAGGATGTGAAATATCCAAAAAGAAATCATTTTTTATGATGAAATAAAAAATTTTAATGAAGAAAAAGTTATTTCATTATTTTCAAGTTTCGTTAAAGTGCATGTATTTATAATCACTATGAGACAAGGAGCAGAATCCGAAAAAATTTTTGTAAATTAGAAAATTGCATTTCAAAAATAAGTTAAACGTTTATGGAGGGTTATATGAGCGAGAAAATTTATTACTGGTCTCCGATTAAGCATTGGGAGAAGTTGCATAATGAAGTTTTGATAGGGGAAATGAGATTTACAGGTATTCTGTCTGAGTGGTTTCCAGATTTTTATTTTATGGCTCAAAAAGGTGTGAAAATTAGTGAACTAGTAGAGCGCTTTTCGTTAGGAAATGTAGAAGAGACACAAAAAAACATAGAGCTCATGATAAAAAATCGTGTGTTAGTAAGTAATATATTACACCCAAGAGAAGTATTTTCTTCACAAGAAAAGATTTTTTCAAATCCATATAGCAACCAGATTCGCTTTTCTAAAGAAAAGTTAGATAAGTATATGAGTAAACAATTAAATCGCACGCACGTTGCTGCACGGTCGACCGAAATTCAACTTGAAACAACAAATGAGCTACCTACTATAATCAAGGAACGTAGGTCTTGTCGTCAATTTGATATGGAAAAACATATTAGTTTTTCGGAATTTTCCCGATTCTTATCAACTCTAAAACAGGTTAGGGAAGAAAAAATATACTATCATTACGCAAGTGCAGGCGGGCTCTATCCCATTGATATCTTTGTTTATGTAAAACCAAAACGTATAGAGGATATGAAAGCTGGATTTTATTATTATAACCCATCAAAAAATAGTCTTGTGATTGTAAACAACATTGATCAAGTAATCAAAAGTGATCATGAGTTAATTAATCAGGATTTATTTACTCAATCTGCCTTCTCAGTTTATTTGGTTTATAATGCGAACGCTTCCATCCCGAAATACGGTTCAGATGGATATTTATTTGCTTGTATTGAGTCAGGCATTATCACTGCTACCTTAAACATGGTTGCTGAGACATTAAATTTAGGGGTTTGTTCAGTCGGTCATATGAAATTTGAAGAGATTCAGCAATTTTTATGTTTGGATAATTATCAAGTGTTTCTCCATGGGCTTGAAGTTGGCTTGAAAATTAACGAGTAGAAGAAATGAATATTAGGGGGATAAAGATAAAAATGCACATTAAAGATCGAAGTTCGATTCATGAAAATAAAGAAGTAGAAGCGTTTTGGAAGGAGCAATTATCTTCCGAGATTCTCGATTTTTCTGTATTTAAATTTAATAGCGATTACCGACTAAATAAAGAAACACCTTGTGAATACGTTCAAGTCATAGTGAATGTAGAATTTAGTAAAAGTATACAAAAAATAAGTAAGTCTCAAGATTTATTATTATTTAGCTGGTTTCAAGCCGCTTTAAGGGTTTGTTTGGCACATTATACAGATCAAGAAAGAATTACTATTGGTATTCCTATAATTGAAAAGAATCTTGAACAAAGTGAGAATCTTAATAAGTTGATTCCTTTAGGAAGTGAAATCCAGCCGCATCACACCTTTAAACAATTAGTAAATGAGATTGAACAAACGACTTTATTCGGGTATGAAAATCAGGAGTATCCGCTCTCTGAATTATTAGTTAAACACAATTTAACTCCTTTTCAAATTGTAATCGGGATGGAAGGATTACATAATGAAAATTCGCTAGAAGAATACGCAGAGAATAATTTAGCCCTATGGATACGAAGAAAATGGAATGAAATACATAATGAATTTGAATTTCAAATTTCTTGCAAGTCCCGTTCATTCTCTTCTTTGCAACAGTTTGCCAATTCGTATTGTTATGTTTTAAAGCAAGTTTCACAAAATCCGAATTTGGCATTGAAAGATATTTGTATTATTGCAGAAGAAGAAAAAGAGTTGTTAGAAGGATTGAATACTTTTCAAACGGGCATAGACTTGTTTCAATCATTTCAAGATTTGTTTGAAGCGCAAGTATTAAAAACTCCAGAACAAATTGCTGTTGTTTGTAATGATCAATCTTTGACATATAGAGAATTGAATAAGAAAGCGAATCAATTGGCTTCTATTCTTCAAAGTAAAGGTGTTTCAAAAGAAAGTATTATTGGCGTTATGGTAGATCGGTCATTAGAAATGATTATTGGTATGATGGGGGTTTTAAAAGCAGGAGCAGCGTATTTACCAATCGACCCTAACTACCCAACTGAACGAATTGAATATATGTTACAAGATAGTCAAGCAAAATATTTACTTAGTAAGCGAACAGAGGAAGTATTGCCACAATTTGCAGGTGAAGTACTGTATCTTGATAAAGAATATCTTTTTCAAGGTGAAGAAAGTAATTTAGTACGAGAACATAATCCTAATGATTTAGCTTATGTTATTTACACATCAGGATCGACAGGAAATCCAAAAGGGGTAATGATAGAACAAAAATCACTAGTTCATTTTTTAAATGTAATGAGAGAAAAAGTAAAAGCTAATCAATCATTCTTGTTTCTTGCTAGTGTATCTTTTGATATTTCCTTGTTAGAAATATGTCTTCCTTTAACGCAAGGTTCAAAAGTAGTAATTGCTACAGAGGACCAGTTTGCAACAAAAGAATTGGCTCATTTGGTCAAAAAACATAAGGTGGATTTATGGGAATCAACGCCATCGCGAATGGAAGTGATTTTGAGTGATCCAGAAGGGGCGATTTTTCTAAAAGATTTAAAATCTATTTTATTAGCAGGAGAATCATTTTCCATTGATTTGGTTGAAAAAATTCGTTGTATCAGTGAAGCAACAATTTTAAATATTTATGGTCCCACAGAAACAACCATTTGCGCAACAGTAAAAGACTTGAGCACTTCCAAAGAAGTTACGATTGGCAAACCTAACCCGAATTATCATTCCTATATATTGAATAAGTATGGCCAATTAAAACCATTTGGAATTCCCGGTGAACTCTGCATTGCTGGCGTAGCGGTAGCACGAGGGTATCTTGGTAAAAATAAACTGACAGATGAAAAGTTTGTACCGAGTCCTTTTGCGGCAGGGGAAATGATGTATCATACAGGTGATCTCGTTCGTTGGTTGCCTGATGGAGAACTTGAATATTTAGGTAGAATGGATCATCAAGTGAAAATTCGGGGGTATCGGATTGAATTAAGAGAAATCGAAACTCAATTAAGGGAATATCCAGAAATAAACCAGGCTATCGTTGTTGATCAAGTGTATGGAAATAGGAAATTATTAGCTGCCTACTATGTATCGGATAACAAGGTGTCTTTTGATGAAATCAGAAAATATTTAAGTGATAAATTACCTGAGTTTATGATTCCTGAAAAAATGATTCAGGTAGAAGAGATTCCATTGAATCCAAATGGAAAAGTGGATAGAAAAAGATTGTTGGATATAACACAAACGGATTATGTATCAATTCCATACGTTGCTCCGCGCAATGAAATTGAACAAAAATTAGTGCGTGCATGGGAAAAAGTTATGGAGATCGAGGGAATCGGTATTCATGATAATTTTTTTGCATTAAAAGGAGAATCTATTAAAGCACTTCAGGTAATTAATTTATTAAGAAAAGACGGCTTAAAAATAAGTACAACAGATTTTTTTAAGCACCCCACAATCGCTCAACTGAGTTCTTGTGTAAAGCTAGAGCATAAAGAGGAAAACCTTGAAAGTAGACCAACTCATGTTAAAGATTTGTCTAAGCCATTTTCCTTAACAGAAGTTCAGACAGCGTATATGATAGGACGGAATTCACAGTTTGAATTAAGTGGTATTTCCCCTCAAACATATTTTGAATATGAAACAGCTTTGGATATCAATCGTCTTTCAAAAAGTTTTCAAAAGGTAATTCATCGTCATCCAATGTTGCGAGCTGTAATTTTACCAGAGGGAAAACAGCAAATATTACAAAGCGTTCCTGATTACGAGATTGAAATAGTGAGTCTCATAGATTTAGATGATAGGAATCAACATGCTCGCTTACAAGAAGAGCGTTCTCGAATGACTAACCATGTATTCCCTTTGGGGCAATGGCCTTTGTTTGAATTGAAAGCTTTTCTTTTAAAAGAAGACACGTATTTATTATGTTTTCGATACGATGCTTTATTAATGGACGGAGCAAGCATGAACATTGTTGGACAGGATTTGTTGCATTATTATTATAAACCAAATCAAAAATTAGAATCTTTATCTTTTGATTTTCAAGATTATATGTTTATCTATGATGAAATGGAACAAAGTGAAGAATATAAAACAGCAAAAGATTATTGGACAAGTAAGCTTCCTGACTTTCCGTTTGCACCTTCTTTGCTGTTAAAAAAGGATCCAGCAGAGATTGCTACTCCTAAATTCCAATCACTTACAAAAATCCTGGATAATAAAAAATGGACAAAGCTACGAAAGTTAGCACAAGAGAAAGAGGTAACGCCTTCCGCTCTACTTTGTACAATATATGGTGATGTGTTGGCACATTGGAGTAATCAACGTCGATTAGCAATTAACTTGACTGTATTTAACCGTTATCCTGTTCATGATGAAGTAGAACAGATTGTTGGAGATTTCACATCACTTATTTTATTGGATGTTGATGTAAAACCAGAGCAAACTTTCTTTACTAGAGTAAAAGAAACGCAAGCTACTTTATTAGATGGCCTTGAACATCGTCATTACGATGGAGTTAACTTTATTCGAGATTTTACTCGATATCATCAAATGACGCCAAAAGCAGTTATGCCAATCGTTTTCACCTCGATGTTAGCAGGTGCAGGTGCTTTCTCTTGGGAACAACTTGGTTCTCTTCGCTATATTCATGCTCAGACTCCACAAGTGTATTTGGATAATGTAGTAATTGAAAAAAATGGAGAGTTATTAATTAGCTGGAACTATGTTGAAGAGTTGTTTGATGTTGATGTAATAGAAGCAATGTTTTCCCAATTTGTTGACTTATTGGAACAATTGGTGAAACAAAGCGATATAACATCTTTGCAGATGAAAGAATC
Organism: Bacillus sp. BF2-3; assembly: GCF_008368795.1. Lineage (NCBI taxonomy): Bacteria > Bacillati > Bacillota > Bacilli > Caryophanales > Bacillaceae > Bacillus > Bacillus sp. BF2-3. The sequence goes on from NZ_QOSA01000001.1 coordinate 208,349, forward strand.
GGATCAAACTTTAATTAAGCAATACAATGAAACAACAGAAAAAATACCTTCAACTACTCTGTATCAATTATTTACAGACCAAGTAAAACGTACACCGGATGAAGTAGCAGTGGTATTTGAACAAGAATGGTTAACATACTCGGAACTTCATAAACGTTCTAATCAAATTGCCCACTTCTTAAAAGAGCAAGGTATTGGTCTAGGTGACAAAGTGGGTCTTTTAGCAAAAAGGCGAGTTGACACAATTGTTAATATGTTAGGTGTTTTAAAATCAGGTGCCGCTTATGTTCCGATTGATCCCGATCATCCTTTAGATCGCCAAACATATATTTTAAAAAATAGCTCATGCAAGCTTTTATTAGAACCTAGTCTTTATGAAGAAAATCATTTGTCATTTTATACAACAGAAGATATGCCCGCTATTGCTGGTCCAGAAGATATTGCCTATATTATATACACTTCAGGAAGTACAGGAAAACCAAAAGGAGTAATTATTACTCACCAAGCGGTTACAAATACTATTCAAGACATAAATCAAAAATATGAGGTGAATGAAGATGATCGTATTATTGGTATCTCTTCCATGTGTTTTGACCTATCTGTATACGATATTTTCGGAGCTTTAAGCACAGGTGCAATGTTAGTAATGATTCGTGATCCGAGAGACATGCAAGAATTAATCCGCACTGTCGAACGTAGAGGGATTACAATTTGGAATACAGTGCCTGCAATCATGGATTTGGCATTGGAGCAAGTAGGTTCTCATTTTGAATATCCTTCTTTACGTTTAGTTTTACATAGTGGAGATTGGATTCCGCTTTCTTTACCAGAAAAAATAAAACGACATTTTCCGATTGCAGAAGTAGTCTCACTAGGAGGGGCAACAGAAGCATCGATTTGGTCAATTTATTATCCGGTCAAACAGGTGGAATCACATTGGAATAGTATTCCATACGGGATGCCCTTGGCAAACCAAACGTATTATGTGTTGAACTATGAAAAGAAAATGTGCCCTGTTGGTGTAATTGGAGATTTATATATCGGGGGAGTGGGCCTTGCTAAAGGATATTTAAATGATGAAAAGAAAACAAATGAAGCGTTTGTGTCACATCCTGATTTTGGTCTTATATATAAAACAGGGGATTGTGGAAAAATGCATTCTGAGGGATATATTGAATTTTTAGGCCGCCAAGATTACCAAGTGAAAATTCAGGGATATCGAGTAGAGTTAGAAGAAATCTCTCATTGTCTTCTAACTTATAAACAAGTCGAACATGCTGTCGTAATTGATCAAACAGATGAGAACGGAATAAAATTTTTAGTTGCATATGTGGTAACTGAGCAAAATATTAGTACAACAGAACTACGAAAGCATTTGCAAGATCACTTGCCAGATTATATGATTCCTTCTTATTTTGTTTATTTGGACCAATTACCCCTGACTCCAAACGGGAAATTAGATAGAAAAGCGCTCCCTACTCCGGAGAAACAAAAAAATGAAGTATTTATTGCCCCAAAAACTGAAATGGAAAAAATATTAACTAGTATTTGGCAAGAAGTACTCAAAATAGATCAAGTTGGAGTAAATGATCATTTCTTCGCCTTAGGTGGAGATTCGATAAAAGCGATTCAAGTGTCCGTCAGACTGTATCGACAAGGATTCGAGCTTGAACCAAAAAATATATTTTCATTTCCTATATTAAGGGACATGGTTCAATTTGTTAAAAAGCTAGACCAGTTTTCAAGTTCACAAACAAATGATGTAAACATAATGAACGATAATAAAGCTACATTACTAAATGTTAAAGATAAACAACTTAATCAACATACACTTAACAAAATACAAGAAAAAATGCCGGATATAAAAATAGAACGTATTTACCCGTTAGCACCTTTCCAGGAAGTTATTTATGAGCATGCTACGAATGAACCTGATACAAATGCATATTTTGAACAAACAATTTGGGCACTTGAGGGGGAGCTGGATATTAAACTCTTTATTCAGTGTTTCCAACAATTAGTTGATCGTCATGATTCTTTAAGAACAATAATTGTGCAAGATGAACAAGCAAAACCTTGGCAAGCTGTTCTATATGATGTTCAAATAAATTCAGAAATAAAAAACTTGATTGAGATGACGAAACAAGAACAGCAAGAATTCCTAAAACAGTGGATGAATGAAAATTTAAGTCGAGGATTTAAAAATGATGAACTTATGACACGTCTCTGTATATTCCAACTAGGTAATAACGAGCATAAAGTAATTTGGAGTTCCCATCATCTATTATGTGATGGTTGGAGCGTCAGCATTTTGATAGACGAATTATTCCAGCTCTACGAAACTACAAATGCCGGAACTACGGCGGGGTTACCCATAGTAAAACCTTTTGAAACATTTATAGATTGGACTTTGGCACAAGATCATGAGAAAGCACGTCATTTTTGGCGAGATTATTTATCAGGATACAATCAGAAAATTAGTATTCCTAAAAAGAAAGTCCCATCTAAAAGTGAAGGGTTAAACTTCACTTTTATGGATTTAACATTAGACAAGGATTTGACTGATCAGTTACAAACATTTGTAACTAAAAATAATATAACTATGAATACGGCATTACTAGCTGTATGGGGAATATTGCTTGGCAAATTCAACGGAACGAGAGAAGTAGTATTGCCTAACCTAGTATCAGTCAGACCTCCCGAAGTAGAAGGAATTGAAAATATGTTCGGTCTGTTCACAAATGTTTTGCCTATCCGATTAGCATGGACAGAAACGCAATCTTTTGTGGACTTCCTGCAAAAGGTACAACTAGAGACATTGAAATGTAATGAGTATGCATACTATTCATTTGTTGATATACAAAAGCAAAGTGAATTAAAAACTGAGTTGACTGACCATCTTTGGGTTTTTGAAAACTATCCAACTAATCCAGCAATCTTTTCTTCAAATGAAAACAGACATTTTGCTATCACGGATTACGAAGTTGTTGATGAGCCACATGTAAAGTATGGAATTATGTGCTTCCCTGAAGAAAGACTTACAATAAAGTTTGGATATGATCAAACGGTATATGAAACAGAGAAAATACAGGAAATATTAAATCACATCCAGGGGTTAATCAACACGATTCTTCAAAATCCAATACAAACAATTTGTGATTACAAATTATAAAAAATGAAAAGGCGAGCAAGAACTCGCCTTTTTAAATAGAATAGGAGTAAATCAAATGACAAAAAAATTACAGTTATCAGCCGAAGAAATGCGTCAGTTAGGATATCAAGCGGTTGACTTAATTGTTGATCATATGAATCATTTAAAAAGTAAACCAGTTTCAGAAACGATTGATAGTAATATTTTTAGAGACAAGCTAATTGAAACGATTCCGGAAAACGGATCTAATCCAAAAGAATTACTTCATTTTCTTAATAACAATGTGTTTAATCAAATTACTCATGTGGATCATCCTCATTTTATGGCTTTTGTGCCAGGTCCTAATAATTATGTTGGTGTATTAGCAGATTTTTTAGCAAGTGGGTTTAATGTATTTCCTACAGCTTGGATAGTAGGTGCAGGTGCCGAACAAATTGAATTAACGACAATTAACTGGTTAAAATCAATGCTAGGATTCCCTGATTCAGCTGAAGGATTATTTGTCAGTGGTGGTTCCATGGCTAATTTGACTGCACTTACTGTAGCGAGACAGGTCAAGCTGAATAATGACATAGAAAATGCGATTGTTTATTTTTCTAACCAAACTCATTTTTCTGTAGATCGAGCACTTAAAGTATTAGGTTTTAAACAGCATCAAATTTGCCGAATTGAGACAGATGAAGACTTAAAAATTTCAGTTAGTACTTTAAGAAAACAAATAAAAGAAGATCGATTAAAAGGGAAAAAACCATTCTGTGTTATTGCTAATGCAGGGACAACGAATTGCGGAGCGGTGGACTCCCTCGATGAATTGGCTGATGTATGTGGTGATGAAGATATATGGCTACACGTGGATGGGGCTTATGGGGCTGCAGCAATTCTCAGTGAAAAAGGAAGGGAGTTATTAAGTGGAATTCATCGTGCCGATTCTTTAACGTTAGACCCGCATAAATGGCTTTTTCAGCCTTATGATGTTGGTTGTGTACTTATTCGAAATAGCCAATATTTAAGTGAAACATTCCGTATGATCCCAGAGTATATTAAGGATACAGAAACTAATATAGAAGAAAAAGTGAATTTTGGGGAGCGTGGAATTGAACTTTCTCGTAGATTTAGAGCATTAAAGGTATGGCTTTCTTTTAAAGCATTCGGAGTTACAGCTTTTCGTGAGGCAATTGATCATGGCATTATGCTAGCTGAACAAGTTGAAGAGTTTTTAAGGAAAGAAAAAGATTGGGAAGTAGTAACACCTGCCCAATTAGGAATTGTTACTTTTCGTTATATTCCATGTGAGCTAACATCTACAGATACAATTCATGAAATAAACAAAAAATTGGTGGAAGAAATTAATCAAAGAGGATTTGCTATGCTAAGTACGACTAAATTAAAAGAAAAAGTAGTAATTCGACTTTGCTCTATCAACCCAAGAACAACAAAAGAAGAAATACTTCAAATCATGATGAACATAAAAGCATTAGCAGAGGAAATAAACACATCGCCTAAACATCTTATATCTGTTTCTCAACCTTGATATATTAGGCGGATTTTACATATTAATAGCCGATTCTTATTTAGAATCGGCTATTATATTTAAATGATAAATACATATATACTATTTATAAGTGTTTCTCTTGTAATGGGATTAAGCCTCAACCTTGGATACTCGTTTGAAACCAGTCTTTATTGCTTGTACTATTTCGTTCACAGCATAAATAGATACATCGGCATTTGGATTTAACCCTTCAAACCAGTGATAGGCATTTGGATATAAATGAAACTCCACATCAACACCAGCTTGTGCTAGTTTGCTTACATAGGTTAATGTTTCGCTGCGGAATGGATCTAATTGACCAACAAATGTGTAAGTATACGGTAAGTCACTATAATCCTCAGCTCGAGAAGGTGCTGCATAGGCAGGGATTTGATCCGTTCCATACATTTCTCCTAAATACATTTTCCAGCCAGCTTCATTTGCCTTTTGGTTCCAAACAAATCCCTCTTTAATTTCATTCGCTGAAGGTGTATCATTTCTGTCATCAATCATTGGATATAGTGGCATTTGTAAACAAATTGAAGGATATTTTCGATCTCGTGCTAATAATGATAATGCTGCTGTTAGTCCACCGCCAGCGCTTACTCCTGCAACCCCAATTCGATTCGAATCAATGTTTAATGACTTTGCATTATCAGCAATCCATTTTAAAGCTGAATAACAATCCTCAATTGGTGCTGGGTAAGGGTGTTCAGGTGCTAAGCGGTAGTCTACAGACACGACCACACAGCTAGCTTCTTTTGCAAACCTCATACAAGTATCATCGTTATCATCTATAGACCCTAAGATATAACCTCCACCATGTATCCATAATAAGACAGGTAAAGATTCATGATTTGATTTTGGACGATAAATTCGTAATGGTAACAGATTATCATCAGGCCCAACAATGACTTTATCTGTTAAAGAAAGAGAGTCATCAACAACGGTAGGTGGTCTCATTTGAGCTATTCCTTCTCTGATTGATTGCAAATTTTCTGGGCGTAAATCGAGATCCGGAAACATCTCTAACCCTTGTAATAATTCTGGATTTACTCTAGTTTTCATTTTAGCACCTCTATTTGTAATTGTTTTCAAATAAATGAAGTGTATTCTAAGTAGTTTAATTGTGAAAGAACACCACAATTAAATTGTAAATTGGATATGTTATAACGGTCAACAGAATATTCGGAAATTAAAACCTTTCTCAAGAAGGAGTTTCATGCAATCAATAATACAAGTAGTGGATTTAAGAGCAAAGAGGTTTAATGTCGTTGTAATTATGTACATTAGAAAAATTTCTTTTCTAGACTCATGAAGAATTATGAAAAGCAAAATTTTATAGATGGTTATCTTAAAAATAAACAAAAAGAGAAGAACTAACCAATGTTCTTCTCTCTTTTTCATATGTAATTAGGGTATCCATAACTGTAAATATGGATGGTATAGATTAATGGATGAATAATTTATTTTTAAATTAATAACGTAATACATAAAGATTTTTGTATGTAATATTTCATATACAGGGACCACTGGTGAAAATGCTGAGCAATGTTTTTCCATATGGTAAATTAGTTCCTTAGTTATTTATTTTATTTTATTTTCAATCGTGTAAGGCTTGGGGCTAAGATTTACAAAGGTGACTAGTAAAAAATATAACAATACAAGTATAAGATTTTGTACTTAGTAATCTCGCGATTTAAGGCATGACATTGATAAGTGTGGGGAGTTCAATCGATTTTGAATAAAATCAATAGTATCAGTTGCAATTTTTTTACGTTTAAGAACGATCCCGGCATGCCCGCATGTATAAATATATCGTGGAGGTCTTTCCCAAGATTCCCACAAGTAGTCTGTATCCTCAGAATGCACATATAGATCATGCTTACCTGAAATTAATAAAATATTTTCTTTTTTTACTTTTGGCAATGCTTGACTCGGTTCAGTGATTTTCCAATAATCTATTAAATCATCATACGTAACACCATGATGTTCCAAGTCTTCTCTAATAAATTTACCCGGAATTGTATTCCAAATAGAATAAGAAAGTCGATTTGCATAGAAAATGGATGCTAACACATCAATTTCTTCTTCAACAAGAGAGGTTAAGTTAGTAATAAATCCGCCTAAACTAATCCCTATTAGAATCAGGGGACCATTTTTATTTGCTTTAATCCATTTAATCAAAGCTCGTAAATCAGCTATCGCTTGTCTAGTTGCTTGTACTGTTCGTTCAATATTTGCACTTACCATATACTCTCCACTGAATAAGGATTGATCGGGTTTTCTTTCAAAATGATAGGGTAGAGTGAAATAATACATATTCCACTTCAGGTTGGTCATATGGTCGTGGAATATTTTTTTTACACGTTCGTTAGAATCCATTCTCCAACCGTGAACAAAGATAATATGAGGTGCATTTTCATTTTTATGTAAGAATAATTCCCCAGTTACAGAGTCGTTGCGTGAATCACCGGATTGAACTGAGCTTTTATATTTGAATTGCCCAGCCATGTATTCCTTTTCCTGTTTTGAATGCTTAATGTCAAAATGAATATGTGATGGTTTTACTTTATAAAAAGATTCTATGTCCTTTATATTTAATGAAGTGTTAGAAAGGGAAGTATACTGAAACGCTACACTTCTTTTTTTGTGTAAATCATATAAGGCGTACCGATCAATGAGTTTTGAAAAAATCAAATTAACCTCCTCCAAAATACATATTGTTTAAAACATGGACAAAATTTATGGTGTAAATTAATTATAAAATATTCTCTTTTCCTAATAGTAGGTGATAAATTTGCATATCATATTATAAAGCTTGCAATAAAATAAAACTATAAATAAATTATACTAAAATCTAAAAAGTAATTTAATATTCTTATTCATATAAAAGAATATTAAATTGCTTATTTTCGTATTAAAAGATGCACCTTTTAAAGTGACGTGATTTGTATGAGATACAGTAACTATATTAAAATCCCTATTATAGATATCCAAATAGGTTTCTCTATATTTATTGTATAGAAATTACACAGTAAATATTTTTTGTGCTACATACATTAAATTAATCTTAACCTTTTCTTTTATATAAATTTATTAAACGGAATAACTCCTTACCAATATTCAAAAACGGCTGCGTTTTTGAATTTGTGTTCTAGCTTTTCTGAAACAGGTAAATAACTACACATAAACTCCTTATATCTCTAGTTAAACTACCGATTAGCTCCATATAAACTCTAGATAACCTATATAGAATACAAGATATCAAGGAGGTAAGAAAAAATGAATTTTATGAAACGAGCAATTCTCAGTATGAAAAAAAGGATAGGAACATCATTAATTTTGATGGCAGTTTTTCTGATTGTTACAAATTTGGTTCTTTCAGGTTTCACAATCCAAAATGCATCAAAAAAAGCAGCGGATGCTGCAAGAAAAAAACTTGGTGCAGATGTTACTTTAGGTCTTGATTTCGACAAATTAGGTCAAAAAGCTAAGGAAACTGGAGAAATGCCAAATCCGCCGCAGTTCGATACAAAAGAAACAGATCAATTAGCAAAGTACAAGTATGTAAAAGACTATAATTACATAGCTAACACTTTCGGTATTTCTGATGGACTTAAACTAGTAGGAGCTTCAGAAGGAAAAGAAGAAGGTAAAGCGGGAATGGCGGCTGTGCGAGGCGGTTCAAGCTCTGGTACAGAAATAGATATGAATGCTTCTTTTATGATTGAGGGAGTTCGCAAGACTGCATTACAAGAAAGCTTTAAAAACGGAAAAAGTAAAATCATTGATGGAAAACCAATTACAGAGCAAATGAAAGATCAGAATGTAGCTTTAATGGAAAAACGATTAGCGGAATTAAACAATTTGAAAGTAGGAGACAAAGTTAAAGTACAATCAGGGGATAAGAAGGAAACCCTTGAGGTTGAAATTATCGGTATTTACGAAACCAATGAGCAAGCAATGAGTCAACAGGCTCCTCCTATAATGGATCCGGCTAATAAACTATATATGCCACATTCAACTATGAAAAAATTAGAAGTGGATCAAGGTATAAGTAGTGTTCAAGTCGTGTATTTCTTGAATGACCCACAATATATTGATGCATTTAAAAAAGAAGCAAAAAAATCTAATATTGATTTTAATTATTATAAATTAGATGCGCATGATTCATTGTACAAGCAAATGATTGGTCCTATCGAAAATATCTCTTCGACTTCTCAAATGATTATTTATATTGTATCGATTGCAGGTGCGATTATTTTAGGATTAATCATTATGCTATCAATTAAAGGACGTCGTAAAGAAATGGGAATTCTATTGTCCATTGGAGAGAAAAAGTGGAAACTGATGGCACAGTTCGTAGTAGAAGTAGTATGTGTCGCTATTTTAGCATTTGGATTATCCATAACAACAGGAGCTAAAGTTTCTCAATATATCGGGGATAATTTACTTTCGAATGAAATAGCTACTGCGAGCGAAGAAACAGATACCTCGCAACATGGTACTGTAATGATGGCTGGACCTGGTGGTACTCTACAAAATCAAAAAGAAGATCCAATTGATAAAATTGATGTAAGTGTAACAGGAGAAGATGTAGGGAAAATGGGGGGGATTGGACTAGGTATTGCTATAATAGCAACGCTTCTTCCAGCATTATCTATTCTACGTTTAAACCCAAAACAAATTCTTTTAAAAGATGAATGAGGAGGCTCGATATGGAGACGATTTTACAGTTTAAAAATTTGGATTATTATTATGAAAGTAATGGGAAAAATGTAGCGATACTAGATAATGTTAACTTTTCTTTTCAAAAAGGACATTTCTACACGATTTTAGGACCATCTGGATCTGGTAAAACCACAACTCTGAGCTTAGGTTGTGGACTGGATGTCCCTAAAAATGGTTATGTACTGTATAATGGCAAAGATATTAGAAAAATTGGTTTGGATCGATACCGTAATCAAAATGTATCTGTAATTTTCCAATCTTATAACTTAATTACCTATATGACCGCTCTTCAAAATGTCTTAACAGCAATGGAAATTACAGGTGTTAAAGTGCAAAATAAAACAGCAAGAGCATTAGAATTATTAAAGAGGGTAGGACTCACAGAACTTGAAGCGAAACGAAACGTATTGCAACTAAGCGGTGGACAACAACAGCGTGTAGCAATTGCTCGAGCACTATCTTGTAATGTTGATTTACTGATTGCAGATGAGCCGACAGGAAACCTCGACGAGGAAACCGCAATGGATATAATAGAACTGTTTCAAGAACTTGCACATAAAGAGAATAAATGCATTATTGTTGTGACTCACTCACAGGAGGTTGCTAAAAAATCAGATCGTGCAGTGTATTTAAGTAAGAAGAAGTTAGTCATAAATGAAATCTAATATAAACATCGTAGCTGTTTAATTCACATATTTTTCAAAAACTAGACCTTTCAAAAGCTTATATTTGATTTATAATAAAATCAAGCCATAATCAAAATGGTCTCCCTGTACTGAATGTTAAAATAGTTTGTCGTTCCCGTTTTAATAATATTTTTAAAAGAACTTGTAGGATATTCTACAAGTTCTTTTTATTATAATTGGTTACCTATCATGGGATAATTACACATAAAAAACGGGACAATACCTAGATATATAATCTAAATGCTGTCCCATTTACCTGTGTATCTGTATAGTTATTGTAGAATCAAACCTACAATCATAATTAAACTAAATACTATCATCCAACCAAAGGCACAATAGCCAAAAATACTAATCCATTTAGGTAATTGATTCATGTTAATTTTATTTGTGGGAACTCCTTGCATAGAAAACATCATTTTTTGATCTCTATCTCTATTATTTTGTTGTTCATACATAATATCATCACCTTTCCAGAACTATTGTGTTTATAGTATATCAGCCTAAATAAAATTATGTACAGAATAAGAGGGGATAACATATATATTATGTGGTGAATTTTATAAATAAAGACATTTAATTGCCATGGTTCTAAGCGCTAATCCGTTATAAATTCTGAAAAAGAGCCCTACATAAATAGGACTCTTTTTCTTCAAATATTAAGTTGCTGGATATACATCAGAACCAAGGTAACGTTCTTTTATAATTTGAAGATGATGAAGCTCATGACCAGCAATGATGTATGCTAATGCACGAACTGTAACTTCAGAATTATTCGCATTTCCTCTTTGTGACCAAGCTTCTTTATCTAAGCTTCTAAGTAAATACAGGGTAGATTGGCGAACAACTATTAAATTCTCAAGAAGATCGCATAGATTGCTTATCAAAAGCAGCTCTAAGAACATAGATATCATCATTATAGCCTGGAAGTTCTGCTGTCTCGCCTCGAGCGATAGATAGCAATCGATACGCCATAATCCGTTCTGTATCTGCTATATGACCCATTACTTCTTTTATACTCCATTTAGTAGGAGCATACCGGAAAAGTCCCTCACTATCAGAAATTTCCTTTAATAAGAGATTCGTTTCCTTCATTTGTTGTTCTAGAATATGTATGATATTTCCGTCTGATACCAAGTTGGTATACGTTGCATAATAGGAGTTATATTCACTTACTTGTGGCCTTATTTGCATACGAATCATCCTTTATGTTTTATGTTTAATCTTTACATATAGCTTACCATAAAAGAATTTTAAATTAATCTGAAAAATGGAGGGAAATATGCATTTTTCATCTTCCTTTTCAGTTTCATAGATGAAATGCATCTCAAATAAGAGAATCTAATTTGCTGCTAAGCGGAATTTCGTTTTTGCTGTTATAGTAAAAGATAAATATGTAAATTGAATACAGTTTGTCACCACTTATGATAATTACCATTTAAGAAGCAATATATATCATTAAACGAAAAACCTGTTAATAAGTTTATACTTACCACAAAAACAAACAAACTCGTCCTATTTAAAGGAGAGTTTGTTTGTTTTTGTGTTTAGATAATGGAATACTCATGCAAAATTGTACACTATGTTCCATATTTTTTATTGAATACTTTATATCTAGCGTTTCAAGAATTTGTTTAACAATATATAGCCCCAAACCATTTCCTCCAGTATTTCGATTCCTTGATTTTTCAATTCGATAAAATGGTTTGAAAATTTGTTGTATCTCTTCATCTTTAATATTGACACCTGTATTTATAATTTGCATTTCGATTTGACTTTGTTTAGAATCCTCACTTAACTTTATATAGACTTTTTCATTATGTGGTGAATACATAACCGCATTATGGACAATATTTTTACATGCTTTTTCTAAAAGGGCACAATCTGTATAAATAGCAAGGCCAAAATCAATTTCTTTTATTATTTCGATGTTTTTTTGAGAAGCAAAAAATTCGAGATCTTTTGTAATTGTCCCTATTAATTTTGAAAGATTAACTTTCTCTACTTTTAGTTTGAAGGTGTGTTGTTCTAATTTCGATACGCTTAAAATTTCACGAACTAATTGTTCCATACTTTCAATAATTTGATGATTCTTCTTTAAATATTGATCGCGATTTTGATAAGGGCCAATATTGTATATCATTCCTTCTAAGTATCCTTTCATTACAGTAAGAGGGGACTTTAATTCATGTGCTACAATCGCAAAAAACTCTCTGCGTTTTGTTTCTATTTCTCTTTCTTTTTCAATATCATTTTTTAATTGTTCATTTGCTTTTTTTAAATCAAACATAGCTTGTTGCAAGTTAATAGACATGTCATTCAAACTATTAGATAATTCTCCTAACTCATCTGTAGAGCGAACCTCAATTTTTTCGGAGAAATCTAAATTTGCCATCTTTTGTGCACCTTCATTAATATAAATAAGTGGCTTTGTAATAAACCTGGAATAAAAATAAGCACTCCCTATACCAATAACGAGCACAATGATACTAATATAGGGGAGAAAGCGTACTAAAACCTGTGAAGCTTCATCAATCGGTTGAAATGTAGCAAACACTACAAGCGTTAAACTACCATCTTGAAATTGAATTGGTTTCGTAGCGTTATATGAATTGCTAAGGGTACTTGCATTCTCGAATCGTGTTGCTTTAGTAACTACTGTTTTTTGCGTACCACTTTGAATAAAAGAAAATGAAGGAGAGTAAATAATTACTCCTTCTTTATTTTGAAGATAAAGCATCGCATTATTTTTTTTTGCGTATTCATCAAAAAGTGGTATCGCATCTTGAAACGTAAGATTTTTAGATTTATCAATGATTTCGTTTATCCCTGTTTGAAGTTGATCTGTTTTATATTGCTCATAAAACGTAGGGAGAAAGAAGTATAAAGTTAAATAAATCAATACTGCAAAGGATAACAAAATGAGAGATGTAGTCATAAAGAGTTTGTAAGTAATTTGCTTCATCTTCATGAGTTTCACAATACTATTCATCAATTTTATAACCAATACCCTTTATTGTTTTAATATAAGGGATAGCTAATTTTTTACGTAGATTTTTAATATGTGTATCAATTATTCGTGTTTCTCCAAAATAATCGTACCCCCAAACCTTCTCTACGATATTTTCTCTTGTAAGTACTTTTCTCTCATTTTGAAATAGTAGTTGTAGAATTTCAAACTCTTTTGTCGTTAATATAATTTCAACGTCATTTACATATACTCTATATGCATCCACATCGATACGCACTTCTTTAAATATCAAATGATTATTTACATTTTTATCATAACTTCTTCTAAGTACAGCTTCGACTCGTCTAATCAAAACATGAAATGAAAAGGGCTTTGTTATATAATCATCGATCCCAAGGTCGAATCCTTTCATTTGATCTTCCTCTTCTTCCAACGCAGTTAGCATAATAATTGGTACGTTTGACTGACTTCGAATCATTTTAGAAACTTCAAACCCATTAAGATTGGGCATCATGACATCTAGAAGAATTAAATCAAATGATTGCTTATTAAATTGTGTCATACCCTCTAGTCCATCTGAAGCGACTACCACTGTATAATGCTGTGTCATTAAAAATTGTTTAATTAATTCCTGAATTTCTTGATCGTCCTCTACCACGAGAATATGATAGTTTTTCATAATATCACCTCTGGTAGTCATTATAGCCGTACTATCTGGAGTTTATGTGGAGATACAGTAGTAAACTTCATAGGACGTTTACTACTAAAAAATATTATTAGCTATATTACTTTTTTATGGAGAAATAATTGTTTTAAAAAACTTATCGTATGAATTGATGTACGATTAATATTTACGAAAAACTAATGTATAATAACGTGAATTGTATGTAGTTTCTTAAAATTCGCGAAAATATACTTTTGCTTCTTTACCAAAAGAGGAAAAGGAATTTCAATATAGAAGAAGCTACCGTAATACTAGAGTGTGCGCCGAGAACTTTGGATTTCTTTCATCTAGTTTCTATTTAATCGTTAATCACTACATAACAATGTTCTTGCTAAACCAAAAGTTTAAAGGTACAAACTTGGAGAGATTTATATAATGCTAGAAAGGTTGTGAAATGATTTGATGGGTTATAAAGCGATGCTGTTTGATTTAGATGATACATTACTTGATAGGGATAAAGCAGTAGAGGCATTATTTTTAATTGTTTTAGAAAAGTGTTATGAAAATGTAGATGGTGCGGCTAAAAGCAACATGTTACAGAAATTCAAAGAATACGATAAAAGAGAATATGGCATAAGTAATAAAACGACAGTTTTAGAATCATTGTTTGATGAATTCACGCCAAGGTATAGATTGCCACGCAATTACATCCAAGATTTTTGGAATAATAATTTCCCTAGATGTTTTTCAATAGACCAAAATACTATTCATTTCTTAAATCAAATAAAGAAGCACTGTAAAGTTGGAATTATAACAAATGGCTCAACTCAGAGGCAAAAAGCTAAAATATTTAACACGAATTTAAATAAGTATTTTGAAACAATCATTATTTCTGAAGAAGTGGGATTTAGTAAACCTGATAAACGTATATTCGAACTAGCATTAAATAAGTTAAATTTACAACCGGAAAATACTTTATTTGTTGGGGATGACTTAGAAAAGGATATTGCTGGTCCTCAAAATGCAAATATAAAAGGTGTGTGGTTTAACCCTCAGAAAATCAAGAATACTACCAAAATACAACCATATGCCGAGATTAACACTTTGGATAGTTTGTTAAGTTATGTTACTCCACAATATTTTTATAACAAGTAAAAGTAATCCCATATATATATTAAAAAATATAAAAAAGAGAAACTATCATTAATTTCATTGACCGTATTAGTAATAAAAAATAGATATTTACAACAAAAAATAGAGGCGATTTTAATAGCTGTGGCTAATTTAATCTATGATTAATACGAAGTTTTGTAAAACAATTTTACTCATACTGTGTAAATTATAAAGGGGTGGTGTATAGTGATAATAAAGTTATTGAATTTTGATTAAAAAAGATAAGAGCCTTACTACATTCTATATGCAGCAAGGCTCTTTAAAGTTGTTTCAAATTATATCCATCTGCTTATGTAATGCTTAAAAAATGAATAATAAAGTTGTTTACTTCTTATTAAACTAACGCCCCCGTTAGTTTAAGTGTAACTCTTCACAATTATTTGATATTATATAGATAAATAGAAATATAAATCAGAATTTAGTTTATAGTTATAAAAATAAGTTATTTATACCCTTATAATTCTTCAGAAAGGAGAGTGTATGAAAAAGACTATTGTTTTTGTATTAACGATATTTATATTATTCTCAGGATTCGCAACACAAAGTTATGCGTTGTCAGATTCGAAATCTGTGGCAATACAAGCATTGCTAGATGATGCCTGTCGTACGTCAGGTGTGCCTGGAATGTCACTCTCAATACTTGCTGATGGTGAAGTGTTCTACTTTTCTTCTGGGTATGCAGATCTTGAAAAGGGACTGTCTGCAAGTGAAAATACACTCTATGAGTTGGCCTCGGTGAGTAAAGCTTTTACTGGTATGGGGATTTTGCTATTGGAAGAGCAAGGGCTGCTATCAATGACTGACCCTATCCAAAAATATTTACCTTGGTTTACGTTAAAGTATCAAGGTAAACCTGTTGATATGCAAAACCTTACACTAAATAACTTTCTTCACCATACCAGCGGCCTAACAAATATTAGACATCTTCAAAATATTCCACAAGGTAATACGCCTGATATGTTGCAAAAGACTGTGGAAACGCTGGTAGATGCAGAATTGGCGTTCTCTCCTGGTGAACAATATAACTATGGAACCGTTAATTATGACGTATTGGGTTTGGTTATTGAGATTGTATCACGACAAAGCTATGAAGACTTTATGAAGGAGCAAGTATTTCTACCCTTAGGTCTTCACCAGACGTATGTTTATAAAGAAGATGCTCAAGCCACTGGACAGTTAGCACAGGGTTACCGTTCTTCCTTTTTTATAACAACTCCATTTAACGCTCCGTATTATACCGGGAATAAACCTGCCGGCTATATCATTTCTAATACAAAAGATATGGCGCGTTGGATGGGCATACAGATGGGTATCGTGCAGGACATACCCGAAATATTTCACAGGGCCATCGAAAAATCACATAGAGGTGATATGTCTGTTTCGGCTGTCAATGATATGTATTATGCGGCAGGTTGGTCGGTAAACGCCGAACAAACGTTTATAGAACACACTGGGGGTAATCCAAATTTTAGTACCAAAGTAGCCATACTGCCAAATGAAAGAACAGCCATCTGCTTACTGAGCAACGGCGCAAATACCAATATAAACCTGGTACTACAAGTTAAAAATATATTAAACGGCAATCTAACTCAGTCATATGAGATAAGTGGCACACAGCTTTTGGACATCATTTTGTCGTCTACCACAATTATTCTTTGCCTATTAGCCGTTCTGTTATTTTTCTTAGGATTAAGAAAAGGGAAAACGAATGAGCAGCAGCCAATGACAAAAAAGAGAACAATCGTAACAATTATTTTCCTAATCGCTACTATTGCCCAGTGTATAATGTTTTTTGCCTTCGATTGGTCAACGATACTTATTTGGCAAACATATAGTGTTCTTACAGCTTTAATTTCGTCAACATTATTAACAGCAAGCATTACTTGGTTTGTATATACTCACCGATTAGATGCCTCGGTCCGAAAATAAGTACAATGTTAAGTAAATAAATCTTAATTTATCGATATCCTTAATTTAAAAAACAGAAGACACCTCGGTGTCTTCTGTAATGTCATCGACACTTCTCCTAGTTAAACCCACTTGCTATTTCTTCCACTAACCTGCCTCGTTAGTAGAAGAAGGATTTTTAAACTACTATATTATTTTTTAAATGACTTTATTGTAAATTAAACAACTTTATTATCTCTGTACAGGTGGGACTATGGAAATAAAGAAAGTAGTAATCGATGGAATCAATATTGCGGTCATTAGGAACGATAAGGTATTAATATCGGATGTTCAGCCTGCATTAGATACTATGGCAACAGTTCAATATGAGGTAGATGCGAAAAATATTATTATCCATAAATCTTTAATAAGTGAAGATTTCTTTGACCTAAAAACACGGCTTGCGGGCGATATCCTTCAAAAGTTTATAAACTACAAGGTAAAGATTGCTATTGTTGGAGATTTCTCTATGTATACTAGTAAAAGCTTAAAAGATTTTATTTATGAATGTAATAAAGGGAATGACATTTTTTACTTAGCAACTGAACAACAAGCAATTGAAAAACTAAGTACATTAAAGTAATAATTATATCCTGCTAAATTCCCCCATTTCACTTAGTTCATAATTATATACAATATAGAAGAACTGATGTTTGTGGTAAACTAAGAGATGAATAAAGGGGGAGTTTTTTTGAACAATTTTAATAATATAATCCAAAATTTAAATAATATAGTTTACAAACCTAACAACTTAATGATTACGAATCTAAAAGAAGAAAAGCAAAACGCAGAATATGTCGGATGTTTATTCCACTTAAATAACAAAACCATTCGTTTTAGAAAATCAAAAGTTACACCTAATAAAATTGGTCAATTTGTTTCTTTTTGGGAGAAAGATGAAAATATGCGAAATAGAGCTTTCTCTTATGAAGCTGCTCCTGATTTATTAGTAATCACTTGTATTGCTGATAATAAACTAGGGCAATTTATTTTTCCTAAAGAGATTCTTCTTAAAGAAAAAATATTGAGAACACAAAGTCAAACAGGGAAAATGGCAATGAGAATTTATCCTGTTTGGGATACCACTGTTAGTAATCAAGCTAAAAAGAGCCAAACGTGGCAACTTCAATATTTTGTTGATTTAAGTGATAGTAATAATTTGCCTATAGATAAACTATTAAATTTATATTCGTAGCTTTTGATTTGCCCCAAAAAGAAGTGATTACAAAAAACATGTGTAATGACACCTCCTATGTGAATCGTAATTTTTGTACCGGTACAGTTAAATGAAATGTAGATTGTTACAGTGCCCCTTAAAATTTACAATCAGCATATATTATTTAAACTTATAAATTTTTAAGGGGTGCTAAATATGACAAGTTTACAAGATCAGCTTTTCACAAGATTAAATCTTAAAAAACGTAATGATGTAACGTTTGAAGAATTACCTACCATACTCTTTTCGTTTGCGCACACTATACCATTTGAGAATTTAGATGTTATAGCACGAAATACGAATCAAATCTCTCTGGAAAACTTACGAGAGAAAATTTTAACTAGTTCCCATGGTGGACTTTGCTACGAATTAAATACTCTTTTTTACTATTTCTTAAGAGACTGTGGCTATGATGTACAACTGGCATTAGGTACGGTTTATAAAAACGATATAAATGCATGGGCACTTGAGGATGGCCATATAACAATTATTTTAACTTATGATAATGTACAGTATTTAATTGATGTAGGTATAGCTTCGTTAGTACCTCTTGTTCCTGTACCTTTTACGGGCGAGTCGGTTTCTTCAAAAAATGGTTCGTACCGGGTGAGACGGAAAGATACGAATAAAGGAAATTATGTTTTAGAAAGAATAGATGCTGCTGGGGAATGGAAAGTTTGTCATGCTTTTTATAAACATATTATTGATGAGATAGTAGTAAATGATGTTCAAAGAAGAGTGATAGAAGATGAGAAGTCTATTTTTAATAAAGGACCAATTGCAGTAAAGTTGACGAACTCTGGCCATATTTCATTAACGAATACAAGTTTAACCGAAATTATTCATGGGGAAAAAACTAAGCGTGAAATTACAGAAGATCAATATAAAGAGTTTTTATATACTTTATTTGCTATTAAGTTATGAATAATAAAGATAGCCGGTTCTTATTCAGAAGCGGCTATCTTTATTATTTTTGGTGTAAATGGTTTTCTTCTAATATGTTTCGGAAACTGCGGTATAGTTAATGTTTTTAATGTTTCCTCAGCTTCTTCATATGTATGAAAAATTGGTTCTTTTCCATCATCCCCTTGTAAAACTAGCCCTTCATCTCGGATTACATATGGCATAAAACCACCCCATCTAGTAAAGAATTATGTTCTTTTGCAGCAGAATAATACGATTTAAAGTTTGATTTTCTTAATACATATAATACACTAGAACAGTACGAAAAAGTATGTACAATGAATTTTGAATGTAAAGGAAGATTATTATGTCAGTTATTGATAAATTGAAACTTAATAAGTATACAAATATGGTCGTTATTAACGAACCAAGTGATTATGACATTTTTACAGGTAAAGAAACTGCATTCTCAAAAGAACACGATGCTATCTTTATATTTGTAGAAACGCTTGATGAAATGGTGAAACAAACGAATTTTATTATTAGTAATGAAGAATTACTAATTGAAAAAGGTTACGTATTCTTCGCATATCCGAAAAAAGGTAATGCGCGTTATAGTACGTTTATTCACCGTGATGAAATGTTTCCGGCATTAAACGTTGGAGAAGATGGTTATGTGGGAGAAAGCGATATTAAATTTGCACGAATGGTAAGTATGGATGAAGTCTTTACTGTTGTTGGTTTAAAACGTGAAAAGAAAAAAACAACAAAAACATCTGCTATGAGTCAATGTGTTGCCGATTATACCGATCGAATTAAAGATGTTGAAGCATTATTAGCTAATCATCCGAATGAACTTAAGTTTTATCAAAGTTTAACGCCTGGATACCAAAAAGATTGGGCACGTAATCTTTTTTCTGTGAAACAAGAAAAAACACGTGAAAAACGTCTAGAGAAAATGATAGAAATCCTTTCACAAGGCTATAAAACAATTGAATTATTCCGTAAGAAGAAAAAATAATGATTAAGGAAGTCACAATGCTGCAACAATTAATTGTGATGAGTACATTGAAAAAAGCATTCCTTCCATTATACTAAGGAATGTTCTTATATTTATATAATTAGCAAAAGAGAAAAGGTGTTTGAAATGAAATCGTATATTGTAGTTGGATCAGGAATTTTAGGAGCGTCTACTGCTTATCATCTTGCTAAGGCAGGTGCGAATGTTACTATCGTGGATCGCCAACAATTAGGGCAAGCAACCGATGCAGGAGCAGGTATTGTATGTCCATGGCTATCACAGCGCCGTAATAAAGCATGGTATAAAATCGTTAAAGGTGGTGCACGTTACTATTCTTCGTTAATTCAGCAATTAGAAGAAGACGGTGAAACTGACACAGGATATAATCGTGTAGGTGCAATTAGTTTACATACTGACGAGAAAAAGTTAGATCAAATGGAAGAGCGAGCTTATAAACGACGTGAAGATGCCCCGGAGATTGGTGAAATAACTCGCTTATCAGCTGAAGAAACAAAAAAATTATTCCCAGCATTATCAGACGAATATAGTTCTGTTCATATTAGTGGTGCTGCACGAGTAAATGGAAGATTATTACGCAATGCATTAATAAGTGCTGCGAAAAAACATGGTGCAACTTTCATAAAAGGCGATGCTATATTAGTCCGTGAAGGAAATCATATTACGGGAGTTACAGTAAACGATGAAACAATTTTAGCGGAAAAGGTTATTGTAACTGCAGGCGCATGGGCGAATGAAATCTTGAAACCATTAGGAATTAATTTCTTAGTTACATTCCAAAAAGGACAAATTGTTCATCTGCAAATCGAGAATACAGCAACAGAAAATATGCCAGTTGTTATGCCACCGAACGATCAATATATTTTAACGTTTGACAATGGGCATGTCGTAATTGGTGCAACACATGAGAATGATACTGGTTTCGATCATCGTGTAACAGCAGGTGGTTTACATGAAGTATTTCATAAGGCATTAACAGTTGCACCTGGCTTAGAAAATGCTACAATGCTTGAAACGAGAGTTGGATTCAGACCATTTACACCAGGATTCTTACCTGTTATCGGACCGCTACCTAACTTTGAAGGAATTCTCGTTGCGAATGGATTAGGAGCTTCGGGTTTAACAGCTGGTCCATATCTAGGAGCGGAACTTGCTAAACTAGCGCTCGGACAAACGATTGAATTAGATTTAAATGATTATGATGTTGCTGGCGCAATTGAATAATATAGGGTACTGCTAACATTTAGGAAAAACCATGCTAAACAAATTCGACAAGAAATAATCAGTTTTTCCTCTGTTAAGAGTAAGCCTGTTTATGAAAAATAAAATTATTTAAAAATAGAGGGCCGACATTATAAACCTGCATTAATAATGTAGAATTGTGATGGCGGCTCTTTATTCATATTGATTTAAAACTTATTTTCGAGAGGAGGTTAAGTAATGAGAGCACCATATCAAGTATTGATATTTCCTTATATAAAAACTGCCGATTCTATTCAATATGCCATTTTTAACCGAAGTGATTATGGTTATTGGCAAGGAATAGCTGGTGGCGGAGAAGACGGTGAGATTCCTATTGAATCAGCAAAACGGGAAGCGTTTGAAGAGGCTCGTATTACAAGAGAATGTCCATATATACAATTAGATTCTGTGTCTTCACTATCAGTAGAAGATGTAGTTGGAGGATTCCTTTGGGGAGAAGAGGTTTATGTAATAAAAGAATTTTCTTTTGGAGTTAAAGTCCCTACAAAAAACATATCATTATCTAAAGAACACTTCAATTATAAATGGTTATGCTTTGAGGAAGCAGTAACGTTTTTGAAATGGGATAGCAACAAAACAGCATTGTGGGAATTAAACAACAGACTATTAAAACAATAAAAGTTTTAGCTAACAAAGATAGTAGTGGAACAAGAATTGAACCATTAACAAACCTTTGCTACACTTCTAAACAATGTTTTATAGATTTGGCATGGGTAATGAACGAAGAGAACTTGTACTAAGAAAAGCCCTATACAGTTGACTCTGAAAAAATGAAAATAATTAGAAATATTTTTATATCGTACGGTTTTTGGCTATGAATAACGGAATAAATATTAAGTATTCAACAGTTTAAATAAAACGAGTTAGCTTTTTATTTTAAGAAGAAAGATGACTCGTTTTATGCTAAAATTCGCTTAGTGTATATTTTCGTTAAAATGTGGGTGGGCCCCCTTTTAGCAAAACCGGAGTGGGAATGATGAGTATAAATAGTTTTGTGGGATTGATAAATGACGAATTATTAAAAGAGGTAAGCATCCGAAGTGAGGATGAATTCGAGCCTGTAGTAGTTAAAGATATTCCTAGACTTTGGAAGTGTTTAGGAACAGGTAATTATGCCGCAGTATTCATGCACAGAGAATACAAAGATTGGGTAGTGAAAGTTTACGTGCGAGAAGGAGAAGGAATTGAAAAAGAGTCAGAAGTATACCGAAGAATTGGAAATCATCCTTCTTATTCAAAGCTTATATATAAAGGAGAAAATTTCATAGTATTGAAACGTTTAAAAGAAATTACCTTATACGATGCTATTCATAAGGGTATTAAAATTCCTAAGCAAGTAATACTTGATATTAATGAGGCTTTAGAGTATGCGAGGGAACAAGGGTTAACTCCTTGTGATGTTCACGGGAAAAATGTGATGATGGAAAAAGGAAGGGGATATGTAGTCGATGTATCTGATTTCTTAAAAACAAAAGAAGATAGTAAGTGGAGAGACCTAGAAAAGGCATATTTCACCTTTTATTTTCCTTTCATATATAAATTACCTTTCCCGGTTAAAATACCGTATTTTATGTTAAACATTGTTAGACGTTCGTATAGAAAATATAAGAAGCTTAAAAAGAAATTCAAATTGTAAAAGGACCACATACTTATCTTTAAGTTAGATAAGTGAATCAATAGTAAAATTAGTACCGTATATTTCAGATATGTCTAATATGTACGGTACTAATTTTATAACTTCATGAAGTAATCAGTAGGCTTTATTTTCTTCTTCAAACTCTTTATTCTTTTTCTCTAACTTTTCAATTATTGACTTTAATGTAAAATCAGCGGTAGTCTTTGACAAAAAAATAAAGTACTAGATTGCTGCTGGTTAACTAGACTAGCGTAATCACTTATCACTTATCATTGTTTCACATTCATTATTTTATCTTCCATATCCTTATCCCGAGTATTGGTATAAGCGACATAACTGTATTCTATTTTGCTCATTTTTAGCTCCGTGTTATGTTTAGTCTGCTCCTCTCTCTTTGACGAACATCCATAATCCAATTGCAAAGAAAAACAAAATATAGGTGATATCTATCGCTAACGACATAAGTAAGCCAACTAATTCCGATTTATATTGTGACGTGCTCCAATAGACACTTAAATCATCATGATGAATGAATAGAATGTGTGTCCATGATGTAGATAAGAGACTACCTCCAAATATCATTTGTAAAAAGTATAGCACTAAGCTACTGCCTACTGCGATAGCAGCTGATCTCGTCCACACGCCAATCAAGGATGCTAGACTTGCATATAGGCAACATTGCAATGCGATTGCTCCAATAGAATATATAACATCCGTCATGTCGCCCCATTGTATGTTTTGGGGAGCCATCAGAAGATTCGCTAACAAAGAAACAATGCATATATTAACAATACCCGTAATGATGAGCAAAATCATCGCAGCAATTTTTGCAACATACAACCGTGAGCGCGAGGACGTATGCAGGAACAGTTGTTTCAAAGTTCCATATTGATACTCATCCGTCCAAATAAGAGGTGACAAAACAATCGCCCAAGGTAGAATAACAAGCATTCCCGATAGGCCAAGCAAAGCATTTACTATTTGAGCCACCGTATCATCAGCCTTGAGATCACTGGTGTATGCCCAAGATAACAGTACCGTCATCACAATAAAACCAATGTGTGAAAGAATAAAGATTCTTTTATTCACTATCTTCAAACATTCATTCCATAACAACTTAACTCACCTCACCACGCGCAGTTGTCCATTTTAAAAACTTATCCTCTAAACTCGTATGTGTCGACAACACCCGATGAACTTCCACCCCGGGAGCACACAATGCTCGAATCAACATTGGAACTTGCCCTTCATCAATAGCTACTGTTATAGTATGCACACCGTTAGATAATTTCTCTGTCTGCATATAATCCAATGCATGATGATCTTCCCCAAACAAGTTAACCAAAACTTCGCTTGTAAGCTCAACATTATCAATGTGAAGAGTGATACAGAATTCCCCATCATTTAAGCCATCATCAATCCTTTGCTCTGTCACTAAGCAGCCATTCTGCATAATAACCACTCGACGTGCCATCTGCTCAATCTCAGACAGTTGATGACTGGAAATCACAATTGCTACGCCCAAATCTGTCGCAATTCTATTTAAATAGTTCCGGGTTTCACGGACACCAGCAGGATCAAGTGCATTCATCGGCTCATCTAACACAAGCAACTTTGGCTTTCGCAGTAGTGCTTGTGCAATTCCCAAGCGTTGTTTCATTCCCATGGAATACGTGCCTACTCGCTGATCAAGCGCATGTTCTATGCCGGTTAGACTGGCTACCTCCAGCAACCAGTCCTTACTTGCATTTTTGTGCAAACGCTGATATTGTCGTAAATTTTCATACCCACTCAAATAAGGATAGAATGCAGGTGCTTCAATCACAGCCCCTACATTGAGGATTGCTTTAGAAAACTGACTTTTAATACTGTAACCTGCAATTTGCACGTCCCCGGCACTTATTGTGCTTAGACCAACTATCATCTTCATCGTGGTTGTCTTGCCCGCTCCGTTCGCACCAAGTAGTCCAATAATTTCTCCCGCTACCATATCGAACGATATGTCTTGTACAATCAACTTGCCCTTGATTTCTTTCGTTAGGTGTTGCACCGATAGTACTGTTTTCAATAGTCCCACTCCTTACAATATAAGTACAATCCCATTTCATGAATTCATTAAGAACAGCCTGTAAAGAAAAATCAGATTTGTCGCAACCGCACCTTTTGATTGATAAAATTTCGTTAAACCTTTTACTTCATTAACACTCATTTTCATATCATCTTATTTGTTTTCTTCTTATCCTTACTATAGAAAAAATTGGCGAATGAAACGAGTGATTTCCCTTACAAAATAGTTCGTTATCTTACAGTTTTGTCATTTTTCACATCATTTTGTGATACCTGGGATACTATCCACATCGTCATCAACTTAAGAAATTGATTCTTCCCCAAAACGGAAAAACGAGCCGAATTCTCATAAATAATTGTGAAAATGTAAAGTTCTCGTTAAGGGGGTGTCTTAAAATCTTAGCTTACTGGGCATATGGTGCTACCTCAAAATATAAAAAGATTAGGAGTGAATCCTAATCTTTTTATTTATACATATTTTTGTTAGTTATATCACTATCAATTCCAAAACGGGATATTTTGAATAAATGAAACCGTTAAAATAAGTGTTGATACGGAACCAGCAGTTACTAAAGTTACTATTTTTCGTCCATTCTGTTCTTTTGAAGGTTTTATAAGTTCTGTAATTAACAAAATCCATATTATGATAGATACTATTGAAATAATATTTATAGACATATGTAACACATCCCTTCGTGTTTTTACATAAATATTTCTGCTTTTATAAAATAAAAGCAATTTAACAAGAAAATATGTAACGCATTAAAAATCAATATTTCCCTGTTAAACCACCTTTTTTAAATAGAAATACGACTGATAAAACGATAACAACAGCCTTCAAACTGCCCCAATATGGATAAATAGCATGATCTGTTAGACTAGCATATTGAAAAATATTCTCTAAACCGAAAATTCCTATCATGACTGCTAAAATGAATGAAGCTGATCCATACGTCCCGTTATGATAGAGGGTAAATAAATAGACTGCGAAAATTAGTGGTAAGATGATTTGTAGTACGATTATCATAGTTCGTCCCCCATATTATTTATAATTATATTATATACAAAATTGTAATAAAAAGGAATACGACTTATTTGATACTAACAGAACTACTCTAATCATATTCTTCTATAAAAAGAAGAAAAAGGGGTGTACAGTTAATTGACAAAAGTTAAAGTTAGTTTACGACCCATTGTTCATAATATAAATTTACCAACCGTATTGAAAACAACAATACTTCCAGGCGAATCGACCGAAAGACTATTTATCGCAACCCAATTAGGAGAGATTTTTTACATAGGGAATGGAGTTATAAAGATATTTTTAGATATTCGTCACCTAATTATTAAATTAGGTACATTTGAAGAAGGTGTTTCTAGTAGCGGTTATGATGAACGCGGATTGCTTGGACTTGCGTTCCATCCACAATTTTATCAAAATGGGTTATTTTATCTTCATTATTCAGTAGCTGGAACTCAAGGACCAGGTGCATTTTCTGAGCAATTTAAACCGAATCCTTGTGACCCTAAAACGTTAAATTTAAAGTGGGTTAATAGAAATACGCAATATGATCACATTGATACAGTAGAAGAATGGACTTTACAATCTAATGGTCAAGCTCAAAAGCGACGAACATTACTGAATGTAAGAAGACCATTTTTTAATCATAACGGAGTCAATAGTTTAAACTTTTCACCTGAGACTGGAAAACTTGTTTTTACAAATGGAGATGGCGGATCAGGTTATGATCCATTTAATTTAAGCCAAGATGATTTAGAAATAGCAGGTAAAATAATTGAAATCGATGTAAGTAAAAATACATTTATAAATAACCCTCCTGTAGTTACACGCTTTAATGAACTCCCTTTATCTATACAAGAAACACTTACAGTAATTGCAAAAGGAGTACGTAATATAACCGGCATTTCATTTCAAAGGTTTTATAATCAATATATCAAATACGCCGGAAATGTCGGACAAGATATTGTAGAGTCTATTTTTTCATTTATTCAATATAAACCTATACCGGTTACAGAACTTGTTCAAATGCATTTTATGAGGTTAACTCCCAATCAAGATGGGGTTATCAATTTTGGGTG
Organism: Bacillus sp. BF2-3; assembly: GCF_008368795.1. NCBI lineage: Bacteria > Bacillati > Bacillota > Bacilli > Caryophanales > Bacillaceae > Bacillus > Bacillus sp. BF2-3. Next base: position 235,427 of record NZ_QOSA01000001.1, read on the forward strand.
GCGAGGATGGGAAGGGGATTTACCTACTTCTTTTATACGGCATTGTTCCGAAAATCAGACTTTGGATGAAAGAACAATGACTTATTATGATGAAACAATACAAACTTCAGCGAGGCGTATTCTGCCTCTACTTAGTTATTTTCATAAAGATTCTAGAACAGATAAGTTTGGAGGAACTTCACTTACAGGAGTTCAGCCATATATGGGAAATGCAATTCCAAATTTAACAGGTAGCGTTGTTTTTACTGACCTTGCCAAGAAAGGAGAATCTCAGTCTCCAATTAAGGGTGTTTTAGCCTATACTAGAGCAGGTACAGACGGTAAACACGCTGACTTTCATGCTATTGAAACCAATTATGATTTTGGTACGCAAGCAGCTTATTATATGAGTTTAGGAACAAATTTGAATCAAACTAAATTATATTTAGGAGTTTACGGTTCTATGAAAGTAACTGATTTTAATAAAGGTACCATTTTTGAAATTATTCCCTGATACGATATACACTCGTAGTTTAATAATCCAAGGAATTTATTTTGTTTTAAAACGCACAATTTATCCCCCTAAAAGCCTTTTATTATATAGTAATTCATAACAAGTAGAAAGCAGCTCATAAACCACTAGTGTATGAATAATATAGAAAGTAATGAATGAGGCATCTTTAGGGGGAGATATTGATGAATTGGTTTGTACGTTATTGGTATCAACTGATGATAGAGCATGATACGAGCTTTGTTCATAAAAGAAAATTGTCCCTTGCGAATAAGTTAGTACTTACAGCTTTGATGAGTACATTAGCCACCATGTTTCAAGCAGCAGGAAACCTAGTTCCTGGTATAGGTTTGCTCATTAGTCCATTTTCGACATTACCGATTTTTTTTGCTATTTTCTATTCTATTCGTGAGGGAATACTTTCTTATATTCTTACTATTTTTCTATTATTTATTATTGAGCCAAGTGAACTAATTGTCTTTCCTTTTACTACAGGCTTATTAGGTCTAGCCTTAGGAGTATCCTTTTTAAAATTAAAGAGGAGAATTTGGATTGTTTCCTTTTCAGCAACTTGTCTAATTATTGGTATTATGATTGTTCTCGATGTTTTCCGTTTTCCGGTACTTGGTCCTGCTGTTCATACAACTATGGATATAAAAATTATTTTATCAATATCTATAATGAGCTTTCTATACTGTTGGATTTATGCAGGTTTTTGCAGAATAATGATGAATAGATTATATAAAGTGTTGTATTGACAATGGCATAATGAGGATTGGAGATTGAATTCATGACTAACGTTGCAGTTAGAAGACCGAATTTGAATGATGTAGATGAACTATATTTATTTTTCCGTATCGTTATTACGAATACATACAAAAATGAAGGATTGTCACAATCATTGGATGACATAGAAAATGAAATTAACTCAAAAAAGCAGTATTTGAAAAGTGATTTTGATAGTAACGGAGAAGGTCGTTACTTTTTATTAGCAATTGATACAAGTAACGATAAAATCATTGGAACAATCGAAATCGGTCCAGCAAGTACATTGATTAATAGTTGTACAGGTGGTGTACTTAAAAATTTGTATGAAATAGGAACTGTATTCATACTTCCGGAGTATCAGAGAAAGGGAATAGGGAGTTTATTACTACATACAATGTTTCTTACATTACTTAGCAGAGGGATAACAGAATATTGTTTAGATAGTGGATATAAAGATGCGCAAAGTATATGGACGAAAAAGTTTGGAAAACCTAGCTATGTATTGAAAGATTACTGGGGAGAATCCAGCGATCATATGATTTGGAAGAAAAGTTTACATGATACACCTATAATATTTGAATTATAAAATGAAATATGCCTCTGAACATAGCTTTTCTTACTTATGTATGCTATTATTTATCTTTATAATAAAAGAGGACGTGAATGAACTTGATTAAAATTAATATTCCTGAAGCTGATGTTTCAATTACTGAACGTAAACAAGTTATTAAAGGAGACGAGCCAATCATTACTCCAATTAATGGATTTATCGATTTCCACTTGTTCCCTAGAGATAAAGGCGGCATTTTTATGTTTTACAATATTAATGACGAACTTCTTTTCGTAGGTAAAGCTCGTAAAATTAGACAACGTATTAAGAAGCATTTTGAAGATAATGTTTCACCAATTAAAAATCACCGTGATGAAGTATACCGCATTGATGCATGTATCGTAGAAGATCCAACAGAAAGAGAAATTTACGAAACATATATCATTAATGAATACAAAGCGAAATATAACGTTGATAAAGTATTCTACAAATAATCAACATTAATAAAAAGCAATCCTAGCTAATATGCCAGGATTGTTTTTTATTTAGATTTATTCTTCATATCTTTCTCCTTTTTTCAAATGATTAGCAGCAACAAAACAGATTACACCTATAAATATAAGTACAATACCAACCGTTTTATGTTTTCCCTCAAAGAAAGGAATATCTGAAATAACCTTTGTCATACATAGTCCTAAAAATACAAGGATAGGGCCCACCCAAAGTAATACATTACCGAATTTTGTGTGCTTCCACATAATAACCCTCCTTAACCCTCTTTACATATATATCCATAAATGAAAAGTAAATTCATAGAGAAATATAGTTTTTTTCATATCGAAAATTTAACCCTCATATATTGGTACAAGCAAAAGAGAAAGGAGACCATCATGAATTGGTTAGAAGCTTTCATACTAGGTATAATTCAAGGTTTAACAGAATTTTTACCAATCAGTAGTACCGGACATCTTTATTTAGGAAGGCATTTGTTCCGATTAGATGAGGCTGGCTTATTTTTAGATACGATGCTGCATATTGGGACTTTACTTGCGGTTTTTATTTATTATAAAAAAGAATTTATATATTTAATTAAAAACCCATTTTCAAAGCTCATGTTATTACTTATCGTTGGGACAATACCCGCAGTTGTAATTGGTTTATTGTTTAAAGATTTCTTTGAAGATATTTCAAAAACAGGAATCACGATCGGTTGGGAGTTTTTAGTGACCGGATTCTTTCTTTACACGGCAGATAAACAAAAGAATGGTCGTAAAAAAATGGATGACATAACATATAAAGACGCATTAATTATCGGTTCATTTCAAGCTGCTGCTATTTTTCCAGCCATTTCCCGTTCTGGAATGACAATTGTCGCTGCATTATGGAGAAAATTAGACCGTGAAACTGCTGCTTACTTTTCTTTTTTACTATCGACACCAGCCATTGTTGGAGCTATCATTTTGCAATTTGTAGACGTTTTTCAAGGGAAAGCAGAATCTATTTCTAGTACATCTTTAATTGTCGGAACGTTATCAGCAGCATTTTTTGGATACATAGCCGTTTCATGGATGATTCAATATTTAAAACGTCACTCTTTAAAAGTATTCGCGTATTACGTATGGGGATTAGGTATTTTAATTTTAATGTTGCAATTTACTGATGTATTTTAAGTATAATGATAAAGAAGTTAATTAGTTTAAGATCCTGTTTCATTCATACAAGGCAGGATCTCTTTTTATTAAGGGGGAAAATATGTTTAATAAGGCTATCGTTATTGGTGGAAGTATAGCAGGAAAGTTTGCAGCAAAAGCATTATCAACTTCTTTTAAAGAAGTAATCATTATAGAAGCTGGTGAAAGGTGGGATGGAAAGTCTTCGAGAAAAAGAGTTCCACAAAGTAATCATCCTCACGTGTTATTAAAAGGTGGAGAAAACGCAATTGAAGAATTGTTTCCTAATATTACGAATGAATTAATAGAAGCAGGTAGTATCGTAAATAACTTTACTCGTGATTTAAAATGGCATCAATTTGGTTTATGGAAACAGCCATTCATAGGGGAAGTACATATGATTCAACAAAGTCGTCCTTTGCTAGAATGGCATATTCAAAAACGAATACATCAAATTTCAAATATTACTATTAAATATGAAACATTGGTTAAAGGGTTATTGGTAGATGCAAAGCTTAACAAAGTGTGTGGAGTAAAAGTTAAATATTTAGAGACAGACATACAAGAAGAAGTTCATGCAGACCTTGTAGTTGATGCGAGTGGATTTGGCTCAAAAAGTATAGAGTGGTTACGAGAATACGAAATTGAAGTACAAGAAGAGAAAGTTCGTATTGATTTATTTTACGCAACGAAAATGTTCAAACTTAAAGAAAATGAGAAATTAGACTGTTGCAATGTGCTAATGTCTCCGAGTTTCCCTGATAACCCTTATGGCGTTCTTATTCAAACGATAGAAGATAATCGTTATTTTGTTACTTTCAGTGGATACGCAAACGAGAAAGCACCACAAACAGATGATGAGTTTTATGATTTTGCTGAAAACCTATCAATTTCTAATGTTACAGACTTCCTAAACAAGGCTGAGGGAATTACTGATATAAAGACATACAAAATTCCCTATCAAGTACGCCGGCGATTTGATTTAGTGAATAATGTACCAGAAGGCTTATTAGTTGTTGGAGATGCGCAATGTCGTTTTGATCCCGTTTTCGGCCAAGGCGTATCAGTTGCTGCTATGGAGGCTCACCAGTTGCAATTACTTCTGCAAGGTAGAAAACAACTTGATAAAACATTTACACAACAATTTTATAAAAAGGCAGCTAATATAATAGAAACCCCATGGGATATGACAACAACGGAAATATCACGTCATCCGCAACTAAAGAGAGAATTAACTACAAAACAAAAATTTCAGCTATGGTATACGAAACAAATATATCGACTATCCGCAAGTAATTCTGATGTTTATATTCGGTTAGTACGAGTGATGAATTTAATTCGTAGTCCATTTCATCTTTTTCATCCGAAAGTGCTACTATCTGTATTACTTAATCGAAAGTAATAGCAGGAATATAATTGATTAAAAAAGAATGTATAACAGTTAGTAAATCTAGAAGGAGAATACGGGATGGAAATATACATAGAGCAACTAAAGAAACAAGATGCTAAGGATTTATTTACGTTTGAACTTACGAATAAATCTTTTTTTGAAACAATGGTGCCAAATCGTGGCTCAAAATATTTTGAATTTGAATATTTCCAAAAACTACTAGACGATTTATTAATAGAACAAGCAGATGGAGATTCTTATTTTTATTTAATTCGTAATGAAGAAAAAGAAATTATAGGGCGAATTAATTTAGTAGATATAGATACGGAAACTCAAATTAGTTCGCTAGGGTATCGGGTCGGAGAAAAATTTACTAAAAAAGGAGTTGCTACAGCAGCCGTAAAATTAATTTTAGATGTAGCGAAAAATAATGAAATTACTGAAGTTCATGCTAAAACAACGACTAATAATCTCGCATCACAAATTGTACTAGAAAAAAGCGGATTTTCTTCTTATCAAAACGAATCAGATACAACTTCTGTAGAATTAAATGGAGAACATGTGAAGTTTGTACACTATATTTGGAGAAATACTTCACGCTTATAATAAGGAGGACTTATTCATGAATGATTTACGTTATCCAATTGGCCAATTTACATACAAACGTCCTATAACTGAAGAAATGATTGATACATGGATTCAAGAAATTGAAGATTTACCAAATGAACTAACAAAGGCAATTAAAGATTTAGATCAGAAGCAGTTAGATACACCATATCGCGTTGGAGGTTGGACTGTACGTCAAGTAGTTCATCACGTCGTTGATAGTCATATGAATAGCTACATACGCTTTAAATTAGCACTGACAGAAAAGAATCCCACTATTAAGCCGTATAAAGAAGAGAAGTGGGCAGAGTTACCCGATTCAAAATTACCGGTAGATGTTTCACTAGTAATGCTAGATTCATTACATAAAAGATGGGTTAACCTTTTATATTCTCTAGAAATTGAAGATTTAGAAAAGACATTTAACCATCCTGAAACTGGTGAAACAAAACTTGCTGTTGCAATAGGACTATACGCATGGCATGGTCGTCATCATACCGCTCATATTACCTCGTTAAGAAAGCGACTAAATTGGTAACATGGAGATTACATTAGAGAAGGCGACAGAAACTGATGCAGAAGTTATATTTCAAATGCAAATAGACTCATTTAGCTCTTTATTACATAAATATAAAGACTATGAAACAAATCCAGCAAATGAAACTATTGAAAAAACTATTTTTAGAATAAATAATCCCAGCAGTAATTTTTATAAGGTGATAATAGATTCGAAACTTGTTGGAGCGATATGTATATCCGCAAAAGAACTACCTTATAAATTTTGGATTAGTCCAATGTTTATTCATCCAATCTATCAAGGGAAAGGAATTGCTCAGAAGGTACTTATTTTAATTGAAGAAATGTTTCCAGAAGCACGAAGTTTTGAACTTGCTACGATTTTAGAAGAAGAAAGAAATTGTTTTCTATACGAGAAAATGGGGTATAAAAGAACAGAAGTAATAAAGAAATTAAATGATAAAACTACACTTGTTTATTACAAAAAAGAAAGGTAAAGCATTTAAAATACGCTTTACCTTTTTATGTTATTTTAGATTAAATATACAAAAACAATGTATGTTCTTCCAAAATACTCGGGTTAGTAATTTTAAAAAATGAATAAAAATACAAAAACCACTACTTTGTCGTAAAGGTTACTAACGCTTTTTGAATGCTTAAAATACTATCGTCACCTTTAAATTCTTTCGTAATTGGATCCTCCATACTAGACACCCAAATTTTAAGTTCTGCATCTAAATCAAAATGCCCAGCCGTTTCGATGCTATATTGTGTAATACTTTTATAAGGAATAGAATGGTATTCTGTTTTTTTGCCAGTTACTCCTTGTTTATCTACTAAAATAAGACGACGATTTGTAAATACGATTAGATCACGAATTAATTTATAAGCATGCTCTACTTTTTCATCATCTAGCATAATCTTCTCTAAATCACGTTCTACACTTTCAGAACTCGTATTTGATGCATTTCCTAAAATACCGCTAAATAAACCCATATTAAATTCCTCCTTTAATATATGTGGAATGAATTACTTATATTGTAACATGTTACTCACAAAGATATTATGACATTACTTTAGTAGTTTCTGGTTATTGTTGTAATTAGTTTATATAACCTCATCTTAAAATCTTATGCTAATATGAAATTAAGAAAAAAGAAGCAGAGGGATATAACATGAAGAATATTGGTTTAGTATTAGAGGGCGGAGGAATGAAAGGTTTATATACTGCAGGTGTACTCGAATATTTCATGGAAAAGAACTTATTCTTTCCGTATGTAGTCGGCGTATCAGCTGGAGCCTGTATGGGAGCAACCTATTTGTCACGTCAAAAAGGTAGAAATAAGAAAGTAAATACAGAGCTAGTATCAGATTACAGGTATATATCTTATCGAAACTTAATTCGAAAACGTGAATTATTCGGAATGGATTTTTTATTTGATGAAGTACCTAATAAAATTGTACCATTTGATTTTCAAACTTTCTTAAAATGTAATGAACAGTTTGTCATAGGGACGACTGATTGCGAATCAGGACAAGCCATTTATTATAATAAAGCAGAACATGGAAATGATATTTTAAAAATCATTCGCGCCTCAAGCTCTGTACCGTTTATAGCACCTGCTGTAGAATATAATAATCGAAAATTATTAGATGGAGGGATTATAGACCCTATACCAGTTTTGAAAGCCCAAAAGGATGGTTATGAAAAGAACGTTGTCATTATGACAAAGCCAGAAGGATATGAGAAGCAGCGAAATAAATTTTCAGGCCTGGCTAAAATTTTATATAGAAAATATCCGAAAATCGCAGAGAATTTAGTAGACCATTATCGTTTTTATAATGAGACGATATCTTATATGAATCGAGAAGAACAAAAAGATAATTTTTATGTAATTCAACCAAGTGTACAGCTTCCTATAAGCGGAATAGAAAGAAATAAGGAAAAGCTCGTTAATCTATATAATCTTGGGTATATCGATGCTCAATATCATTATGAAAACTTATTAAATTGGATAGATAAATAAAGGGGTGGAAAGTTGAAGTTAGGAAAACGAATTATTTTTAAGGAATTGCAGAAAATGCATAGTCCACTTCATAAACCGTTTCCTTATCGTGCTACAGCAAAATTGCAGCGAGACTTAAAAAGTAAATTTACCGAAGATGACTGTATAAACGCTGATTTTAATCATTATTGGATGCATACAGCAGCTACTTTAAATTCTATACTAAATGGAAACGAACAGAACATTACGTTTCAACAAATAAAGTGGTTAAGAAAATCGTTTTTTGAGTGGTTTCCGCAATATCGTTTTCTAGAAACAGAAATTGTGAATTATCCCATTTTGTATAGAGATTTCATAAGTTATGAGAAGACCAGGAAGCTATTACTTTATTACCTTATTGAATAAAAGCGAAAACGTACAGGTTACATTACTTGTACGTTTTTTTGTTCATAAAACATTCAATATTAACAACTAGTTTATATAGGAATTCTAATGAGAAGAAAGAAGTAAAGATAATAGAATGATACAGGGGAGGAGAGAGGAATAGCTGTTTTACTTTAAGTTATTGTCCAACTCGAATACAGTTAGTTATTTATGTTAAAATATTTCGAGTGAAATCAAGCTTTTAAGGATTTCATTAAACATTAAACAAAACAAGTTAGCAACGTAGAAGGGATAACATTAACATGAAAAACGTATCAAATATAGATAAAGTAGAATCAATAAAATCTTTACAGTCAACAATTAGTAAACTTGAAAATGCCTTATCACAGATGACTCAAAAAGGATCAAATACTACTTTAGTGAAAAAAAGACTCAAAGTAGCTAGTATCGGCTTAGCTATGTTAGAAAGTGTTTGGAAGCAAGAAACTCATCATTATACTCAGGAAGATTTAGCAGAAGCTCGTAATGTTCTAATTGGTTTGCTTCCATCAATTGAAAAGATTTACGTTAAGTCAAAGCTTGGGAGTCCTCAAAGAACGCTTTTAGAAAGAAGAATAAAATCATTAGAACTTTCTATTCAGGCAATTGATTATTTTTCTAATAAATAACTTCGCTAAACAAATAACTTACGACTACTTTTATATAGGGATTCTAATGAAAAAAACTACATATAGAATACTACAAAGGAGGAAGAGAGGTGACTACAATAATCAGTCCTAAGTTAGAGAAGCTTAAAAATCAATTAAAGAATGGAAACGAAAAAGCTCTTTATACTTTTTTGCATGAAATAAAGTCAAATCACACGCCACTAATAGAACAATGCCCTGCAGATAATCAGTATAAGCTTATAACGTATATATGGTTAGGGGATCAAAACACTGAAAACGTTTATGTATTCGGTAGTTTTCCTGGTTGGGATTTGTCTGTAAATCAATTACAACGATTGTTACAGACAGATATTTGGTATGTTACGTTTAGAACAAATAAGAGTTTTATTTCAACTTATTATTTTACAGTAAATGATTTTTTCGAAAATAATTGGATAAAGCGTAGTGAACAGTATCGATTAGACCCATTTAATAAAAATACATTTGGAGAAGGTACCAATAAAGCGTCTGTGTTAAAAATAAGTATGGACATGCAGTATAGCAGTCGTTTCCCTTCAAATCATTATCCATCTGGGAGAATTGAAACATATTCTTTTCATAGTTCGATTTTAAATAACACACGTAAAATTCATATTTATACGCCTCATGATTATTCTCACACTCCACATCTTCAAGAACTTCTCATTGTATTTGATGGGAATTCATTCAGAGCCTTTCAATTGAAAAAACACTTAATTATTTAATTTACGAAAAAGAAATCCCATCTTGCATTGCTGTTGCTATAGATCCTGTCGATCGATTAGAAGAGCTAACTTATAACGATAAAATGAATGCATTTTTAACGAAGGAATTACTTCCGTGGATTCAAGCTAAGTATCACGTTTATCAAGAAAAGAATCATACAACAATTGCTGGTTTCAGTCTTGGTGGCTTAGCAGCTTTTTATGCAGCACTTCAAAATCCACATATTTTCGGAAATGTGTTGTCAATGTCTGGATCCGTACATTGGAAAAAGGATAATTATGAAAATACAATTCCTTGGATTGAAAATCAAATTTCATCAATAAATTCTAATGCGACTCATCTACATTCTTACATAGCAGTAGGCGAACTCGAAAACGAACCTCTTTTAACGGCTATATAAAGCTTTAGAAGCAAAGAAATACCAAACCACTTACGAAGAGTTTCAAGGTGGACATGATAGCGTATGGTGGCGAGAAAAGCTATTCGATGGATTAAGGGCATTAGAATTTACAAAAACGACATTAGAAAATAAAAAGGAGAGAGAATCTATGAATCAAGAAGAACTAGATAAAAAACTAAAAAAACAAGAGATTTTAGTAAAAGATGAGAAAGTTTGGTCTTATACGTATGAGGATCATATTAGTTCTATCGTTAAACAAGCAGAACAGAAAGGAGCTTTTGATCATTTACCTGGTAAAGGGAAACCTCTTAATCTTGATAAAGATCTTTCGTACAATCCTGAAAAGCAACTTTATAGAACTTTAGCAAATAATCACGTTTTACCTAGGTGGATTGAGCTTTCAAAAGAAATTGATGATTTAAAAGAAAAGCTAAAAGAAAATACAAATACTGCAGAAGCAGCGGATTTAATTCGAACTATTAATAAAAAGGTATTAGAACATAATCTACTTTGTCCACCAAGCGCGCAAAAAATGAGGGTGAAAATGGATTTTTAACGATTTTCAATTAAGCTATCGCTTACTATATAATTAAGTTAGGCATTTTCAATTCATTACTAAAAGGAGGCAAATATAGTGAAGAATACGTATCAACTTCAAATTCCGAAAGAACTAGAACAGTATCGTAGTATTTTAGAAGAAAGTGTGAAACCGTATGTTAAAGTGTCTGGAACATTAGCAGAGACAACGCTTTTTGAAAGTAAGTTTGGTGGATATCCGTATTTACCTATAGATCAAGAGCATCCTAAAGACTCAAACGGACAACCTATGATGCTACTTGCGCAGTTAAACCTTGAAGAAATACCAAACATTGAACATATGCCTCAACATGGAATGTTACAGTTTTTCATAAGTGCTGAAGAAGATCTTTTTGGAGCAGATTTTGATCATCCCACAACCCAAAAAGACTTTCGAATTGTTTATCATTCTACAATCACAGCGGATTTAACTAAGGTGATTACTGATTTTAGTTATTTAAACACTTTAGATTTAGAGAATTTTATCATACCCAAAGCAGCAAAACTAAAGTTTGAGTTGGCATATCAACCAGTAACACCAAGAGATTATCGATTTGAAATGATTTTTAATGATAACATTGATTGGGAAGAAATTGTTGATGAAGAAAATAATACAGAATTAGGCGAACTGTATGATGATTTATGTAAGGATCAAGGACATAAAATTGGTGGTTATCCATTTTTCACACAGACAGATCCAAGGGAATGGGAAGAAAAATACCAGCAACATGACATATTATTGATGCAAATCGATACAGACGATTCATTAAATATTATGTGGGGTGATTCTGGGGTTGCTAATTTCTTTATACGTAAGGAAGATTTGTTAAATCTAGATTTTTCCAATGTCATTTACAATTGGGATTGTTACTAGAAGATATAAATAAAATAATAGCAAACAAAAAATCTTCCTGAAGGTGAGGAGGATTTTTTTATGTTAAAAATAAGCGTTATGTTAACTAGAATAAAAAACAATGAGTGTAATGAAAGTCAAGTCTAAATGACAGAAATAACAACAAATAATGTAAAGTTGTAAAACATGTGCAAATAGCAATTAATTCATTAAGTAAAACATAAAATAGAATTACTAATTTATATTTTGTATAGAAATAATTTTTCTGTATAAAAATTTCTTGCCAATCAAAAATGTTTTTAATTCGTTAAATCTTAAGCGATTATTGATTAAGATTTGCTGTGATGAATTTATAACAAATAAAAACGATAAAAACTGAAGAAATTTGTTTAGATAAGATTTAATGTAAATCTCACCAAAAATCTCCGTTTCGTCTCATTAAGTATAGTTTACTTGGGTTTTGATACCTGGTATTGCTTTGTTTCTACAACTGCCTATAATATATATTATGTTAACTAACTTTAAATAATAAACTTATTATAGGTAAGTTAGTTTTTGTGATTAGCCTCCCCTCGTTCTTTTTAATCATTCTGTGTGATGGATTGTTTAGTTATTTGTTTTATAAGTTGTTGATGAAAATGTCTCCAGATATAAATTATATTTAAGACAATAAAAAATGCAATTCGTTTAATGTGTTCAGTTAAAACGAATTGCATTGATATGATTCATAATAAGTTTTTAAAATTAGTTTGCTACAGCAATTGCTTCGATTTCAATTAAAAAGTTATCGTTAATTAACTTTCTAACTTCTACAGCTGAACTTGCTGGTGGATTTTTAGTATCAATGTATTGATCTCGTATATCTCTAACAGTGGCCATTTGAGAAATATCTGTTAGGAAAAATGTTAATTTTACTACATCATTAAATCTTAATTCCGAAGTTTCTAATGCACTTTTAATATTTTCGAAAACTTGTCGCGTTTGTGTAGCTAAATCACCAATGCCAACTATTTGACCATCAGTGTTAATCGCTACTTGTCCAGATATGTAAATTGTTCGTTTAGCGTTACTAACTTCCACTACATGTGAATATCCAGAAGTTGGTGGCATCGTTTCTGGATTGATAAATTTCTTTTGCAAGGTGTCTCTCTCCTTTTTTATCAAGACAATTGTAAAATCTATGTATTTACTATATTCAATCAATAAAATTAAGAATCCTTTATGATTTAAAAATAAAAAACCTTAGAATAGCTATCTTCATACCTATTCTAAGGTTTTTTAGGATTTTATATTTAGTTATCGCTAGTGGACATTGTTAAATTAATCTTTTCATAATCTCTTTTAAATTGATTATCATTTTTTAGCCAACGTTTGAAAGCCGATTCGCTTATTTCTAAATTTGAACAAGTTATAGCATTACATTTATTTTTCATATATTCTTCAAGGAAACTTTGTTTTCTTTGCTTAACAGCAGTTTGAGTTTGTTTTAATTTTCGATCTTGTAATTGATCTAAACTCAGACTTTCTTTCTGAAACACTTCATATTTTCTATGCAAATAAATATCTTTGTCTTTATAAATCCAATTTGAAAATAGTTGTATTGATTTTCTTCCAGATAAAATAACACGATAATGTTTGTTTTGATTTAGTAAATCGGCTCGTAAATTGCGATTTTGAAGAATTTGATGTAAAGAATTCATAAAGTTATATGATCCACCTACGAAATTAACTGTATAAGTTTCATACTTGACGTAACCATCCCCATCAAAATATCCACGAACAAAATGATGTAAATATTCTTCTGGTACTAAAGGAAATTCAATGTTAAAAGATTTACATGGCATGATTCCGTGAATATTCATTAGATCGTCTTTTATTACTTTACTATTAATGTTTAGCATATATACGCCTGTTTTTTTGTTTTGATAAAGTGGCTGGTTTGTTTTTAGTTCTTTTTTTATATCTTCTAAAATATAACTTTCTTTTTGAGATATACTGACACATTGATTTTCTTTCTGTATAACACCATCTGCTGCTATAAACCCTAAAATATAAGCCATATTGTTTGACCACGTTTTAAAATAATCTTCTGTTATGTCATACTTTCTCTTCCAACTCCCTATAGCGCGTCTTGGTACGTTATTGTCTGATAAAACCATACGAATATACCTTGCAGACACATTAGCAAGCATGGCGATTTCTGAGGTGCTCTTCCCTTCAGTATACAAATGCATGATTTCAGATTTTGATAGTTTACATTTTGATTTCTTTTTTCGCTCTATGTGCACTTACATCCTCTCCTTCCTTTCTTTTATTAGAGACATATTTTCTTCTATAACATACAACGAAACGTATGTTCTTTGTTGCGTATAAGAAGGAATTTACTAAATAAAAACAATTTACATGTACTTAATATTTGTTTTAGCTGCCACTGTGCAATTTGTACTTTATAGATACAAATAATGAATTTGACGAATTTATGAAATACAAGGCAATTTAGATGAAAGGTAAAATAATATAGTTTAAACTACAAATAGCTACAATAACAACATACATAAATTGTTAATCGTAAAAAGGAGAACGAATGAATAAGAAATATACAAATCAAATTCATACTGATATGAGTTTTAAACCGAAAGATATTATAAGTTTAATGACGGATTACTTTAAAATAAAATCAAAGCTGCGTCCTATAAAGGATTTGCCTATCGTTTTATCAAATAAAGATAATGAATCGTTAGAGAGTGTTACATGGTTTGGCCATTCTGCTTCTCTTTTGAAAATAGAAGGTAAAAAACTATTATTAGACCCTATGTTTGGAGATGCCTCTTCCCCATTTCCTTTGTTTAATAGTACACGCTATAGTGGTACTTTTTCTTTAGAACGTGATGACCTTCAAGAAATTGATGCGATTATCATTTCTCATAATCACTATGATCATTTGAATTACAAAAGTATTATGCAGTTAAAAGATCGCGCAAAGCACTTTTATGTTCCAACTGGAGTTGCACAATATCTTATTAAATGGGGTGTTTCGCCTAGTAAAATTAGTGAACATAATTGGTGGGACGAAATTACGTTTGATAATATTAAGTTAGTATGTGCGCCTGCAAGGCATTTCTCGGGACGTGGTATGACAGATAGAGATCGTTCATTATGGTGTTCATGGCTTATTCTTGGTCAAGAGACTAAAATTTTCTTTAGTGGTGATAGCGGTTATGCCCCTCACTTTAAGGAAATTGGTGATAAATACGGTCCATTCGATCTTACATTAATGGAATGCGGGCAATATGATCCGAGGTGGTCTGCTATTCATATGTTGCCTGAAGAAACGGTACAAGCTCATATTGATGTTAAAGGAGAATTACTTCTTCCGATTCATTGGGGTGCCTTTACGTTAGCATTACACGAATGGAGTGACCCGATAGAACGTGTTACGAAAGAAGCTAACCGTTTAGGAGTTAAAATTACAACGCCTCAAATTGGTGAATCTATTACGTTAAAATCTACAAATTATCCTTCATCCGCTTGGTGGAAGGAAATTTAATTTTAAAATATAAAAAGAGCGAATCCTCTTATAAAGAATTCGCTCTTTTTTCTGTATTTAAACTTATTTCACAATATTGGATTTCCCACTATCTAAAACTCTATTTGCTGGTACACTGGACATTTCAACCACTGTATTCATACTCTTATCAGTCAGTTCAATGAGTTCGGTTTCATGTTTTATTTTATTTAAATCCCACACCATCCCATGAAATTCATTATGCTGACCACTTACCTGTATAATGCTTTTTGTTTTATTTGAAGGCTGTATTTGAAGATTTGTAAATTGATTCCCACTAATTTCATTTGGCGTAGTTACTTGACTATCCATATAAATCATATTTACACAGTCTTCTAAAGAAAAGTTCATAAAACGATTGGCATTTATCCAAGCTTGTCCGGTGCTCGGTTTTTTTGCTACTAATTTTAGTCCGGTTTCCATTCCTACAATTTTAATATTTTCGAAGTTAACAAACGAAATTTCATTTTCTTTTCCAGCAGAGTATAAAGAAATTCCGGTACCTTTATTCGTTTCCGTCCAATTAATAATATTTATATCTTTTATTTGTGTTTTGTTCCAAGTGTTATAATATTTATTTTTACCGTCTAAATAAATAACTTCAGAGTTAAATTTAGGATCGTCAATAGCTATATACGCTCCTTCAATGGATGCGTTGTTCTCCAGTTCTAGAACTCTAAAGTTTCCCTCAACTACAAATTGGGATCCATAACCAAATAATAATTTCACACCTTTTTTAACAATGATTGGTGACGTAATTTTATACTTCTTATCATCAAGTAATACCGTTTTAATTTTACTAGATTCTGCTTTATTAATAGCAGATTGTATTTTTATTGAATCATTTTCCCCTTTAAAGTTTTCTACATACAAGTTAGTACTTTTAGCTGCATAGTCTTTTTTGTTGTATTGATAAAAAGCAAAAGTAATTAAAACTATACCAATGAGTAAAACAATTATTTTCTTCATCATACTCACCCCATATCGATTAATCTATGGCTTTTATATTGAGGTTATTATTATTTTGCTTTGTATTTCAGATTATCATTGCTGCTTTGTCTATGATTGAATTATATTATGTAGGATTTAGTAAACTGTTTGCTTTACTAATACATCATTCTTATAATGTATTGATTTATGATTTCATAAATCAATAGTCTGCTTGTACATAATGTAATTCCTTCCTCTATCCCTAATACGCTCTTACTGGTGATATAAGATGTACTGCTGCAGATTGTTCTCCTGCTTCAATCAATATCGGTCTCATAGAACCGCCAAAGCTTAAAGTAATCGTTTCTTCTTTTATTGCTCGTAAAGCATCAACCATAAAACGCCCATCGAAAGATATATTTAATTGTTTTTCACCTTGAATCGCATCTATTTGTTGCGTTTCGGATATTTGCCCAATTTGAGAAGCATTTGAAGAAATTTTAATTGTAGATTCGTTTATGATTTCTAAGTTAACATTGTTATTGGCCCATTCACTTGCTAATAAACTTGATCGGTCTACACCTTGTAATATCTTTTTTCTATCTATGTTAATAATCGTTTTAAAGTCATTTGGAATAAGGTTAGAAATATTAGGATATTTCCCTTCAATTAGTCTTGAATATAATGTAGTTGTTCCAAACGTAAATATAATATGACTCTCTGAAAGGTAGATATATACGAATTTCGAATTGCTGTTCATTAATTTTAGAAGTTCATTAATGGTTGCGCTTGGTACAATACAATTTGCTTTTACATCTGAGGAAAGTCGCGTTTCACGTATCGCTAGTCTATGTGAGTCAGTTGCAGCACAAATAAACTTATTATTAGATAACTCTATATGCACCCCAGTAAGAACAGGTCTAGATTCATTTTTTGCTACCGCAAAGACTGTTTGTTTAAATACTTCAATCAATTGCTCTGTTTCTACTTTGATTTCTGCATGATTGTCTATAAGCGGTACATTCGGAAACTCATCTGCAGGAAATCCATTTAAACTTAATGTGATTTCTTCTGATTGTATCTTAATAATTTGCTCATTCTTACTTTTTATTGCTATATCACTTGGCATTTTCTTTATTATTTCAATAAAATACTTTGCAGGTACAACAATAGTTCCTGCCTTTAAAATAGTTGCAATCTTTTCGTCTTCAATTAAAACAGGAATGAATTTTTCAATAAAAATATTCGAGTTACTTGCAATTAAAGTAATTCCAGATTGATCTGCAGTTATTTTTATACCAGATAATATAGGAATTAAAGATTTTGTTGATATTGCTTTGTTGACTTCTGAAAGTGCTTGAGTGAATTGTTTGTGATTAACGATAAACTCCATTTTTTCCCCGCCTTACATGAGATAATATTTTTATGAAGATTGATGAACGATTGTTCCGTTAAAAAAATAAGGTACTGTTTCTTTCTTTTGTAATAAATCTAGTAAATGTTCTGGTATGCGTAAATATGGAGCTGCTATATGTAATTCCATCCAAGTAATCTCTTCAATTTCTTTCGGCCTTGATATATATGTCTCTCCGCCAATTATTTCACCTAGAAAATTAAAGAAAATTGCATGATGATCTCTTTCCTCGAAAAAGGCTTCGCTGATAGAACAAATCCCTTTTACGTTTATATGTAATCCTGTTTCTTCTTTTACTTCTCGAATTACTGCTTCTTCCAATGTTTCTCCTAATTTAACTGCGCCACCTGGTAATGTATAATAAGAACCATTTTCCCCTTTGTTTTTTACCATTAAAATCTTTTCATTAGTTTTATCGTACAAAATCGCGTATGTAACATTAACTTTTTTCATATGTACCTCCTCTATTTTTAATAAAAGGAATTTTCTGTCTTCTATTCATTCTACCATTAACTCCTTTTAATATATATAAGTTAGTTAAGTCTTGCCTTTACCACTATTAGTGGAGTTAATAAGAATAGGCTACTGATATAAAAAAAGAACGTACCTTAGGAAGATTATCCAAAGTACGTTCTTGCAGTTTTAGAATAAAGTATCTAAATTAATTAACCTACACCCTTTTTCAATTGCAAATTCTTCAATAAGTTTTATTAACTTGGTTCCATAACCTTCGTGTCTATATTCTTCAGAAACCCACAGGAAATCAACATGTACGTGGTGCCAAAATGTAATTGCAGTTATTCCACCTACAATTTTTCCCTTTTCATTTCTCACTATAAAACTAATTTTTTCTGAAGGCTTTTTCTCTTCATCTGAAATATGTTTTTGGTTATATTCAATTACTTTTTCTCTTATGTAATCACTATCTTCTTGGACCCATTGCTTTACTATTTTCATTTTAATTATCACGTTCCTTTTAAAGTATCTATTCAATTTAATAATCGTAATATCCTGTCTAACTTAATAGTCGTAGTGCACTGTTTCATTTCACTAAAATTTTAAAAAACCGTACTACATTTTATCTGTAGTATGGCTTTTTACCGCGTTTGATTCTTTTTAATTCAAGTTTCAACATATTAGTACAATAATTCAATTGTATCACTGCGAAAAAGAATGAACATTCCTAAACCAATTAGAACAATTGGAACAATAATATGACAATTGTTCTCAAGTACTTTAACTAGAATAGGAGTTCTTATCAATTTGTAGCTAATAAAACACCATATCGCTATCATGGAAAAAAAGATTATTAATGTAACGATATTTGCTTCCAAGGATTGACTAGCGAACATTGGTATATAAATTGAGATATTGTCAGCTCCATTAGCCAATGTAATCGTAGCTACTTTAAATAATGACTCAGAAGTGTTATCAATGACTTCATTACTTTTGTTAGAACGAATCGAGGCTTCTCAAATCATTTCATTTTAAATTAAATAACTCTATTCTCTCTATACTAAAAAGAGCCCTATATTAGGACTCTTTTTAGTATTACGCCACTTTCCGATGTAGATGTTTTAGTTCTTTTGTCTTCTCTGCAGTTGGTGGACGGATTAATATTGAAATAATGAAGGAAATAACACTTAAAACACCAATTATAATGAAAGTTGGTTGAAATCCTCCAAGTATCGCTCCAATGAATGATCCTGCAAGCGCACCAAATCCGAAACCTTGGTAGACAATCCCGTAATTTGTACTATGGTTTTTTAATCCAAAGAAATCTCCGACAATAGCTGGGAATATAGTTATATTACCGCCGAAGCAAAAGGCGACACTTGCTACACAAGCAAAATAGATTCCGTAATTTAGCGGAATAAAACTTAAAGTAAAGACTGACAAACCTATAATAATAAACGTTGCAGAGACAATTTTCATTCGGCCGATTTTATCTGATAACGTCCCAAGAATGATTCTACCTACTGTATTAAAGATCGCAATCATAGCAACGGCGTTTGCAGCGGTTGCTGCGCTAAGTCCAACGAGTTGTACACCGATATCTTTTACCATACTGATTAAATACAAACCACCCATACACGAGGTGAATAACATAAAAAATAGCAGATATACTTGTTTCGTTCGCATCATTTCACGCGGAGTATAGTCATTGTGTAATGTTTCAGTTACAGCATTACTTACAATTGCCTCGCGTAAGAAGAACGATCCGATTAACACTAAAAGTAACACGATAATACCCCAATATAAGAATGCTTGTGATACACCAAGGTTATCGATAAGATTTCCGTTTATATATCTAAAGATTAAGCTGCCCATTCCATACGCTGATACAGATATACCTGAAATAAGCCCTTTCCGATTTGGAAACCATTTAATTAAATTAGATAGTGATGTAATGTAAGCTGTTCCATCCGCATAACCAACAACGACACCAGCTAATAAATATAATAGTGGTAAAGAAGAAACTTGAGAACTAAGTATTAAGCCGAGTCCTAAAACAATTCCTGCAGTAGCAATAAGTTTCCGAAGTCCTAATTTTTTCTGTAACTTTGCTGCAAATAAAGTTGAGAATGATAAAGAAAAACTTGTTATAGAGAAAGTTATCGCTACTGCATTAAGATTCCATCCAAACTTACTTACAAGGGGTTGATTAAATAAACTCCATGTATAAATTGTTCCAAGTCCAATTTGAACAATGATTGTACCTAGAACAATTAGTAACGGATTTATAGAAGTTTGTTTCATGCTAACTGTCCCCTTCTTTTATCTTGACATGAATTTTCACAGTTAGTATATCCATCATAAATTGCAAGATACTGTACGGAAAATGGTAATTAAGTTCATATACACAAAAAGACACTTCATAAAGAAGTGCCTTTTGCAGGTTATATCAGATATTTCTAAAGAAAGCTTTGTTAAGATAAGACATTTTCAAATGCTTATGTATATATGTTATCAAATAATTTCTTAAATGTTATGAGACTTAAGACGTATTTTTCATTCATCATATAGTCGGATGAAAAATTAATATTCGATTTCATCAAAATCTTTCGGCTGCGGTACAGTTTGCATATTAGCTGCATCTTTAGGATCGCTATAAATTGCATTTTGCTCTGTATTTACATCTTTTATATTTTGCTTTTTATTTTTGTTCACTTTATCTTTCACTTCCAATCACTCCTTTTCGTTATAGGAGTAATTATGCCCTATTACCGTTACTAAATGTATCTGCGACTAAATTACTAAATTCACGTAAATAATATAAGTAATTATCACCACCGTAGTTATATCTTTTATTATACATTTTTGCAACAACTACATTATATTCAGGTATTACTAAAATGGTCGATCCAGTAATCCCTAATATTTGATACGACCCTTTTGGAACACGTTCACCAAGTTCGCTTAATTGCGCAGGCTCATTTTGGATGAACCAAAACAATCCATTTTGTGGTAGCTCTTTGTTTATATATGTTGGACTCTGCAAACTCGTAGCGATTTTTATAACTTCTTTTGGAACAATTTGTTTACCATCTATCCCACCTTGATTTAAATGAAGATTGCCCCACTGCGCAAATTCTCTAGCTGAGACAAACAAATTTTTTTCAGTACCGTCATCTACCGTACCAATTTCACTAATTGCGTCTTCATTTGGATTATTAACAACGTCAACTAAATTTTCATCTCGCTGAACTCTCCAACCTGTTTCTTGAAAATTAGCAGGCTTAAACACACGCTCCTTTAACAATTCAGGAAAACTTTTGTTATATAGCTGATAAATAAGACGTGTCATCATTCTTACATTAATATCTCTATACGCCCATGATTGCCCCGGTGCAAATTCACGAAAAATTGTCCTGTCATTCGTTTCTTCTAATCCATGCGAATGTGTTACTAAATGTCTTATCGTCGTTTTACTAAGCAATGCAGGATCAAAGTCTTTAAAATATTTTATCGCTTCATCATCAATAGAGTTTATTTTCCCCTCATAAAGCGCATACGCTATCATTAATCCTAAATAACTTTTTCTAGCAGAAGCAACGTTAAATTGTGAAGATGCTGTTACTCTCTTGGTTGTAGATGTATTTGAGTGATAACCACTATAATGCTCTAGTACGATTTTATTATCTTTTATAATACAAAGTGCTGTAGCAGAACTATGATTTTTTTCTTTTATATCCTCTACCCAAGAAATCAACTTATCATATGTATACAAATAAATCCCCCTTAATACACATCAAAATTACAGCATGAAAGAAAAGTGCAAAATAGTTTTTACACCTTTCTTTCATATAAAATAACTTGAATTTTCTATACTTAAATAATCCACCAGTTCCAGCAATTAAAGCAACTGAAACATCCTGCGCATCCTATGCATCCGCCGCAACGACCTGCACAACCACCACATCTACCGCCACATCCACCGCAACGTCCACCACAACCGCCACATCCGCCGCAACGACGTGCATCGTCTTGAATGTAATAGTATGGATATTGACTTTGTTGTTGATCCCAATACACAACATTGCCAGTTTGATAATCATTAAGGTTTAATGATTGTAGTTCTTGTTGAAACTGATTCATTATGAAACCCTCCATTTATAAATGTAAATTCCGTCCAAATATTAAAGTTAATAAATTCTTTTAAACAAAGTAGAAACAAGACTATAGACTAAATGCGTACATCAACAAAATATGAACTTACACTAGGTGATGTACCTTGTTTTTCAGCCTATTTTCTTTATATTCATTCGATGGACGTATTTACTATAAATAAAGTGATTTAAAAATTACTAATCCAACAATTTAGTAGTTCATCACTTAACTTTCTTTCTAGTAATTCCTTCACTAAAGGCATTGGCATGATTTCATAATGATTTAAGGCTTCTTTATTATAATCTATCCAGTGAAATGCTAAATGAGACTCGCTAGATTTCGGTGTTAAGTCCGTATGTAAATCTTGTGACTCTACTTCAAAAATGTGGTTAATTTCATGATGAAGCACTTCTTTATCTTGCCATTGATTTTCTATGACGCCTAAAAATTGTTGTATACTACAGTTTACTCCAAGTTCTTCTCTTAACTCTCTTTTTAATGCATTCTCTGCTGATTCTCCAATTTCAACATGGCCACCAGGTAAAAAATAATGATGGCCGATATATTCAGCAACTAATAATTTTTCATCTTTTATCATGACTGCTCGTACAATATGATGAAATTTACTTTTCAATTGATATTCCTCCTAGTTATTTAATGTATAGTTTCTCAAAATAGTCATTTAGTATTGGTATAATATAAATCATAGGTGTTTCATACGGATGAATATCATTAATAACTTCAAGAGCATCTTTTACAAGTTCTCGTTTACACTTTATTTCAACTTTACATTCTTGTCCTTCGCATATTTGACCAATTTCTCCATTAAAAGGAGATGCCTCTTCTAAAGGTCTCCAATATCCTTTCACTGAACTATAGGAAAGACAATGGTCATATTCGCCCGTTTTACATGCTCCAATTTTATTTAATTCATCCCTTAATGTTTCAATATATTCTTCAGGAATGAACACTTCAATTTTCACTTCAGTAAATTGCATATTTCATTTCACACCTTTACTTCTTAATAGTTAAACAAATAAACGGTATACTTGCTCACCATCATACTCCTGTCCTAATGATATGAAACCATATCGTTCATATAATTTCTTTGCAGAGAGATTATCTTTATGTACGGTTAATCTTATTTCTTTACACGATTTAAAAGTATTTTTTATTATATCAATACTTTCTTGTAATGCTGCTTTTCCATAACCATTACCTTGTTGCGATTGATCAATAATAAATCCGTTAATCCAATACATATCCGATGTCTCTATTACAACAGCATGCATAACAAAACCAACCATAAGGTCCCCATCGTATATAGCGAATGGTATGTACTCTACATTGTCACCATCTGGTTTTATATATACTTTAGCAAGTGAAACTGCTACAGCGGGGACAAATTTTCTTTGATCTTCTTTAACTTGTAACTTTAATGCATCTTCCCAATTGTCTCTCGTAACAACCTTTAACTGGACATTCAATATTGTAAGCTCCTTTATCTAGAGGATGTATTTTTATATTCAACGCATTGAAATAATTCCCTTTTTCGACAGCAACTTATAACATAATTTTTATAAAATCTTGAATGAATTTTTCTGCATCTATTTCTAAAGCTATACGGGCTCCTTCAGATTTAGAGTTAGGGCGAAAATCAGCAAATGTTTGTCCTTTCGTATCTCCGTATGTATCTACATTTACTGTACGATGCACAAATTCAAAAAAACTTGGATTTACTAATCCGCTTATTGCAACCACATCATGTAGCAAAGGTCCTTCCATAGATGGATTAAGTTTTTGGTATGCGGATAGATAGTAGTCATACATTGGTTTCATTATCATATGAAATGGATTCTTTGCATTAGCTTGAATATAGTTAAATACATTTGGTGTTAACACAGCTTTGTTTGTTACATTTAAAGGGAATATGAATAAATTCTTTGCTTGATGGAAAACAATTTTACTTGCTATCGGATCTCCATACACGTTTGCCTCTGCTAATGGCGTAACGTTTCCTACTTCTAAAAAAACACCACCCATGAAATAGATTCCTTTTACATTTAGCATTAAATCATTCCATAAATTAAAAGCAATTGCTAACGAGGTAGATCTTCCTACATCAACAATCGTTAAATCTTTTCCGTACTTTATAAGAATCGCAGCAATACTGCCGAAATTATATATTGGAATAGATAATATATTTCCTGGAACATGGATGGGCCCTAATCCTTCTGCTCCGTGAATTTCAGGATAGTACGTAGTGATTTCTTCTGTCAGTGGTTTTGTTGCACCACTAATGACAGGAATGTCTTGTCTATTTGCTAACTGTAAAATATACGCTGCATTATGTGCAGCATGTATATGCTCAACATTTCCGTATCCGGTTACAATACCGACAATTTCAATTTCGGGATGCAGTAAACCATACATAATGGCAAATGAGTCATCAATACCTGGATCTCCGAAAAATAATACTTTTTCCAAGAAATACTCTCCCTTCATAAAAACATAGAGTCATCAATAACTATGTATATGAAAAAAGCAAGTATATCTATGCGAATTTTAGAATGGATAATGTTTTACAAAACATTAAAAAGGAACTAGCGAATGCTAATTCCTTTCTTCAGTAACCATTCTCAAATTTAATTAATTATCGTATCCTTCATAAATCGCATCATTTGTTAGATTTTGTGTTTTTTTATCATCAGGTACAGGCTTCCACCAATTTCCTGTAATAAATAACATAGTTAATAAATTATAACTATCACTAAAATAACTTTCTCTCTTATTCTTCATCCAATCCCAACCACTATTTACCCACTTTTGATTATTGCTACTCGTTATACTTGCAGCAATAAACGGTGAAACAAATACAGCAGTTGAATAACTACCAATATTGGATCCGTTTAATTGATAACCATCCACAATTTTAGAAGGATTTCCATTCGTTTTATTTTGAATCCATGAAGAGACTTTATCAGAAATGACTTTACTTCTTTTCTCGCCGTACATCGCATAGTCCATTACAATTCTCAATGGTACCCGACTAGCATTGTAATAATATGCATTTGTATATTCTGACTCATCTAAGAAGTCTTTAGGTGCGGGTTGTGGTGGGTTTTTTACAACGAAATCTGAAATAAGTCCTGTATTTGGAGAGTACTTATTACTAAATTGCGTATAAACATCGTACAAATTATTAATAACAGTAAGCCAAGTTTTATCACCTGTAAATTCATAAAATGCTCTAAGGTGTGACATCATCCAATCAGATGGTCTCGTATCAAGTGAACTTTTAGAATCCCAATCTCCTAAATTTAGTCGATTATTATTTGTAACATTACTAGCTTTAATACCTTTTGTAATCATGTCTTGTGCTTCTTTCAAATAATTAACTGTTCCATTAGATCCCCACTGCTTATGAGCAAGAAGAAGAGAATACGCAATATCTAAATCTCCATCAGTAGCAGAATCAAAATGACCTTGTGCTTTTTTACTATCTGCGACAACCCATCCCATTAAATTAGGATTTTGAGAACTTTTAAAAGTTCTTGCTGTTTTAAATAAACCGTCATAGATTTTTTGAGCATTCGAATCATAACCAGCCATTAATACTGTAATTATCATCCCATACCCTTGACCTTCTGAAGTTCCAAGTGGCTTAAACCCATCAGCATCACCTGTAATCTCTCCTTTTACATAATAACCACCAGGTAAAGAAGATAAATCATTTTTCAAATATTTCTTTTTCCAATTATCGTAGTAACTTCTTACAGAAGCATTTAAACTTTCCTGTGTAACATGATTCGGTTTTATAACACCTGCATAATTAACTTGCTGGGGAAATGGTTTCATTTCCTTTGCAGCAGCTACTTGTTGATTAACTACGGGAATAGAATTTTGTATTGAATTGTCCGTTACACTTGCTGCGAAACTAGAATTAGAAAAACTAGCTAGTCCGATTCCTACAATAGAAATACATGTAAAAATATTTCTTTTTCCATTCATTATGTTGTCAGCTCCTTTTAAAATGCTTACTACATAAAATGTAACATACAATATTTAACTGAAATACAAAATATTATATTTATCAACATAAGAAAGAAACTATATAAAAAAGTATCATAAAATTATTATTGAATTACATTATACGGATTGATTATTTGCTAAATTCCTATGTTTTTCTTTTCTTAATATTGGTATATGAGCAATCACAATTCCAAGTATAGTAATTCCTCCGCCAATTATCGAAACTAAAGTTGGCACTTCTCCTAACCATATCCAAGCAATGAAACACGCAGTTATTGGCGTTAAATATAGAGAACTTGTTGCTTCAGAAGCACCAGCACGAGATATAATATAGGCCAATGCAATATACGGGAGTACTGTTGGAAAGACACCTAAATATATAACGCTCAAGTTAACTTCAAGAGGAGCTGCTAGTATTTCTTGATAAACTCCGGGTAAGAAAATAAGCATACATACAGTACTAGACAAAATTGTATATATGGTAAATGGTAAGAAGCCGTATTTTTCTAAGTAAGATGTTTGGAAAACGAAAAATAGACTTTCTGAAATCGCCGCTAATAATATAAATAATCCCCCGCTATTCAATTGAATAGCATCGCCCTGGCTAAATGAAATTAAGGCAATTCCTGCAAAACTAATTACACCACCAAGCCAACCATTTAATTTCATTTTTTCATTCAAAAAAACAGAAGCAAGAATTGCCGTTACTATTGGAGTGACTGAAATTATTAAACTTGCAGATCCAGCATTTACTGTTTTTTCGCCGTAATTTAATGCGATGTGATAAATAGTAAACCCTAAAGCACCAAATATAAAAATTGCTGGGATATCCTTTAAATCCGGTAG
Organism: Bacillus sp. BF2-3; assembly: GCF_008368795.1. Classification (NCBI taxonomy): domain Bacteria; kingdom Bacillati; phylum Bacillota; class Bacilli; order Caryophanales; family Bacillaceae; genus Bacillus; species Bacillus sp. BF2-3. The sequence goes on from NZ_QOSA01000001.1 coordinate 262,446, forward strand.
TCGTAGTTTGTATATAAATGAAAATAACAAAAGTATAAATGAAGCGATTAATAAGCGTAGTAAAGTAAGGTGTTCAGGCGTATAAGATTCAAGCCCCATACGAATTGCTGGAAAAGCAGTTCCCCATATAAGAATTGTAAAAGCGTGAGCACATATAATGCGTAAATCCCATTTTTTATTATGCATATTTTTTCTCCTTCCCTAAAAAACCAACCAATTTTAAATTACCAATTATTTCTTTTCATCATATTTAATAGTTGATACAATGTCTTCAACCAGTTATTTATCGGAAAAACCAACCACTTTGAATCTTTTAAATAAACGAAGGAGTTTTTTATATGACGACCGATAAAAAAGTGCCCAAATATCAGCAGATAATAGACTATATGAAAGAAAAAATTGAAAACGGAGAATGGCCAATTGGAAGTAAAATCCCTAGTCAGCGGCAGTTAGCAAAATTATTTCATGTAAATCGAAGTACTGTAATTACTGCGCTAGATGAACTTATAGCAGATGGTTTAATTCAAGGACAAATCGGAGCAGGAACAATTGTAATGAATAATACATGGTCATTATTAGCAACTAATCCTCCGCCCGATTGGAGTGAATATGTAAAAGCCGGTATTCATAAACCAAGTAAGTTAATGGTGCGAGAAATAAATGAAGCAGAAGCAAATAAAACGCTTATCCATCTTAGTAAAGGTGAACTTGCACCTCATCTTTTCCCGCTCGAAACTATGCAATCTATAATAAAAAACGTCAGTGAGGAATTAGATTATTTCGGATACGAAGAACAAAAAGGTATTTATCCGTTACGTGAAGCAATAAGCAAATATGTAAGATCATTTGGAATACATGCATCACCGGATTCTATATTAATAGTCTCTGGTGCACTCCAAGCATTACAATTAATATCGATTGGTCTTTTACATAGAAAATCAACTGTTTTACTTGAACAACCTTCTTACTTATATTCACTTCATGTTTTTCAATCAGCAAATATAAATTTATCCGGTATATCAATGGATCATCACGGTATTTTACCTAACGACTTATTAAAACGAATTAAATATAGTCAAAAGAATAATATTTTATATTCAATCCCTTGTTTTCAAAATCCAACGGGGATATTGATGTCCAAAGAGCGAAGAAAAGAAATATTAAAAATATGTGGAAAAGAGCAATTGCCTATCATCGAGGATGATATATACCGAGAGTTATGGCTTGATGAATCACCTCCAGCTCCTTTAAAGTCGATGGATAAACATGGACATGTATTATATATTGGTAGTCTCTCTAAAACACTTAGCCCAGGACTTAGAATTGGATGGATAATCGGACCAGAACCTGTTATTGATAGATTGTCAGATATAAAAATGCAAACAGACTATGGATCCAGCTCTTTATCTCAAAGAGTAGCTGCTGAATGGATAAATGAAGGTTTTTATGAAGAACATGTAGCAAACGTAAGAATGAACCTGAAAGAACGAAGACAAATAATGATACGAGCTTTAAATAAATATTGTGCAGATATTGCATCATGGGATATTCCTAGTGGTGGATTTTTTATATGGCTAAAGGTTATACATAACATTCCGATGAAAAAACTATTTTCAGAGGCACTATCAAAAGGAATTCTTTTAAATCCGGGACGTATTTATGAAGAAGAATCAAATCAGTACATTCGTTTATCATATGGATATGCTACTCCAGAACAAATGACTAACGGAATTAAATTGCTCAGTGAATTAATTCGGAAGTTAACGGCATAAAAAAAATCCTCTTTTGTTTTTGGAGGATTTTTTTATGTATCTTATTTACCACAATTTCATTTCCTGCCCTAATAAAATAAGCTCTTCATAAGGATCTCCGTCAATATTTAATACTTGAGCAAAAGCAGGTTCTGTTTTTAAACCTTGTTCCTTTAAGCGAATAACTTCTTCCCTTATATGGGGATGCTGCATTAATAGCATGTGCTCCACTATCATGTGTCTATATGCATTTTGATTACGCACTGGCTTCGGTTGAGCAAATAATTCAAATTCAAAACCTTCGAATTCAAAATTCACCTTTATCGATTCAGTACCTTTAATTTTTTTCTTTTTTATGTTGAACCCTCCATAAGAACCATATAAAGATCTCATTTCCTGCTCAAAAACATCAAAATTATATACTTCCATTACAATATCTAAGTCAGATTGAGGAGTATCAATTCTTATAGGGATTGTCCCGCAAAGAACGGGATTATATAAAGCTAAATCCTCCATTATGTTTAGGCTATTCAAAACATCATATATTTTTTGTTGTTTCTCATTGCCAGATTGTAAATATGTAATAGATGTAAACATAGAAGTCTCTCCTTCATTTAACATAATAATCATCTCACTAAATATTTAAATCATTGGGTTTTGTTCTAGGAGTACCTTTATTTCAATATATTAAGCCGAACTAACTATATTTTTCAACTTTTCTCCTATACTGCAATACTATAAAAATAAAAAAGGAGGAATTATTATGAGCATTTTTAACATTCTTTTAACCATACACATCCTATTTGGAACAATATGCTTAATCACTGGTATTGTAGCGATGGTTGCCCAAAAGAAGAAAGGAAAACATACCGAATGGGGCGAAATATATCATGCATCCTATGTTGTCATTACCCTTACGGCAATAATATTATCCATTATCAACTGGGATAAAATCGCATATTTATTTTATGTAGCAATCTTCTCTTATTCATTTGCGATTTATGGATACCTTGCACGAAAAAAACGTTGGAAAAATTGGCTCCATCACCACATTAGAGGCATGTTAGGTTCTTATATTGGTGCAGTCACCGCACTTTTAGTAAATGTCGGCATCCATATTCCCATTATAAATTTACTTCCGCCAATATGGTTTTGGTTTTTACCGACCTTAATTGGTATCCCCCTCGTAGCCAGTGTATCAAAAAAATATAAAAAGCGTAGTTGAAATTAATTACATTTTGATTACTTTCTGATTATTAGAATGAAAAATTATACTCTATGCATCACGAATGATATTATAAGTGCTCGCCCTATGAATATTTAAAATAAAGTGCCGCCCAACTGGACGGCTCTTATTTTCACTTTACAAACGTAACATATTCACCAGAAACCCATTGATTTCCACCAACATTATACCAACCATCTTTATATCCAAACGATTGATATTTTTCACCTTGATACACGTTTTTCACAATGCCGTAATTTGTTCCAGGGCCGGTACGAACACGCAATACATCCGCGATTATAGTAACTACACCTACACCATCATTTGATGATTGTGAAGTTGCTGGTACATTTCCTCCCGTATAACGGATGTATGATGGATCGTTATAAACCCACTGATCGCCACCTAGATTTAACCAACCATTTGTTTGTCCAAATACTTTGTAGGACTCTCCTTTCCCTAATTGACGAATAACGCCATATCCAGTACCAGGTCCTTTTCGTAAATTTACATTACTACCGTTAATATAAGCAACCCCTACATTATCATTCGACGTAGGAGGAGTCACTACGTTTTGAGCACCTTTTCCAAAAGTATCCGTTCCATACCCTTTGTAGTTATATTGCAAATGCGGGCTATCCACAAATCCTTTCCAGTCACCGCCCCATTCGAAACCAATTTGTTTAGCATAACGAATTGCTGAAGCCCACGGTTCTTTATTATAGCCATTCCAATCTTCTGTACCATTCGACTGAATTGGAACAAAATCTAATGCCTGTCCTACTAAGTGATATGAGCGCATCGTTTGTGATGCTCCTTTACGAACATATTCACGTTGTTGCTCGACTGTACGGATTGTTTCATAAATTAATACTTCAATTCCATTGTCGATACAGTACTGATACCACTTAAAAGCTGCAGCTTTCGTATTATCCGCTAATTTATTCAGATTACTTACATTTCTATTGTGGTATTTCAATATGCAACATCTCCTTTTCTATTATCCTATGCAAAACTCGTCTCACGGGTTGTACATATACCTAGAACGATACGAAGTACAAATACATAGGAAGCCAATTCAGCTAAAAAGGTTTTCACTTCTAGCTTCAAACTTTGTAAGTTGAAATCGAAGCAATAAAAAAACCACAACCTAAGTCTTCAAGTTGCGGTTTTTGGTATTTTCTTTTTATATGCTACATGCCTTCTTGCATTGATAATCCTAATATGCAGGTTTTGTAAATTTTCCCTTTATGAATAACACTTCTTATTCATGACTTTTCAAATCCAATAATATTGAATGTAAACGATCTGGATAATTAGTAAACATCCCATCGACTCCCCATGAAAGTAACTTTTTCATATCTTTTTCATTATCTACTGTAAATGGATGAACTTCTAATCCGCTTTTCTTTATTTTCTTTACATAATCTGAATCAATATATTTGTAATTCATACCAAGACCTATGCAGTACGTTTTATACTTTTCTATCTCTAATTCTGTTAATTGAACTGCTTTTTTATAAGATAATAATTGTACTAAGGATATATTACTATTTAAGCCATGAATCTTTTGTAGACTTTCTTCACTAAACGATTGAATAATAACTTTATCCTGTATTTCATAATGATTAATAATTTCTAATAATTTTTCTTCCATTCCTGGATATTCATTAGGTGATTTTGTTTCGATATAATAGTTCGCATTATGCCCAAACGTTTTAATAATTTCTGTTAATGTTGGGACTTTAACATTTTCAAATTCTTTCTTTGCTAAGTTCGGATATTTTTCATTAAAAAAAGAACCTGCATTTAGTTGCTTTACTTCTTCTAATGTATGCTCTTTCATTAGCCCTGTACCATTTGTTGTATGGTTTAAGGTTTCGTCATGCATAGCCACTAAATGTCCATCTTTTGTCATTTGGAGATCAATTTCTATATAATCTCCATTCATTTGTTGGCCTAATCGATATGCTGCTATTGTATGTTCAGGCGCGAACGCAGAAGCACCTCTATGTGCGATATTTTTTATATGATTTGATTGATTCATAGCTTTAGTATACTTATGTTCATTTATTTTCTGAAAAACAAAGATACTTATTACTATAAATGCACAAATTATTGTAACGAGATATATCTTTTTCATAACGATTTATAAGCTCCTATATAAAGACGATTTAACTTGAATGATTTACTCAATTAAATGTCGATTTTCCAATACAGTCATTTTGCCGATATCTTGAAATCCCGATTTTTTATAAATATTGATTCCATCGGGTGAAGCTTGTAATACACAATACGTATTTTTAAATTTATGTGCTTCTTGCAGCAGGAAATTGAAAATAGCAGATCCGAACCCTCGTCCTCTCATTCCTTCTTTCGTTGCTATGTCATAAATACCAATACTATCTTTTGAACATATCAATGAACCAACAGTTACGACTTCACCTTCATATAACCCTAAAAATAATTTCAGATTCTCACTGTTACATATATCAAGATTAGAAATTTGATTATAGAATGCTTGTACATGTATACCTTCTTCTGATGTACCGAATAGATCAGCTAACGTTTCTCCAAATTTATTTATTTGTCCAGGTGAAGATGCTTGTTGAATAGTAAAACTTACTGGCATGTTTATTGTTGGGGAAATTGTTTTTAAGTCTGCTACCATCGCAATATTCTGTTCCACTTCTTTTAAACCAATTTTAATTAACTCACTTTTTATATCCCGCTCTTGCTCCTCATCCCATAACCAAACACTCATTGGAAATTTCTTTTGATTATAGTATTCTACCTCCTTATATAATTTCTCGACCCCTTCCGTTAAATTATTGTTTAGTAGAGTGATGATATTAAATGTATCGGCAGGTAATCCACAATCAACAGCAATATAATCTTTCGTTTTTTTTATACTCATTCCGGGCACAAATTGTGCAACATATGAAGTTTTAAATGCAAAGTTATCTAGTAGTAGTTGTTTATAATTCATCAATAGTTCTCCTTTTCATAAAAAGTAACACTCGAATTTTTCTATATTAAATATAACATATTAGAAATTTACCATTTTCTATAAAAAGTACCTCTTTAAATTGTGCTCTATAGTTTAAAATAATTAAAAATGATATAACGTTGTCGGAATGAAAAAAGTGGTATATAATAAATATTAACATTACTAGTAATTATTTTAGGTATTCCTAGAATAAAGGAGCGATACATATGAAAATTACTATTTATTTCGGAAGTCATGAAGATCAAGATGTTCGTACTATGGACTGTCATTTAGATGTAGAAGATACAGAAGAGATTGTTTCTGTATCATAATATAAATAGTTAGGGTAAACCCTATCCCTTACAGCGTTTAAGGCACCTTTTATAAGGTGTCTTTTTTGTTATATTTTCATCAAAAACCCTTTACTTTATAGCGTTTTAATAGTAAAATATAAATATACGAACAAATGTTCTTTTTTATTTTAAACGTACATGAAGGGATGATTTTAACAATGGCTCCATTAAAGCGCAGAGGAAGAAAAAAGCAAGCACCTATTATTTCAAATACAGGCTTTATCGGCTCTGTCTTTATTGATACATTGGAGTTACAAAAGAAATCCTATTATTTCGCTCGTAAAAAACTTCAAATTGTTCATCACGTACTAGATGGTCTCTCTGGAGCAACAAGTGCTTTATTTAAAGAACATAACATTTCAGCATACATGTCATGTGTGTATTTACATAAACAAAAGAAAATTGGTTTTGTTCTTTCAACGAAACCATTTGAACAAAGTGATGGCGTTGCTTATTTTGTAAATTATTTAATCGAAAAGAATTTTTATGGCGGCCATGATGAAGATGTAGAATATCAAGAAGTATTTAATACAGGTTTTATCGGTGTAGTATTCGCTGATTTATCTAGTATAGATCGCTTTAATTTCGAGTTTGAAATGGGTATGCTAACGAAATTAATGAAAGATATGATTATTCCAGTTAAAGAACTCTTTTTACGCCATAATGTACCGGCTTACATCTCCACTTCTCACTTAGAAGAACAAAACAAATTAGGTTTCGTTCTCTCTGTAAAGCCATATGACGAACGTGCTGAAGCAGATTTATATTTTGAAGCATATTTAAAAGAACGCGGATTATTTATTGGTGATGAAGAAGATGATATTGATAAGATTGTCATTAGAAAAACCGCTGAATTACGATAGAAAAGCGCAGGATGCTAATCCTGCGCTTTTTATAATTTATGAAACTGATTTACCAAATAAACGGTATTAATTTTTTTGTTTTCTGTTTATAGACTGTAAATTGTTCTCCATACTTTTTCTGTAAGTAACCATCAGATTTTGGAATATATTCAAAAACGAATACAAAGAACAGGCCTAGAGGTATAAATAAACTATAAATATTGCTAGCGATAAATGCTAAACCTAACACCCAAAGGCAATCCCCCAGATAATTAATATGAATCGCATATTTAAATAAACCACCTGTATATAGCTTACCTTGATTTACAGGATTGTCTTTAAAGGATTTTCTAAGTAGCTCTGAAACTGTGTTTAACATACTTCCTCCTAAAAACAATATCCAACCTATTGTAAGTAATATTAAATTAGGATCCTGATTACTAGTAATCATTAAGATTGGAAAACCTAAATAATAAATTCCAAAAGCAATACTGTTCATAATGGCTTCTTGCCATGAAATCCCTCTAGGCAACCATATAAACATCATAGCCGTTAATCGTAAAGCGGTGATAATTAAAGCTATAAACAGCCCTATTGAAATGCCTGGTTTGAAATAAGTAATGAAAAGTAAGTAATACGCAATGATTAGATAGATAATCTCAGTAACTAAAATTAATATTTTTTCTTTTATTGTTGGCCGGTTTATACCATACATTGTGATACGCTCCTCCCTTTATTCATTTTATAGGAAAATAAACTTCTATGATATTATTCTCCTCCTGTGTGCTATAAGGATTCGTTTTATAAACTTCAAACGGAGCTCCATTCAGTTTATAGTTATTTTCTTCAATCCAAACGTGTAGCTTTGTATGAATAAAAGGTAATTCTTCGTAAGAACCAATAAGCGTAGCCATTGCGCAAAGACCGGGATTAAACACTTTTGTTTTATTTGTGGCTTCTGCAAGGGGAATCGCAATTTCCACATCATAATTTTCAGGTACATATTCTGAACTATGGAAAATAGCAAGTGGTTTTGCAATAGGTAATAAATTTTCAAATGAAATTTTACTAAACAACTCATTAAAGTGTGTTAGGAAATCAACGGTATTAATTTGTTTTCGCTGAGATGATATATTATAGGTTAAGTGATTTACAAGATTAATCTCAATATGATTTAAGTAACCTATGATACTTTCTTCTTCATCTAATTGTTGAATATCACGCTTTAATTTTTTTAATAAAGAAGAATAATATGTTATCTGCTGTGTTAGATTTTCTTGTTTGGTTTTCATTTTAGAGTTAAGCAATTCAGTTTTCTCCCGATTTTCTAAAATATCCTTAATTTCTTCCAGCGAAAATAAATAAGTTTTTAATCGTGTAATCAATAAAGCTATTTCTAATTGGAAAATATCATAGTAGCGATATCCATTCTTAGGGTCTATGAAAGCTGGTTTTAAAAGCCCAATTTCATCATAATAGCGCAGCGTCTTCATTGTAAGATGAGATATTTTTGAAAACTCTCCAATTGAAAGCATAACACTCACCTCCTGTAATTAATTATTTTAAATATACTGCTTCCTGTAAGGGGAAGGTCAATCAACAAAGTTAAATTTTCTTATTGTATTTAGAACGATATTCATCCCCCTCAACCTACAATTTTAAAGTAGTCTCCAAAACGAATATGTAATCTTTTCAAAATTGTTCATGGGAAATCAGCCGATTTTTTCATTTTATAGTATTTGCATTTCTTATCTTGAAAAATGTAGCAGTATCCATTATATAAATAATCTAAGATCTACTAAGCGCTATAATCTTTCGAATGAACTTCTAATATGAAACAATTCGATGAAACTTTAATTACTATTAAATATAAGATTCCCCCTACAATTGTAATCATGTAGGCTGGAATATAATTTAATAATAGACCGGATAGCACCATTGCTATAGGAAGCATCATTTTACTTATACTTAATCCAATGCTGAGAACCCTCCCTCTATATTCATCAGGAATCTCTTTTTGCATGAAATAAGCTATAGGTATATCAATAAGCACTATAATTAGTCCTAAAAAGAACATAACAACACAATAGGTAATAACGTATACAAAATCATTTACCTCAAAACTTTTGAATAAAACTGGAATTCCTGAAATAATCATAAAAACCGCCAACATAAAGCTTAACTTTTTCAAAAGATAAGCGTAAGAAAAACGATCGGTTATCTTTTTTACTAAAATCGCACCAATTATCATGCCTACTGGAAAAGTCCCTTGAATCATACCAAATTGTTTAGAACCAAGATCGAGAACTGTATTAATAATGTATGGCAATGGAACAGTTACAGCAAACCCTAAGAAGAAATTAAGTGAAATTAAAATACTGAACGTATTTTTTAAGCTTTTCCGCTCCATTAAGTAAGAGTATCCCTCCTTTATATCTTCAATAAAATTAATTTTTCTAATTGAACATTCCTCATTTATGTTTTGCTCAAACAATTTAAAGTTAATAAATAATATGGAAATAGCCGAAAGGATAAATGAAATACCGTTTATAATTATAAAAATTTTAATATCAAAGACTGCAAAAACAATACCACCTAACATAGGACCTAGAATTAAAGATATAGAATCGATAATTTTACTTATAGAGTTAATACTCATTAGCCTCTCTTTGGAGACGATATTTGGTTTTGCAGCTTCTAATCCTATTCCAAAAAATGTTGTAAATACCGTTATAAGAAAGGTAGTAGCATAAATGGTGAATAAGTCTAATCCATAATTACTGCTAAATATATAAACAGTAATTAATAAGCTTCCACTTAGTAAATCCATACAAATGACCAATTTCTTTTTATTAACTTTATCTGCAATTACACCAGCAAATGGATTCATAACAATCATCGGAATAGTTCCTAAAATAAGCGTAATGGCAAAATTTAATGCTGATCCGGTTATATGTAAAACATATAATCCTAATGCAAAACTATAAATAGAGCTACCAAATATTGATACTGTTTTCCCGAATGAATAGAGACACATATTTCTTAGTTCTTGGTTTCTTTTTTTATTTTCTATATGTAATCGTAAACTTCCCATCACTTTTCCCCCTACCTAACTTTGTGTTACGTACATTGTAAGTTCTTGGGTCAACCCAATAGCAATATGTACGATTTGAAAAGTTTTAAGGGGAAATAAATAAAAGATGGGGTTAACCCCATCTTTTTTCGAAAAATGAATATGTATAAATTTCTTCTCCTTGAACAAAGAAATCCTCGTACCTTCCCCCTCGTATCAAATAATTTGAAGTACTTTCATCAATAGATTGAAACTGTAAATTTTCGATTTCTTTTGTTACTTTTGCAGATGTAAAATTCTCTCTGAGTCTAGGTGCAATTTGGCTATTTATGCTGAATTTATTAAATAAAATAAATGAACTTAATAAATAACAATTGTGTTTAAAAAGGGAATTTAATTCACACAATAAGAACTCCTCATATTCAAAACTATAATTACTTGTACCTGATTGATCGATTACAATATCAACAGAATTATTCTGAATAGGTATGTTTAGAAAGTCGGCACAGATAAATACAATATTTCTTTTCACATTTCTTCTCTCAATTACATCTTTTAAAAGTAAAAGTTTATTCAAATCTCGATCAACAGCAATATATAAACACTCTTCCGGTAGTTCTTCATAAATATTTCGTAAAAAGAACCCAATACCAGACCCTAAATCAAGTAGTATTTTTTCATTTAAATCTAATTGCATTAGTTTCTTTTTCGCCCATTCTCCTCCTCTTTGAACATTTTCCAAAAAAGCAGTATCCGTTTCATGGATATAATCTGAAATAGAATCTTCAAGTGATTTCCTCTTATACACCTCAAATAATTTTCCAGCTGTTAAAACTCCGGAAGTAATCGCGTATTCTTCACCACAATTACAAATTAATTTCCCCTCAACAATTTGATTTTTATTAATAATGCCATCTTCAAGAATTAAATTTCCGTTACACTTAACACATTTAAATAAATGAAGTACTTTTAAATCTACCCCTAAAATTGAACTCGAAATTTCAGTTTCTATAGATAAATTATTTAACGTTTTCTTTAATTTATCTTTTCGTTCCTTTAAGGTTTTTATCTCTTGCTCAATCTTTTCATATTTTACTTTAAATAAAGATTGATAAAAAATATCCTTTTCATAGTCTAAGGATTTCCCTAAATTTTTATAAAGAAACAGTTCTTTAATTTCATTCAAGCTAAACCCTATCCATTTGTACTCTAATATAAGTTCTATATCCTTTTGACAATACTCGTCAAAAAAATAGTGACTTCCTTTTTTCTCAGGAATAACGAGTCCGAGATCCATATAATGTCTAATCGTATCTACACTTACATTATTTACTTCTGCAAACTTACTGATTTTCATCCTAATCACTACCATTTATATATTTGTTTATACATACTTCTTTATTACTTTAAAAAATCCTTTCATCTCCCTATACAAAATTATTTATGCTATGAAAAAGATGTAATTAATTTTAAAGTTCCGCCACATCCCCATTAAGCTAAGCTTATATAAGTTTAGCTCCTCTTTTTTAATCTTGAATTTAAAAAAGAGGCGCAGGTATTACGTTTATGTCTATATATCTAAAAACTGTGAGTTCATGGATGAATTTAAAACTGCGGCGTAAGTACTGCAGTTTCTTCCTTTTTCATTGAGTTGAAATATGTAAAGTTACGTACTTTAACTGTAGCGGACTTGTACTACGCGTTCATATTAATTTTATAGACGTTTAAGGATTTTGTTTTATGGTAAGTATTCTTGCTGTGAAATCAGGATTGTAAATATAGATGAACGTGATTCAAATCAAAAAAAGGTACTCCTAGAAGTACCTTTTTTACTATTCTACATGTGCGAACGCTTTCAAAATTATTGGATATAAATTGATGTACGCATTGTATTAAATGGGGCATTTATAGATGTCTTTTGGTACTCAAAAGTTCCTTGTTGGTGTCCAGACGCATCCCATTTATAATACCAGCCAACGATTGGTCTTCCGCCAATTATAGTGGAATCAATACTTTTTACATTAGAACCATTCATTTTAGCAAATGGGTTTTGGCCATAGCCCATTTCTTTCGTTGTAATATATAAGTATTTTCCCCCGTGGTTACGCGATGTACTGAAGCTGTTCTGATTAATTGTTTCTACCCCGCCTAGCTCAGACTCTACTTGTACGACGTTTAGTGAAGTAAGTGGTGCTGCTGGTCCAGCTAAAGCTTCTGTTGCCATTCCTAATCCGACGAACGCTGTGATTGCTAACGATGAAATCCCTAGTGCTGCTTTTTTAAACATAAAAAACATCCCCTTCCATCTATTGTTTTCTCTTTCATTTTCAATATAATCCTAATAACCTTATATGTAAATAGATTGTAGTTTTATAAATATTAGTGCGAATATTCTATTATATATTTCTACAATTCCATTACTCAATATGAATGATTTACAGTGCAAAACGAAATACACACATGTCAAGTTTGTAGTGTTGACATAAAAATTGTAAACTGGCTTACGCCTCGTATTTATCATATTTTATATCCAACATTCCTAAGATTCTGTATTCTAGAATGTTTTTACTACAGCTATTCATTTTTTCTTTGCAGGAACAACTGTGATAACATCTCCTTTATCATTTAAAGTCAGAGAATGTAGAAATTATAGCTAGCTATTGATATGTTACCTACTACGTACTGGAGCGCAACCTATCTGATAGGTAAATGATTCATGTGAAAAAGGAGACGCTACCAGTTCTATAGCATCTCCTTTTTATTTAATAAGTTAGACAGAAAGAATAGAAATAATGTTTTTCTTGTTTCACTATCCTTTTGTTTGTAAATGAACTGAGTTTTGAAAAACTATCCTATATAGTATGAATCGGGTATAGACATTAAATAATAGAATAGGGCACCTATTACTCCACAAGTAAAAATAGTAACTCCCATATTTCTTATGCCTTTAATTTTTGACCAAAATCCAATAAATCCTGTTATTAACCCACTTAAAGAGAATAGTGAAAAGTTGGAAACGGGTGTAAGAAGAAATTCCGCATTAATCCCTGTCCCCCAACAAACAATAGGTAACACGACAAGGGTAAGACAAAGTAATCCCATTACACTTACAAGTAATTTAAGATATTTGATACCTGCAATAATTAAATAGATTCCACCTATAAATCCACATAACCAGTAAATTGGCATAAAGTAAATCCAAAGAAAATGCAAGATGATCATATGTAATTTCCTCCTATTTATTTTCGCTCATTGTAGTTCTGGTTATTTGATGTTCTGAATTCGTTGCTAATTTATTAAGTTGATTTAGCGTTTCTTCTAAATCAAACGAATTAAACCAACGGTAATCCTGTCTGTCTAGAATACGATAATGCTGACTAATTAGATTTTGTTGTAAGCGAAAATTCCCTTTTTCTTGAATCTGTTTCCACCAGACTTTTCCTCCCAATGTTTTTTCTTTGAAGTTGTTAGTGCTATTGTGGGCCATTGTTTCGATTACTACTAATGGATCATCCCCAAGAGTATTCTGTAAAACTTCACTATCTCTAAACAATGCACAAATAGCAACAGTGTTGGTCCAACCTGCATTCGTTCTCCCTTTCTCAATTTGAACAAGCGTTTTTTTTGATATGCCGAGAACTTCAGCCATTTTATCTTGTGTATATCTTTTTTCAGTGCGTATTAACTTTATTTTCGTTGAAATAAGTTCAATTGCATGCTCCTTATTCACTTTACCTCCCCCTCAAAAAGTAACTAATGTGTTATTTAGTGTAATTTTACACTTTAATCAATTCATTTTCAACTCAATCCTCCTTAAATCTTGTAAGAAATAATTGGATAAGTCATAAAAAAGGCATTCCACAGTTATCTATGAGAAGGTAGCTCGACCATCGATTTCTAACCTCGATGGAGATATGTCGAGATCACATTTCATTTTAATTAAATAAAAAACCCGTGAATTATTCACGGGTTTTACTTTAATAACTAATTGCAATTGTACCTTCACCTGCATGAACCGCAAATGAAATTGGTAATGGATATAATTTGAAATCCATTTCAGGGAATGCTTGTCTAATATCTGCAATCCATTCCTCGGCTCCATCTTTATCATTAGCATGGAACATATGAAGTACTTTTGGTAATTCTTTTTCAAGTTCATTTTTAATATATTCTCGACATTTTTGGATTTTACGAACTTTCTTTTCAAGTAAAAGCTCTCCACCTTTTACTTCTAATATTAAGTTAACACTTAATAAACTTCCAAGTAAAAATTGAATGCCCTTTACACGACCACTTGCATAAAGGCCTTTTAAACTTTTCGGGAATACGTGGAAAGGTCTTCTTTTTTCATCTACTAATGTTTTGTGTATATCTTGTAAAGTCATACCATCATTGTATAACGATTTCGCTTTTCTAATTAGTTCATCCATTGGATAACTTGTTGTTTCACTGTCTAATACCGTTAATGGAAAACCTGCCATTTCTGCAGCTAGCTTCATATTTTGATAGGTTCCACTTACTTTTCCGCTAATAGCAACTGCAAATCCCTCTTCATATTCTTCTTTGCATTTCGAAAATAAATCTACCATTTCCCCTATGTTAGGCTGTGATGTAGTGACAGTTTTACCTTCATTCAAAGCATTATAAACGCGCTCACGCACACCTTCTTCACAATCTTTGTACGACACACCATCAATAATAACTTCAATTGGGATAACAAAGTTATCTCCTTCTGTTTTAAAACTCGCAGTTGTACTATCAGTAATCCAAGCAACACGCTTCATGTTGTTCCTCCCTTAATTCAATTCCTCTTTTCTGACTTTTCTATATATTTATGTTACGAAAAGAGAATATCCCTGTAATAGTAACAGGACTTTATTGTTTTGGCTATAGTAGATGCATATTAATTGTGACTATTTCTTGTCTATTTCACAAATAAAAAAGAAAATCAAGGAATTTGCTCGATTTTCTTCTTATCATATACTATTTAAAAGTTTCATTATCTAAAATTACTACATAATCATTCGTTAATCGTCCAGCTTCTTTTGTATAACTAACAAGCCTTTGTATATTATCACAGCAAATTTTTGCTCCCCATACGAGTAACGGTACGCCAATAAAATCAATATGGAACCTTCTAGAAAACAGCCCACCGAAAGTCATCGGTAAAGGCACTGTTGGTGATGTATTAGAAAATATAATCTTTTCATGGCTTTGATAATGTTTTTGCAAGATTTCTCCTAAATGCTTCATCGCAGGTACAACAACTTTTGATGCGCCGCATCCAATCGTATATACAGGATGACCATGTTCATCGATTCCATGAAAAATAATTTTTCCCATATCTTCTGTTTTCAATTTATTAAAGTAATCTACATTCAAAATTTCTTCTTTCGTTAACTTACGATCCGTTGGTAGTTTATTTAAATGATACGCTGCAGCTAGTGAGGTAGTATGTGTTCCACCAAAATCTGTGTAAATGTATATCATATTATCATCCCTTGTTGTAAAAGTTCAATGTTAATTAGTATTACCGTTCTTAGCAATGTTAAACAAGGGATGTTATTTGTCCCATATGAATAATGGACTGGATTGTTACAAAGCACAACAAAGCCGGAATGAGCCAAATACGGTTTATTTTCACTTTTCGTTCTTTACTTTGCATCAAAACAATAATAAGAACAACAAGTAAAATATCCATTTAGAATCCTCCTATAAACTTGCTTATCTTTAAAGATTATATTCTCCTCTTTTCACTCCATACTTGAAATACGATAGCTACTTTCAAGTGTAAGATGGAAAATGTGATTTCTCATCAGCCTTAAGCATTATTTATAAAAATAAAAAAGACGTACTTTTTACTCGTACGCCTTTAATAACTCGTTTAAACTCCTATTTATCAACTAATTCCACACCTTTAGAATTAGTTTTATCCAACACTCGAATGTTAAATTTATTAATGGCTTTTAAAAAGATATTATAAATACAATATCCAAAAATAGAACCTAGAACATTACAAATCACATCATCAATATCAGTAATACGTCCCACTCCACTAAATAAAGACTCAATTAATTGTAGCAATTCAATACTAGCTGATATAGAAAATCCTAATAAAATTGTATTTTTGAATTTCTTATATTTATCCCATAGGATAGGTGCTAAAAATCCTAAAGGCATTAATAATAAAATATTCCCGCCTACATTTCTTACAATTAGCCCAATCATAAATAGGGCATCTCCATCATAAGCACTACCAATTTGATTGATGTCTTTAATAATTGATGCAAATGGTATTATATTGACCGAGCGATTCAGATTTTCAATATTAGAAGGAAAACCGATTGGTAAAGGGAATAAAGTTACTGCAACAACCATACAAATGTAAACCACGAATAAAAAACTTACTATTTCTTTCCACCAAATCACATGTTTTTTATTTTTGGTACCAATTAATATTCCACGTACAATTAAATAACAAATAACCCCTAAAATAATAAACAAACTACCGTTGATCATATACAAATTGTTAACACATCCTTTCATATGAATTAATAATTTAAATTTACAATTATATAGTAATATTTTTTAATTTAAAAATCCATATAAACATATGTAATTGTGCAGAATTACAAAACCCCTTATTTAATAAATAAAGGGTTCCTCGTTAACTAAAATATTTTTCAGAACAGAAACAATCATAAACCCGTTTAAATTATTTTCGTATCTCTTCTTTTATATCCATATAATTAAAAAGCTCTTTCTATTTCTGTCATTAATTTTTCAGGTCCTGCCTCTTTATTCGATGGAATAACTAAAGTGATTCCTAATTCTGGATATATGGCCGAGCGAAAACTGACGCCTGGATCATATCCCATTACATGATATTTGAATACCTTGTTTTCTCGTGTTTCAATCCATATTCCATATCCGTAAGACTGTTTATCATTTACATAAATGTGGGGAGTTAAAAGTAACTTTGTATATTCCTTTCCTAAAATTTCATTATTAAATAGTGCCGCCCAAAATTTCAACATGTCTGGTGCAGTAACATATGCACCTCCATCAGCCCCTCCTTTTATTGGTATAGAGTAAGCGTTTGTTCTCCAATTTTGGTTGGTTTCGTCCTTTATATATCCTAGAGCTGTATGTCTTGGTAATTTATCTAATGAAAAATAGCCAGAATCATTCATGCCAATCGAATTAAAAATGTTTGTTTCTATATACTCCGTAAATTTAAGTCCCGTCTGTTCTTCTATTATTAATCCAAGTATGATAAAACCTGCGTTGTTGTAGTGAAACTTACTCCCAGGTGCAAACATCATATTATTGTTTTGAAATAATGGTAAAAAGTCTTTTAAGCTCTTTAATAGATACATAGGTGTTTGTTTCCAAAGATCCTCGAAGTTATCTATAATACTTTCATCAAAATAATCTGGTATACCAGAGCTATGCGTTAGTAGTTGATGTATTGTAATATCTTCATCGAAGTTTGGAAGTTTTATCTCTAGACAATCCTTTAATTTTGTATGAAAAGAAATAACACCTTTTTCAACAAGTTGACAGATTCCAATTGCAGTGAAAATTTTACATCCTGAGGCAATGCCGAATCTTGTTTGTATCGTATTGTTTATACATTCACTTTTGTTTGCGTAACCCATTGCTTTTTCATAGATTAAGTCTTTTTCTTTTTTTACTAAAACTACTCCAGAGAAATCTATTTTCTTTTGTATTTCTTTTACAATTCTATTAATTTCATCTTTTGTTTTTATCACGACAACCACCCTTGTCTTTCGGTATTGTTCTTTACCCTTATTAATTTTTCCATATAAAGGGGAAAGAACCCTTTTATTAAATACGATAAATTGTTAATGAGAACACAAAGTTCATTTCGAATGTACTCCGCTATTTGTGGGCAGTAGGACCCCCATCCCAAAATTCAGCGAAAGCAAAGAAGTTAAGTGGGGACACTGCTGCCCGTAAAAGCCCGATTGGTGAGGGCTGATAATCAGTGGGGGATGCTCCCCTGATTAAAATTTCACTTTATTGACTCAGTAGAATACAACTTAGATTGTGATGGGAATAAAGTAAACACACACAAGACGATAGTAATAAATAACATTATTAATGACCCTACAATAACTACAAGTTGTATAGAAATGAACTGAGTCGCAACACCAGATAGTATTGTAATAAAGATTGTTACTAACGCAATAACAAGTCCATATATGCTCCCGATCCGTCCCATTATATGAACGGGAACGTTATTTTGGTAAAATGTATAAAATCCTGTATTTGCATATGCCATAGAGAAAGATAAAATAAAGAATCCAATAGCAGCTATTAAAAATACATTTGAAAAAGCATAAATTAAATAACCAATTGCGATGAATAATGATCCTATTCCAATTAGAAATGAAGGTGCTAATTTCTTTGATAAAATTGTATTTGTTATGGCACCTAAAATAAATCCTGCACCAGCTATACTAACTAGAAAACCGTATTCACTATCTGTTAGTAGTAATACCTCTTTCGCAAACGATAGTTCAAGTGAATCAGTAGCAGTTGCTAATACGAACATACTTTGAAATAAGAAATACACACATACGACATACACATGTTTTCTACTAAAATTTATAACAGTGTTCCAATCTTTTTTTAATACTGTAAGTGATAATGTATTACTAGTTGTATCCGAATCTTCTTTCTTATCAAGATTCGGTAAAAGTAATGTAATGAATCCTGATAAGAGAAATGCTATAGCATTCATATATATAGCAAACTCTGGTGTACCTGCAATTAATAATCCCCCCGCTACTGCTGGTCCAATTAATGATGCACCAGATCCTATTAAAGTACGTAATGAGTTGAAACGTTGTCTTTGCTCTACTGGAATTAATTTCGTCATATACGTCATAGCAGTTGGCTCATAAATTGCACTGGCCATACTTATAAAGAATACGAATACATAAACAATCCAAAGTGACGGAAGTAAAGGTAAAATAGCGATAAATAACGCACGATATATATCGAGGTGAATCATTAATTTCCGTTTATTTAAACGATCAATCATACTCCCAGACCAAGCGTTTGTAAATAAAGTGGCTAATGGTTTTATTACATATAAAGTAGCAACAGCTAAGGCTGAGCCACCCATATTATAGACAAGTACATTCAGTGCTATTAAGTAAATCCATGCCCCTAAATTCGCAATACCAACTCCGGACAATAGTAATAAAGGATATTTCCAATCTTTAAGTAAATTTTTCATTTTTGGCCCCCGCTTTCAAAATTGTTTTACAACAATAAAAAAATCCCACCCCCAAGACTTTTAATCTTAGGGACGAGATTTATCATCGCGGTGCCACCCTAGTTTGTTAATATGTCACCATACTAACCTTATCAGGTACTGCATTCTAATTCATGCTTATACCATAGCTCTATAACGGGAGCTCCCGTCACACCATCCCCTAATAATAGGTTCCGATGTGCTGCTCAGAGGCTTGGTTCAATAAAGAATTTTTACTCCTTTTCAGCTACATGGAGCTCTCTGTGAAAAATTCATTTTATTTACTCTTCTCTTCACTGCATTTATTTTTTCCATATTATCACATATAAATTTAACTGTAAATAAACAATAATCAGATATTTAACAACGTGTCACTGTTAGTTCTTTTATTTATTATTTTTTCTAAAAATTACGGTGCGTGAAATTACTCGCAACTCTAAAGAAAGAGCTATTTGCATATAACTCTTTCCAAATGCCTGGATTAATTCGTATTCGCCTCTGTTAACGGTTGTAACGGCGGTTCTAATTCTAGTTCTAGTGTATCTCCTTCTTGTAAATCTTGTCCTTTTTCAATACTTTGACTCGTTACATAACCCGTACCAGAAGTTTTCAAATCTAATTTCAAAAGTTTAGAGAAATGCATAACATCACGCATGGACCACCCTTTTACATTTGGCATTTGTGCGTTATTCCCTAATAAAAATATACGATCACCTTCACTCATTACCTCGCCAGACTGTGGATATTGTTTTATTATTTTTCCTTCTCCTAAAATTACCGGCTGTAGCTTCTCTTTTTCTACACTTTTCTCTATTGTATCCATCGATTGATTTACATAATTTTGTACTTTTAATTGAGATTGTTTCGCTGCATCAGCTATTTGTTTTTCTGTATACGGTTTCACCTTTAAATATTCAAGGCTGTTTTTTATAACAGGTTTAAATATTTCAGCAAGAGGCTGAGCTCCATACTCATCTCCTTTTAACTTTGGCTGCTTAATAGCTAAGTATACGATTAACTCCGGATCGTCAATTGGAGCCATTCCTAAAAAGGAGAAAATGTAATTCTCTTTCCCTTCCATATATCGGCCATTTTCAGGATTCGGGATTTGTGCTGTTCCTGTCTTACCTCCAATTGGATAACCATCCACTTTATACATTGTACCAGTTCCTTTTGAAGATGTTATAACACGCTCCATTAAGCTTCTAACCTTGTCCGCTGTTTCTTTTTTTATCGGATTCCCAATTTCTTTCGGTTGATTTTCCATAATAACTTCTTTGTTTGTTGGATTTACAACTTTATCAACGATATATGGTTGCATCATTTTCCCGTCATTTGCTATAGCAGTAGCCGCTTGGATTAATTGAATCGGAGTTACTGTAGAACCTTGACCGAAAGAAGTTGTAACCTGTTGAATTTGTGTATTTAATAATAAAGTATTTTTCCTTTCTCCAGGTAAATCTATCCCTGTTTTTTGATTGAATCCAAATTTATTCATATATTGCTTAAATTTATTTGGTTTCAGTAACTGATCTTCTAAAATAGAAAAAGCTACGTTTGATGACCTTTCAAATCCTTCATCAAATGTAATTGATCCCCATCCAAATCCACCATTATGGTCTTTTATATCAGATGAACCAACGGAATATTTTCCAGATTGAAAATATTCTTTTCCGTTATATACACCTTCATTAATGGCAGCTGCTAATGTAAAAACTTTCATTGTTGAACCTGGTTCATATGCATTTGCAATCGGGTCATTTAAAAAGTATTCGATATCACCTACATTAGGATTGTAACTAGGTTTACTAGACATCGCTAAAACCTTTCCTGTTTTTGGATCAGCAATAATGCCAATTAACATAGAAGGATCATAATGTTCTTGCGCTTTGTTCATCGCTTCTTCTAAAAAACTATTAATTTGTTTATCAAGCGTTAAATATACGTTATTCCCATTTTTAGCTGGTTCTACTTTACCTATATCATTTGTAAGCGGAATTCCCCTTCGTGTACCCACATATTCTATATTTCCGTTTGTAGAGTGCAAATATTTATCCAAACTCTTTTCAAGCCCAAACTTCCCTTCCGTATTCCCTTTATCATCTGGTCTAGCAAAACCAAGTATATAGGATGCAAAGTCTTCATTCGGATACACTCTTGCTTTTTCCGACATAAAAGATACACCTGGTATTTTTAAATCATTAATTTTTTCCTTCTTTTCCCTAGATAAGTTCCGACCAATTTTCCCAATTTCAACTTGCGTACGCCCTTCATGAAAGTTTTTTAATACTTCTTCTTTATCAATTTCAAGCGCATCGGCTAATTGTTGTGCGGTTTCATCTTTATTTTTCACTTTATCTTTTCCTTTTAAATTCACAACAACTCGATACGTTGTAGAATCTTGTACTAACACCTTTCCGGTTTGATCATAGATAGTGCCACGATTCGCTTCTAAAACACCTTTTTTATTATGTTGTTCATTCGCGAGATCCTTTACATTCACATTATGCACGACTCCTACTGCCTGAATATAGAATATACGCAAAATCATAATAAGAAACAAAACAATAAAAGCAATCATCATATATCGAGCGCCTTTATTCGTTTGGAGTTTTTGCATACTTATCTCCTCTCTTTTGGAATGGATTCGTACGAAGATCCGTTTTAAAATTTGTAGTTTTTGTTTACGATACTATATGTTTCGAAGTTTTCTTTTTAATTCCTTTAAAACAATGCAAAACTAACTGTTGTTATTTTGTGTTATTATTTTATATATTTAAAATACGGTGCGTGAAATTTCAGAATATTAATTAGTACAACTTGATTACAGAGCACTCTAAACTCTTTTCGTATTTCCTATAAAAAAATTCCCCTCTGGATGTCCAAAGGGGAACTTTTTATAGGAAAATTATGCGATATGTTTATATTTCGCTAAGAAAGGAATTCGTCTCGCTACTAATGCATACATTTTGAATACAAGTTTCGCTATTGGTTCAAACATACGTGTACTTTGCATTACTAAAGCACTCGTAATAAGTGTTAAGAATGCTGCACCAAGTATATCTAAAGGATAATGAACACCTACGTACATACGTGATATACCGACTAGTACTGCCCATAATAGCGCGATATATTTCAGTTTTTCTCCTCTAAGAATAAATACGAAGGCGATTGAAAATACAAGTACAGAATGATCACTAACGAATGATGAATCTGCTGCATGTGGTACTAATTGATGTACATCATGTGATACGAACGGACGCGGATGGTAATATACCGCGTGTATAAGAACATTTACTAATAATGCAATAATAACCGAAAGCGTCGTATATAAAACTGTATATTGTTTTCTAATTGCCTTTTCTTTCTTTCCATTATTAAACCATAAGATAAACATAAATAGAACGGCTACGTATGCAGCGCTATTTGTAATAGCAATCATTAACGTATCTAATAGTTTGGATGAATCAGCAAAATTATTAAACCACTGAAATACTGTGTAATTCATTAAACTCTCTCCTTACATACAAGTGTTCTTGATTTACACAGTATACAATACCATTATGAAAATAGGCTTAAACTTTTTTCATCTAATTCTCATTTTACTATTACTCATGTGACAATTATTAAACAAATTTTATACGCTATTTATGTATAAAGCCGGTAAGCCTTTATAATAAGGCGGTTCGTATTTTTTTCATGTTTGAAATACATAACATATTCATTTAAATATACTAATTGCAAAATCATATTTTTTAATTCATTTGAAGTACAATATTTCCGAATTGTTCCCCATGTTCCATACGGCTTAGTGCTCGAATTGCTTCTTCTAACGAGTAAACCTTATCAATAATTGGTTTAATTTGATATTTTTCAATAAACTTTATCATCTCATTAAATTCCTCACGGCTACCCATGGATGTTCCCATAATATCAATTTGATTATAAAATAATGCGCGTAATGGTAATTCAATTTTATCTCCTGAGCTTGCACCAAAATTCACGATTCTTCCATTTGGTTTTAATACATCAAAATATTTCAAGAAAGTTGCCGGGCCTATACTATCTATTATTAAATCTACTTTTTCACCTTGTAAGCTCTCTTCCCAATTTCCGGTACTATTAAAAGAAATATCTGCACCATATTTTTCAGCAAGTTCCCTTTTATTCTCTACCCTTGAAGTAACACTCACTTTTGCGCCGATTGCTTTCGCGAATAACATGGCAAATGTAGCAACACCACCGCCTATTCCCGGAATTAAAACGTGTTCACCGCACTTCAATCTCCCTTTTGTAAAAAGCGCTCTATATGCAGTTAATGCAGATAAAGATAAAACACCTGATTCTTCCCAAGTAAGATATGACGGCTTTTCTACTACATTTTCAGCTGGTACAATTACATATTCAGCAAACGTTCCATCTTTCGGCCCACCTAGTACTTCCGGTAACTCCGGTACTTCAGTAGCATGTTCCCATCCAATACTAGGATTAATAATAACTTCTGTATGTAGTGTAATATTTGAAACTCCTTCTCCTATTTCTGTAACAATTCCTGAGCCATCTGAACCTATTACTAATGGTAGATCCATTTCTTTTCTATTGTTTATAATAAATAAATCCCTATGATTCAACCCTGCAGCTTTTAACTTTATTTTCACTTCACCTGCATTAGGACTTATCTCAGGTGAAAATTTATATTCTAACCCCTCTAATCCTTTTTCATATTGATGTACAATAGCTTTCATTGCTTAATTCCCCCTTAATATTTCCAATGTACTAGAAATATCAAAATAAATAAAATAGTTTGCCTCCAATAATTAGAAATTATATATTTTGTTATGAAAAAAATCCTCTCCCTATAAAAAGTATAGGAAGAGGTTTCAAAACTAGTTAGATAAGAATCTATAAATTTATTGAATTCTAGCCAATTCTAATATTTTTCGAATAAACGGCGCTTTTGCCTTTGTATATGAAACACGATCAAAAGCATATGTAATAGCAAGCCTCTCTTTTAATTCTCTATATTCTTTACGTGCCCATTCATGGCTTATTAGAAAGTCACGAAATAAAATATTGTTTCTCCACTTATCACTATTATAAATATAAATATGCAAATGATGAGTACCCGCTCTCCATTTTCCCTTTCTAAAAAAACGCCAATTCGTTGCATCTTTTGGAACATACTCATATCCAATTTCCGATAGAACTTCAATCCACTTTTCAGCTATTTGCAATCCTGTTACGCCAATCATCATATCAATAAGAGGTTTAGCTCCTAATCCTTCTACTGCTGTGCTCCCTATATGTTCAACAGCAATTATTTCTTGTCCTAACAAGGAACAAAATTTCTCTTTTTCTTTTATATACTCTTCACCCCAGTCTTTTTGATATGCTTTAATAACAATTTGTTGATCCATTGTATTCACCTCTTTATAAGTGTTTATCATTATATTTATAAAATTTTATATTATTAGCATAGGATTTCCATAAAATATGTCGAATAGTGGAATGTACAACTTAATTATATTAAATGTGAGGTAATCTATGAAAGATAATTCAGTCGAAATTCAGTTAAATAACGTAACATTCCAATTAAAAGAATATCATAATTTTGATTGGCTTATTAAATTAGGGACCGTATTTGCAGTTTTTGATCAGCAAGATTCAGGGAATATAAGTTTTGGTGTAGAAAAAGATGGGCATAAGAAATTTATCAAATACGCAGGAGCACAAACAATTACATATGAAGGAACAACGGGTGATGCTATTAAAAGGCTAAAAAATTCAGTTACTATCTATGAAGATTTAAAGCATGAATCGCTCATAAGACTAATTGATCATTTTCCAGTTCAATCTGGATATGTATTAATTTTCGATTGGTTTGATGGTGAATGTCTTCATTCGCATTGGAGTTTCCCACCTCCTGAAAAATATAAAAATCCAAACTCTCCATTTTATAAATTTAGACATTTATCTGCTATAGAACGAATTCATTCCTTACATTCCATTTTTTCTTTCCATACTTATGTAGAAAAGAAAAACTATGTAGCAATAGATTTTTATGACGGTAGTATTTTATATAATTTTAATACAAACGAGACAAAAATTTGTGATATAGATTTATACAGTAAGAAACCTTACATAAATAGAATGGGCCGGCTATGGGGTTCCTCCCGTTTTATGTCACCAGAGGAATTTGAACTAAACGCAACAATTGATGAAAGAACAAATGTATTTAATATGGGAGCAATGGCTTTCTCACTTTTAGGCGGCGAAAAAGATCGTTCTTTTATAAAATGGGAAGCAAGTAAGGAATTATATGAGGTAGCGTATCGTGCTGTAAATAAAGGTCGCGCAGAACGGTATGCATCAGTTACAGAATTCTACGAAGCGTGGTTAAAAGCAGCTAACGCAGTAAAGATATAACCCTAAATTATTAAAAGAAATATAGAGTTTATACTATTGTCATGTATATTAAAAATAGTTTTATGAGCGTTTCGTACTAGTGTGTTCTAATTGATTATGGCTATTATTGAGGAAGACATATCAGCGATAATTTATGTCTATTTTGTATAAGTGTTAGCAAGTTCGTTTGCAAACTTGTTAGCACTTTTTTGTTTAAATAATTCACACATTCTTTCTTTACATACTGATTATACTTCCAATTGTGTACTAATGTGTGAGTTTAACTCCCCATATTTTAAACAAAATGGATGGTACAGGGTGATGACAATATAAATATTTCTTTTTCCTTCTATTGCAATTTTTGAAAAGGCCTATTCTCTCACATCAGGCTCTTTTATTTATAAAAAAAGATTATTTTATGTAGATTACTATAAGCATCCATAAAGCCAAAGCACCAATAATAGCGAGTACTATACGTGTAGATAGTATCCTTACTTCAAAGTCTGTTTTCTTGGAGAGTTCAGGATATGCAATTATGTAAATTCCCTTTAATAATGCAAGCCATGCAATAACCGTTAGGAATCCCTGCCAGTTGAATCCCCATACATTATGTAGAATTACAGTACCTAATCCTAGGAAAATCGATAGAAAACCATATATAATACCAAACCCTCTGTTTTCAACCACTAATCTTTTCAAGTCACGTAGCACCGATGGACGGACGAAAAGTATTCCCGATACGATAACCGTCATCCATCCCCAGAACAGCCCTAAAAAAGAACTAGTTTCCATTATTATTTCACTCCTCTCAATTATATTTATATTTCAGATATTCCTTCCTTTAGAACAATTTCAGCACTTTTATGTGTAGGTTAAAGTCTGCTCTTTTTTAATACAAACATTCCGTATTCAATGTCCGTACTTAATCACACCATTTCTCTAACTTTTATAAACGACGTACTCCTTTACGATCAATGTTCATTCTCCCTTTTGATTAAAATAGCGCTTTTATTAAAAGTTTCTATCTTTACATCATTCCCTATCTGCTTCTACTGTGCCAAAGCTTGTACTATTTGCATACGCTATTAATAAGTAAGAAGATAGGAGGTGTAAATAGAATGTCTTGCATTATCACAGGGTTAACTCAGCCACTTTGTTTAACTCTTATTTATAATATTTCTAACGGTAAACTTGTATCCTCCTCCGTTGAGTGCGGATCATGTTCACTATCAACAGAATTTGATTATGATAGTAAGAATCTAGTTATTAGAGTGCCATTTACTGGTGAAGGTACACTTGTATTTAATAATAATTCCGAAGCAAGTTGCGTCACAACGAATATAACTCAACCTTAATCAAATCTATTTATTCTTAGGGAAAAGTAGAATTATACTTCTATCCCACCCTTCTCCCTCCTTTAATAATGTAAAACTCGCATTGATAATTCAAATAACGATTTTGTTTCAAAATTGCACCATCATAAAAAACATACATAAAATATGATGTGAACCTTTTTTTCAATATACATCTTAGTCATAGGGCGCTTTAAAAAGCGCTCTTTAGTTTTGAAATAAAGAATTTGTTCGCTTTTTTGTTACATTTATGAAACATTCATATGTTATCTTCAGTACGTTCTTTTCTCTTTATAATGCCGTGTGAGATATGCTCAGATTTGAAGCCCTAGCCCCCCTAAATCTAGGACTTCTCTATTCAAATAACGTTTTTATTTATATTTAATCCCCCCCTTTATCCAAATAGATTCAAAATTATCTATTTAGCATATATAATACTTTTAAACAATTTAAATTCTATACATAAGTAATGGAGGCTTTAAAATGGGGAGTGTCCCAAATTTAACACCACAACAATCAATCTCAAAAAAACAAATGAACCCTAATAAGAATCAACAAACGAATAAAAAGCTAAGACGTCGTCTGTTATTAACACTTGCTTTTATGCTACCTATGTTTATTTCCATTCAAATCTGCATTTACAAACAAGAAGATATGATTCAAGAAAAACAAATTACAATTAATAAAGAAAAGAAAAAATTGTCTGAATTAGAACTAATAGGACGTTATTTTGAAAACGATGTTGAAACTTTAACAGAGAGCGAAGAAGGTATTTTAAAGTTCGCAAGGAAACTATATGGATTCTCCAGACCTAATGAAACTATATTTCAAATAGCTGAATAACTTTTCAATACATAAGCGATTGTCATGAATTAAGGAGTGAGTTAATGATCATCGCTTTTTATCAAAATTCTATCAAATAACTATTTTATTAAAACATTTCACCTTTTAACTGGACAAGCATATATTATTGTATGGAGTCATCCACTCATAGAAATCTACCTTTCTTGTCCAAGAGCACGCTTATATGCGTGCTCTTTTTGAATGTATATAAAGACTTCACATACATTAGAAATATACATACAATACTCTTGATCATCTCATTATTTTCATTGAGTATCATTTTCACTACACTCCTTGGTCATCAAGCGCCTTTCTTCCAAGATACTCTTTAATTTTAAAATAACGCTTTTATAAAATTTCATTGCTAAATTCCTCACTTGTCCATTTCACCTTGTTTAACATCTACATTTACTATTCTAATTTCTTACCTAAACCTAAGAACGAGTACAACTATTCTTCATAAAGCTCAGTATCTTGAGTTGCACGAAATTCCGACACAGGTACATATACATTGTTAAATTAATTGACTAACGTACTTGCGGTATAAATGTTTGCATTATGTTCTAATAATTTCAGGTTATATTCATTATGATTGAATCCAATGCGGTTCCCTAATGAAGCTATAAAATGGAATCCATCTACATATTCCATTAAAATGACTTCTTTTTCACTAGGACCTTTATTACTCCAATGCTTAAAGCAACTTGTTTCATTTGCAAGCTCTCCAATTTCAAGTTGTAAAGCAAGGATTAAATTGTAAAATGATTTTTCCTCTTCCTATTTAGCAAATCCCTAATCCTATCGGACGATTTTTAATTAAATCCTGGTCGGCTTAATCTATTACAAGGAGAGAAACCTCTGCTTGGTTACTTTTGGATTAGTTTATGTCTTAATGTTAAAAGCACATGCTCCAAGATGGTTAGCTAGTGTTTTAGAAACCACATGTACTATTGCAGCTATTTATCAAACGCTTTTAATTTTTTTCCATGAACACAGTAAAAAAGAGGCCCTATGGTATTATCCCCTATAGGTAGACAGTAAAAAAAGAGTCCATCACTCATGTTACACAGTACGAAAATTATGAGTAACTGTATAGGGATACCACCAGCATTTTGCAAAATAACCTACGCTATGCGGAAAAATAAAATAACCTGCCCATATGGACAGCTTATTTACATAATTATCGATTATTGGTAGTTAATACATCTAGAAGTCTACAAAAATATCCTCCAGTTAAGTACTCTGGAGGATATTTATATTTACATAATTATTCTTAAAAGAAGCCACACAAAATGAAACCTCTTTAGCTCCCAAAAGGTTTACTCTTATCTATTGATAACTGTACATCGTCTTGCTCCTCTACAGATTAAACGCTCGGCTTCTCTTAATGAAATTGGAACAAGTACAGCTTCATCAACATCGTCTTCTACATCAAAAACCGCAAATGCTTCCCCACCCACGATTAAAACACAAATGAATTCTACTTCTAAATCATCATGAGACCTAGGAATACAATTAGAAATAGTACAACGTTGAATACCCCCTGCTAACAATGTTCTAGCTTCTTGCTCAGATATTCGAATAAAAACAAATTCCTCTATGGCTACATTTCCAACTTCCACTTCAATTTCTACTAGAAGAAAGAATCTGTTTCTAATTCTCACTATACAATTTGCCCCAATTGAAATAATATCTTCATTCATTCTTTTCACCTCCTTTAATACTATATAATTCATAAAGAGGTGAAATGGTGTGGACAAGCAAACAAAAAAGTTGTTTTTTGAAATGTGAGACATCAGTTAACAACTATCATCAAAAAAACAGAAAAAACAACCTACACGACAGGTAGTTTTCTCTGTTTTTAGCCTGTATACAATATTCAAACCCAATTAACATAACGTCTCATTACCGGTAGCAATGAAAAGAGGAAACCGTATGCTTTGACATCCCTATTTCGTTATAAACCATATGATCACATACGTCCTCTTCTTCTAAATAACGTTTCTAAATAATATCTCTTTGAATGCTTCCTGCACGTCCGTTCCCTAATCGATTTAGAAACTGATCAATACGACATTCTTTCAAGCCACTCTTCTCGTTTGCTCTGTTGAATATTTGCTATAGCAACATCTTCTAATGGTTTTCCAACTGCATGTGTAGGACCGTGCTCACGTATTTCATAAGAAGGAGTGACTTTCATTTCCTTACGCATCATCCCAAGTTTCCTATGTATACGTATGCTTTCCAACACACCTTCTAATTCTTCTTGTGTCGCTGTTCTATCAATTTTTGGTAAGAAAGATAATTGTTTAGTCATGTAAGACCACTCCTTTTTATGTTTTAATTACTTTTGTCTTAATGCTCCACGTCTTAGTTCATAACAAGGTCTATGCATCCCCATTAAATCCTCAATTTCACAAGTGCTAAATTTCTCTTTTCGTTTTTTCTTCTTTCCTTACTTAGATTTCTTTTTCCATTCACGTAATTGATCCTTTAACGCCTTCATTTCTCCATCTCCCTTTTCAAAATAAAAAGACCACCTATTCCTAAAACAGCCTTACTTGCTGCTTTAATGAATTAGTTTCCTTTAATTTTCTAGCCTGACTGTATTTATTTTGGGATAATTGACTGTATGAAAAGATTCATCCATGCTTTATCTAATCTTTCTTTCTCATATTTTTGTATAGCCTTTGTGCGACGAGAAATTGCTTTTTTTAATTTCTTCTTCTTTAAATTATTCAATCCTCTCACTCCTTCTTACGAAACACTTTTACTCTCCATTTTTGGGTGTTTTCATTAATTTAATACCTTATTACATTCAAAAAACTGATTGAATGTGAATGGTACCTATTTAACTTCAAAAGGATTATTTTGTTCAGTTGTCTCCATTACATACAATAAACGTGCTTCATGATATAATATTTTCTTTTACATAAATCAACTATTTTTTGTAAAAGAAAATATTATGAAAAAATCGATTATCGCTATCATGTATTGTTCTCTTTTAACAACATTTTCTTATTTATCTATTAAAACTGTACTTTTATCCGCTACTATCTCTACTTCATTCCCTAATCTTCATTTCTTTGTTGGCATGTTCGGATTAACCTTTGGCAATTGACTATTCGTATTTGGAATACGAAAATATATTTTGTTTGCCACGGAAGATGAAAAAGAACGCCTAAAACTTAAAACCAGGTTTTCTATCATTTCAGTTTTATCTTGCTACGCTGCAACTCTGTTATTTTTTATTTAATTCAGTCTACAGTTTGTACATATACTATTTCTGCCCCCCCTGAATAAAACCCACTATTCCATTAATAATGTAAATACAGTTTCTGATTTCCCTTAATACCCGAGGGCTTAGCAACTAGTTTTTATTAGCTACTCTTTTATTTAGTTACTGCTTCTATTTCTTAAAGAAATTCTTTAACTATATTTCCCTAATAAGGACAAATTCTTTAATCCGTCTCGAATAAAATAAATAATTTGGCATATAATATCTATGCATCTAGATTTTTTACCTCTGTATGGAGCAGTTAGGCTGGGCTAACTGCTCTTTTATTGAATAAATTTCTAAAAAGTGTTAACAATATAACTACACCAAGGTTGAGTACGAATGACCATTTCGTTATTCTTATTCACTAGGGCAGTTAGCTCTTGCAGCTGCCTTTTTTTAGTTTACCCGAATAAAGTTTCAAATTATGTCCCATACTATAAATGAGCTGATACAGCTTGAATTCGCAGTGACCTCTGTAATGTTCTTTCCCTTTCTCTGAGGGATGAGCAGTTAGCGCTTGTTAACTGCTCTTTTGTATTGAGCAAATAATAAAATTTTGTTCTTATTTCTTTTTCAAGCCACATACTTCATACCTACTCGTTACGCTCATAAGAGTTACCTCCTATCTGAAAGTGCACTGATGCATGGTGCTCTTTTTTAATTTCCTTATTTCTACAAAATGAAATTATTATTAAGTTGCACCCACATAACATGTTGAGTTTTGTGCATACTATAACTGTAACTTAAAGTTACATATCCAAACTTGTAGGGCCTAATTTCTTTTGTACAACAAGTAGTTAGCTAATTAGAGCTGGCTGCTTTGTTGTGCAAAAGAAGATTTTTATTTCTCAACAACCATTATTGGAATTAAAATCCCAATAATGGTAATATGAAAGTAACTTTCAGTCATAATTTTTAACATGTCAAATGTTATTCCCTTTTAAAAGGTCCTGTGTCAATCAGGGCCTTTTAAACTTGCTCCCTATTAAAATAGCTTTTTTATTTAAATTCACCTTTTTTTTGAATTTGAATTTACTAATACTTTTGTATTAAAATCCACTAGGATATTTATTTGAAATTTATTTTTGGAGGCTTTGTGAATAATCAAAACAACAATGAAACAAACAAAATCAATAGACTATTGGCAAATTCCCTATTGTTATCACCACTATTAATACCTATCTTGGTCTCTTCAGTTATTATTATTGGATTTTTCATAGTTGGGATCACCTTCTCTTTCGTATTACGCGTATTCAAACTATCTGAAGAAAAGCTAAAAGAATTAGGTTTCTTAGGGTTTACAATTTCAATTGTTAGTACCTTCCTGACAATGTATGTCGGATATTTTTGGCTAGTAAAACTTAATTTCACAGCAGTGCAATTAACACCACATGCCGTGTTAATCTTTGCGATTTTATCTACAATTCTTTTAGAGACATTATTTAAACTGATTGATAAATTTGATACAACTTATGCTAATGAAACACTTGAATAGATATTAAAAAGATTATCTCAGAGCACATATAAACATGTGCTCTTTTTTTCTTGTTATGAAATACAGATTTTTGTATAAAACCACACCTATCTAAGAAACATACATACAATATGATATGAACCCTTTTTTCAAAAAAAGATTTGGTTATAAAGCACCTTCCTCCCAAAGCGCTCTTTTTATTTGTAAATAAACATTTTGCTCAAATATACTCAAAACATATGTATTTACTAGGATAAGCATTATACTAGAGCAAGAATTATTTTATCCATGTTTATAAGGAGGGGTTTTTATTAAGACAACTTTAATTTCCCATTTCTACAATGAAGAGTATCTACTCCCATGGTGGCTAATGCACCATACAAAACTATTTGATCACGGTATTCTTATTAATCGAGGATCTACTGATCGCTCAGTAGAAATATGTAAATTATTTGCGCCTCATTGGGAAATCCGAGATTCAAAAGTATTAGAGTTTGATGCTATATTAGTTGATAAAGAGATAATGGAAATAGAAAAAGAAATTAAGGGGTGGAAAATGGTTTTAAATACCACTGAATTTCTTTGCTGTTTTGATAAGGAAGCCTTTTTCTCATCTCTTGTCACTTTAAGGAAAAACATGTATGCTATTAGGACTATTCTGATGGTAGATGACCCTACTCATGGTTATTCCAATCCGAGATACGGAATTCCCCTTGTCAAACAGCGTTATCATGGGAGAATACTCCACCCTACTCCACCTGCCCCTTACTACGGAGGTAGACTAATCCACAATTATTCGCATGGTAACTATATAGCCGGAAGGCATTGGTCAAATCATTCCTTTATCGTTTACATGTGCCCTGCTTTCGTTTTAAAATTCTTTTACAGTCCATGGAACATAGCTATGAAAAATCGAAAATTACAAATTGGTCCAACCCTTTCTAAACATAGCATACAGAAGGGATTAGGTACGCATCACCTAGTTACACTAGCTGAATTAGAAACAAAATATAAATTCTTTGCAAGTACAACTGTTGACCTTCGATTAATCTCAGAATATCAAGTTTTATTCCCAGATTTATGTTTCCCTAACCATTAATACATCTAAAAAGAACATTTTGGAACTCCCTATGCAACCCTTGCTTTTGAGTGAGAACCAACTCTTATTAAAATAGTGTTTTTGTTCAAATTAACGACCATAAAATTAGGCAAATTTACCAGTATTTTTACCGGGAAAATTCATGATATGGTTAATTAGTCGAGTACATCATTACTTGGCACTTACCCTTAGAAGCCCCGTCGACAATCGGGGGTTCTTTTATCAATATATATTTGTCAAAATAGTTTGTTGAGTGTTAAAATATCATAGATTCTCCTTAGGGAGTTTTCATGTAATTAAACAAGAGTTTACAAGTTCTCGAATCTTAGTCCCTTGGAGCGCCCTTCAAGGGGCTGAACTAATTAAAATAACGATTTTGTTCACTTTTTTGATACATTTATGAAACATTCATGTGTTATCTTCAGTACATTCTATTCTTTTTATAAAATCGTGTGAGATATACCAACACAAGACGCCTTAGGGCCCTAACTCTAGGGCTTCTTCATTTAAATAAAGAGTTTGTTTGAACCCATTCACCAATTTCATACTTTTACATACTTTAATACTACCTTTCTGTATTATATGAGTTCGTCACTTTCGTTATAATGAGGTATAAAGAGTGCTCTTGATTAGCGCTCTTTTTTATTTGTTGTTAAATGAGGATTTTGTTTAAATTTCTTTAACCTTATTAATTCATTTGCATACAGTATTATCACAAGAAATTCAATAAGTGCTCCGGTCTAGTTACCTTGAATTTCTTGCAAACCTTGTGGAAAGAATCCGTTTATAACAAACGGGTTCTTTTATCTATTCACCTTTTAACTGGACAAGCATATGTTATTGTATGGAGGCATCCACTCATAGAAATCTACCTTTCTTATCCAAGAGCACATATATTGTGCTCTTTTTTATGCCCAAATAACTATCTTATTATGTTTCCTAACTTACAGTAATGTCCTTAAAAAACATTCATATATATTTATCAGATGCACTTTTAAATCCCAGAGTATCAAATACTTTTAAGAGTTGACTGACCAATAATATTCGACTTATCTTTAAAAACTAATTAAAAATAACTTAGATACAAAAAAGGTACATTTTATATAGGATAAAAAATTAACTTACGTAAAGGAGCTTGATTATTTGTGAATTATCAAAATGATAACAACTCTAACATTCACAAACCTTGTTCTTGTCCATCTCCCACGGCTAACAGTTTAAATGTTGTTCAAACTACCCCAACAATAGTTTCTGTAAATTCTGCAATTCCACTAGATACCGTGGTAAATTCTAATGGAACGGCAATCTTATTCACACCACCAACAACTGTTTTACTTGAAGGTGGAAGAACCTATTTGGTAATCTATGAAGTGCAAGTTATTATTCAACCAGGAGGTAATTCGGCAGGTATCACTATGTATCTGAATAATAACCCAATCATTGGCTCAGGTACTTCTCTAGGATATACTGCAGGATTTACTTCTGTATCAGCACCCGCCATTTTCACTACACCTCCAGGTTTACCAAGTACACTTACTGTTAATGTAGGCCCATATTCTAGTCCATTAAATACATTAGGCTTAACTCTTGCTGTTGTAGCATTAACATAATAAAATGTAAAACTCTCTAAAATGATTTTATTTGTCCCTTAACTGTCTATTGTGCTAGCCTCTAAGAACCCCACATAACTACATAGAGAAAAAGAACATTATTTGGTTCGATAGTCATAGGTGACTCGGCTAGCACAATAGCTGAGTCACCTATTTATCTATAACAAAATAAAGCTTTTGTTTAATTTATTACTTGTTCTTTTTAATGCATTTTTCTATTACAATTCATTTTCATGTTATAATTACCAACAGTACATATTTTAATAGGCACAACAAATCTCATAAATATAGGAGGACCTTAATGATCCTAACTCAAGAAAAGAACATAAAATTAATTATGCATTTTCTTACATCATTATCTTTTTTTATTCTTATTTTCTTTAGTGTCACAATTTTTTATATACCTTTGGTTTTCTATTTTGTATGTAAATCACAAAACATTCGAAAAAATATCCTTGAAGCTGTTTTTTACCAACTATTCATTTGGATAATTACAGTAATTTGGAATCTTTTTATAATAAGAATCTTAATGCTATTTTGGTCTAATTTAGACTTGGCTTCAAATAACGCTTTGTTTATTTTCGGGGTAGCTCCTTTATATCTAATACTGTTTCTCTTGTTAATTTTTGGACCTATAAAAGGAATTTTATATGTGCTACAAGAAAAAGACTTTCATTATCCTATTATTTCTAAATGGATTAACAAATAAAAATATGTGTAGAAGAATTCAGAGTTTTACTGAATTCTTTTTTTATGGCTCTTTCAAAATCTTTTACATCTTCCTTCATTCCTTCTTTTTAATAAAATCCAATTTCATACCAATTAATTGACTAACATTGAATTTTTTGGGATTTCATGATAATATTTAACTATAATATCATTACCCTCATACAAGGAGTTATGAGCCTTTCCACTCATGGCTCTTTTTTATTACGATTTTCACTTCACATCTACAAGATTTTGACTAGCTTCTCAACTAAATCCGTCTGGGCATCTTGTTGCTAATTTAGGTATGTTCTTTTTGGAAATATACCCCAAGGTATATCCCGTTTCGTGAGACATGATTAAAATGTAGTACAAGATGTCCCCTCCTAGCTCTAAAGCGATTTTATGCGTATTTCCTACTTCTCCTGGACACTGAGCTCGATCAAATCTATGACCATGAAAAATAGCTTTTTTACAACATCAGCTACCTAACCAGCTCCAGCTTTTCCCGTAAGCCCTAATGCTGCATTTAAAACACGTCGACCAAAATCGTTATTTGTATTCCATGTACGTAATGCGGCTTCTTGATATTGATCTAATTCACTAATCTGATTGATATTCATTACAGCTGGTCCTCCTTTTGATTTATTGATTAATTTTGTTACTCCAAACACACCGTTTTCTATTGCTTTCATTTTGATGTCTCCTTCTTCTTTAACAAATCCCTAATCTATCGGACGATTTCCAATTAAATACTTATCAGCCTATTCTATTACGAGGAGCGCAACCTTCGTTTGATACGTCCTTAACGCTTATTCCATATTTAGCAAGCTCATACATTGACTCCACATTTCACGAAAACGAATTACATCTCTTTCATCTCAAATAAAGTTAGCTTCTTCTAAATCAATGTAAACCCTTACTGGAATTACTACACGACCTAGCTCGTCCACTTTTCTTGCAACACCTGTTTTTTCATACCTTACTCCCCTTTAGTATTTTTATATTTATTTAGAATCTCATCCAAACGTTTCTTATTATGAATGGGTTCTGCTTATCAAGATTAGGATTTAATTAATTGTAATAAATCGGGTGGGGGGTTATACAGAAATGCTTTCAGGGAAAAGGTTTATAAGGAAATAAAAAATGCAGCAGTGAAAAAAATTAAAACTCATAATTTAAGACATACACACGCAACTATACTATTGAAACAAGGAGTTAATCCTAAAATTATCAGTGAGAGATTAGGTTATACAGACATTTCATTAACTCTTAAGATTTATTCTCATGTTTTACCGAGCATGCAGGAAGAAGGCGTAAAAAATTTTGGTGAAAATATCTTTGGATAGCTAACGTTTGCAGAATGTTTGCATTTTATATCAAAAAGCCAAACAAATCTTGTATTAACAAGGTTTATTCACTTTAACATATGTTATCATGTATAATACATATGTTAAGTAAATTCAGAATAACGAGGCAAATATTATGGACTTTGTTTATATTAATCAAAACGTGTTAAATAATCTTCTATACATTTTATGTAGTATATTTGTTTTTTATTTCATATATGATAGCCGGCACTATTTAAAGAAATATAAAATACTACTGATTACCCTTTGTTCTAGTATTCCGCTTATTTTATGTATGCGATACCCTATCTATATGGATGAAAGTTGTATTCATGATTTAAGACAAATTCCGGTCATAATAGCTACGCTTTATGGTGGATTCCCTGTCGGTATCATATTATTTACAATTTTATTAATTACAAGATTTATATTTTATGGATTTAATATGCTAACAGTCGTTGTTTACGGAATAATGTTCATCGTTACAGCACTCGCATCTTCAAAATTTAATACATATATTAGAAAACTTAAAGTAGCTTTTTCCATGTTTTTAACCTTTTTCCTAGCAATATTTACAACTTTAATTGTATTAACTTTATCAGATTTTGAAGTGAATAATTTGTATATTATTTATTTCATGGTATTACCGACTACTTTAATGTTATTTATTGTTTATATAAATGAAGTTATAAAGGATGCTGTATTAATGCGCTCAAAATTAATTAAAATGGAAAAAATGGAGATTGTTAGCCAACTCGCTGCAAGTATATCGCACGAAGTAAGGAATCCCTTAACGGTTGTAAAAGGATTTACACAGCTTTTAAAAACACCAAATTTAACTCCTGAATCAAGAGACGAATATATTAAACATATACTTGAAGAGTTAAATCGTGCCCAAGAAATTATCGATGATTACTTAACGTTTGCCAAACCTGCTCCAGAAAAATTAGATCAAATTTCAGTAAAACAAGAGTTAAATCGAGTTATTAATATGATATTGCCATTGTGTAATATGAATACGATACATATTACACAGGATTTTTCTGAGGCAACCATTGTTGGTAATAAACAGCACTTTCAACAATGTTTTTTAAACTTAATAAAAAACAGTATTGAAGCAATGCCTAATGGTGGTACCTTAAATATTTCCTCATCTATCAATAATAGTAAAGTTGAAATACGAATTGAAGATAGCGGAGTTGGAATGTCACAGGAGCAAATACATCGATTCGGTGAACCGTATTTTAGTACAAAAACAAAAGGAACCGGTTTAGGTACAATGGTTGCTGTTAAGATTATTGAGACGATGCATGGAAGTTTAAAGATCCGGAGTATCGTTAGTAAAGGAACGACTTTAACGATTACGTTCCCGAAATATAGTGAGAATACGCATTTAAACAAATAAAAAAGGAGCATAGTTGCTCCTTTTTTATTTGTTTCGATACATAAGTATCTTCAATGTTTTTTTAGTTTACATTTGTGAAGACTAATTAAAAATTAGTATCCTCCGCCCCAGCAGCTGCATCCTACAATTATTAATAGAATGAATAACACAACTAGTAAAGCGAAACCTCCACCAAAACCACAAGAACCACCGTAACTCATATTTTCTCCTCCTTTTGGTTTGAAAACTAATAGGTAGTTGATCATTTTAAACTGGTTCGTATTATACATTATGTATATATCCCTTTTTTGAGCATGTCTACATAAAAATAAGTAAAAGCACTCGTTTAAAGAGTGCTTTAAAATGGATACCAAAAGTTTTGAAATACGTTTAATTTTAAATATACCGCAACAATAAATATGAAAATACCGGCAAATAAAGCGATGAAATCTTCACGTTTCGCCTTACTTGTATAAAACCATGTACGTTTATCCTTCTTTCCAAATCCTCTTAAATCCATTGCATTTGAAACCGTATCTATTCTTTCTAGAGAATGAATGATTAGTGGCCAGAAAATTAAAACACGGTTCTTCATACGAACCCATAAACTTGCTTCTCCTTTTTCAAAAGCCACTCCTCTCGCTTCTTGCGCGTGTTTAATAATTTTATACTCAGACTGGATGTCAGGAATATAACGTAGTGCAATATTTATTGCATATGTAATCTTATAATGAATACCAAGTTTACTTAAGCTACTTACAAATTCGCTTGGATCTGTCGTGTAAATAAAAAGAAGTGTAAATGGTAATAACGTAAAATACTTTAATGAAAGTGTAGCTGCATAAAATAATGTTTCATATGTAATCGTTGCATATCCAACATGTAAAAACGCGGTATATGATTCAGTTAATTCAGATCCATGAGTTGGTGTAATAAATAAAATCATGACAGAGTTTAATAAACTAAATGTAAATATGACACTAAAAACAATTAAAATTTTACGAAATGGAATTTTAGCAATGCTGAGTCCGATACACCCAATAATAAATAATATTAGCAACACCCGAAAATCAAAAAACAAAAAAGTAAGCGTCATACAAAAAATAAATAAAAACAATTTCACTACCCCATCCATACGATGAAAATATGTACTATGCACCTTCCTCCCTCCTATTACTGTCTAAATAAAGCTCCATAAATTTTTCTGGACATGCAATCCCACTAAATTTAATAAACTTGGTTAAAGAACTCTCTCTTAAGTTGGCTCTTTGTAACGTTTCTTGATTGCCTAATACATCAAACACTGTATTATCCGCAATAATTTTCCCTTCATGTAGAACTACTGCACGGTCTGTATATTCTAGCGCGAGATTCATATCGTGAGTGATAACAACAAATGAAATTCCCTTTTTAGCTAGGTTTTTAATAAACGACATAAATTGTTTATAATGATAATAATCTTGTCCTGCTGTCGGTTCATCTAATATGATAAGCTTAGGATTTGTTGTTAATACAGATGCGATTGTTAGTCTCTTTTTTTGCCCATAGCTTAGTGCTTGAATTGGCCAATTACGAAATGGATATAAGCCACAAATTTTTAAAATCCCTTCTACTTTATTCTTAATTTCTTCCTTAGAAAAATTATGTAATGTTAATGTAAATGAAACTTCTTCAAAAACAGTAGGCTGTGTAATCATATGATTTGGATTTTGCATCACGTAAGATATGATTTCCCCACGTTTACGAATAGACCAAGAACTAATATCTTCACCTTTTAACGCAATTTTCCCATTTTTCATTTTGTTTATACCTATAAGACTATGAGCTAATGTTGATTTCCCTGCTCCATTATGTCCTAACAGTGCCACAATTTCTCCTTCATATATTAAAAGGTTTACATTTTCTAATACTTTTTGTTTATTAGGGTATGAAAATGATAAATTCTCCACTTTAAGTAATTCCTTGTTTTTAGCATTCCTTTCTAATATGACTTGTTTCTCCATCCACTCTTTTATAACGTTGCTTACCTTTTCTTTTTGAAGGTTTTCCATTGGATATATTACGTCATTATTACGATCAAAATGTAATCTCTTTAATGCTTCGATGTAAATAGGCTCTCTTAAGCCAATACGTGGTAATATATTTGACGCTAAGATTTCTTTTGGTGTTCCCATCGCAATGACTTTACCTTCATCAATTAATATAACTTTGTCTAAATCCAGTTTTAAAATTTCTTCTATCCTATGTTCGATAATAACAATCGTTTTATTATACTGCTCATGTATATCTTTCATAAGTTCTATCGTATGTATGGCGCTTAGTGGATCTAAGTTCGCTAATGGTTCATCGAACAATAATATATCCGCATTTGTTGTTAATAAACCAGCAAGAGAAACTGTTTGCTTTTGACCTCCTGATAATTCATGTGGACTTTGTTTATGAAACGTATGCATCTTCACCTTTCTTAATGAGTCCGAAACAATCTTTTTCATGTTATCTTGCTTTACACATTCATTTTCTAAATAAAAAGCTACATCTTCTTCTACTGTCAGACCAATAAATTGAGCATCTTGATCTTGTAAAATTGTTCCTACCTGTTTACTTTGTTCAAAAATACTTCCTTCCCTTGGGTCTTTACCGGCAATTAAAACGTTACCTGTGCTATTCCCTTCGTAAGAAAATGGGATTAGCCCATTTATACAATGAGCTAATGTCGACTTTCCTGAACCACTTCGTCCAGCAATTAGCACTTTTTCCCCAGGGTATATAT
This sequence comes from Bacillus sp. BF2-3, assembly GCF_008368795.1. Taxonomy (NCBI): domain Bacteria; kingdom Bacillati; phylum Bacillota; class Bacilli; order Caryophanales; family Bacillaceae; genus Bacillus; species Bacillus sp. BF2-3. The sequence goes on from NZ_QOSA01000001.1 coordinate 304,239, forward strand.
GAAAGGTAATATCACTTAAAGTAGGCTGCGCAGCATGCCCATATTGAAAGGTGAATTGTTCAAACGAAATAATTGGTTGCATGTTAACATCCCTACTTTTCAATTTTTAAATGTGTATGTTTCTTATTGGATTTCGCCAAACCAATTGTAAGTGGCAATCCAAGTACTAAGAAAACGATGACATCGGAAATTGTTGCTCCTAATACTTGTATAACAATTTTGTCAAATGGTTCTCCCATCACAATAATATCGAATGCCCCAGCAAATATAATAGCAATGACAATACCAACTAGCCCAGTAATTGCTAAATAAGAAATATCCCCCTTGTTAAACGACCCGTTTTTCACACTAAAACCAACTCTTTTTTGAATAAGCCCCATTGAAAAACCAATAATTCCTGAACTAATAACCCATCCCCACCAAATACCCCATCCAGCAATCGTATCTGTTACGGTATGACCGATAAGTCCGATTAACAGTCCTGCCACTGGACCAAATAATGCTCCAAAAACAGTTAATATAGCTAATGCTGGTTTAATAAATGTATTCGGTGCAATAGAAAATCCCCAAAGTCCTAATATCCCGTATAATGCTGCTCCAATACCGATTGCTACTACTAACTTTGTTGATAATTTATTCATGACAATTCCCCTCTCATATTAGTCAACTTTTATTACTCTATATTTAATTTAAAAATGAATTATGCATCGACACTCCCTTTCTATACAACAAAAAAATGACCTCTTACATAAGAGGTCACTTTCTTTCACTTTCAAGAATCCTCTTATCTTTCAAAAAACACATCGTGTCCTCTGCGGAATTAGCACCTTCCTATAAAATTGCATAGGGGTTGCTGAGGTTTCTTAGGGCCGTTCCCTCCACCTCTCTGGATAAGTATTAATTTGTAATTCGTATTATGGCACTAAAGAATGTAAATTTCAACACTTTTCTTACTATTTTTATTTTTTATTAAATAGCACATTTAAATCATTGTATTCTTATCGGAATTATGAAATAATGAATTCAAAATCGTTTCGGGAGGACTGCATTATGAAAGTTATTGGTTTGATTGGAGGATTAAGTTGGGAATCTACATCATTATACTATAAACATATTAATACACTTACACTCTCTCAATACGATCAAAATGCGAAGCTAATTTTATATAGTATGGACTTTGGTGAAGTAACTACTTTATTACAAAACCATCAATATGAAGAAGTGAAAAATGAACTAGTTACAGTTGCAAAGAAAGTTGAAAAATCTGGGGCTGAATGTTTATTAATGTGTTCAAATACTGTACATCTATTTGCCGAGGAGGTAGAACAAGCAATATCTATCCCGCTTCTTCACATTGGTGATGTAAGTGCTAAAGAAATGGTAGAACAGAATATAAAACGTATCGGACTATTAGGAACAAAACAAACGATGGAGCAAGATTTCTATAAATCACGATTAGCGAAATATAACATTGAGACAATTATCCCAAATGACGAGGAAAGAACTTTTATCCACCATGTCATATTAGATGAATTAAGTAGAGGGATCATTTCAGAAACATCTAAAAAAAGGTTATTACAAATTACAAAATCATTAATTCAAAACGGTGCTGAAGGTATATTATTAGGCTGCACTGAAATACCTTTACTCATCTCCCAAAATGATCTTACTGTTCCCGTTTTTGATACTGCTTTTTTACATGCAAATACTGCTGTACAATTTGCTGGATAAGAATACACAAGCATAAAGGTGAGAACCTCTATGCTTGTATACAGTTACGACTATTTATCCCGCTATTTGCAGGCAGTAAAGCCCCACCAATTAAAGTTTTACTTTATTTAAAAGAGATTCAATAACTGCAATCGCTTCTTTTGAACCACCACATTCTAAAAAGCTATCATTAAGTTTTCTTATACCATATTTATACTTTTCATTTGAAAGTACATCTGTTACGGCCTCTTTTAAAGTGTGTACATTAACATGTTCTTTCAATAGTCTATGTGCCGCTTCAAGCTCAGTTAATCTTTGCGCTATCATTGGCTGATCTTTATCATGCGGTATTATTACAAATGGGACATTATAATGAATGGCATCGTGTACACTATTCATACCACCATGTGTAATAAAAACATCTGCTTCATTTAATATTTCTGATTGAGGTACGTATGGAGCAATTATAAAATTATCTGGTGCTTCCTTAATTTTAGAAATATCATTTCTATCACCAATTGCCATTACAACTATCCCATCAAAATCTGAAAAAGTATCAATACAAGTATTAAAGAATGGTTCGAGTCCTTCAAGCAGTGTTCCCATTGAAATATAAATAACTTTCTTTTCTTTAAGTGATTCCAGTAGAAACTTTATATTTGTTTTACGCTTTGAAATACTCGGTCCAATAAAAATGTTATTTTCCCCGAACGATTCGCTATTAGGTTGGAAATAACGACTTGTGTATACGAGACAAACATCACCCTTATTATTCATAAATTGAAGATTATTCTTTGGTTTTACTCCAAATTTATGTTCCATCTGATTTAGTAATTTTTCAGAGATTTCCTCTGGTTGAAATGGCATATCTGCATTTGGATGAAAAGGTAATGTCTTCAAAAATTCTGGCGGAATTAAAAATATAGGTGAGGACACTACACCTGGAACTTGTAAATATTCCTTTACTAACTCTCCTGCGCCAAATATATCATAAATTACGAAATCAAAATTTATACTTTCATATAATTGTTTCGTAATTTCTAATATATATAAAGAAGTTTGAACATGCACATGAAAGAAAGCATTTAACCCAGATGAGGTTTCAGCATCAATAGAAATCTCTTTTAATAGATCCGGATGAGTATGTACAGTAGCTCCTAAATCTTCAATTCTATCCTTAAAGTTTGCCGTTGTAATATAATGTACGTTATCGCCTCGTTCAGTAAAGGCTTTTACTAAATTTAATGTAGGGTTTACATGCCCCTCTGCTGGAAAATTAACTACTAAAATATTTAGCACTTATTCCTCACTCCTTACATTTCACTGTTTTAATTAAGCATACTGTTATTTGTACAAGTAATCTTCCCCTAATAGTCCTAATATGCTTGCTACATTATATTGATAAATAATTTTCAGTCATCAACATAAAAAAAGCATCTACCTATGTAGATGCCTAACCGTGATAAGGAGTGTTCTGTGAGGTTAGAACAAGCGTTTCTGCTTGTCCTATGCTATCAATATATGATTTATTTTATAAAATGTGAATCGTTAATAGAATTATTTTATCCATTTTATATGATCAAATGGATAAAATACCATTTCTACTTTACCTATTATATTTGATTCATCAATAAGTCCAAGTGTATTCCTACTATCTTTACTATGATTACGATTATCACCTAACACAAATAATTTATGCGTAGGAACTTTTATTTCTCTAAAATTTGAAAAACGATTGGATACTTGTGACATATCTAAATGTATATACGACTCATCACGCTTTTTACCGTTAATAAATACCTCATCCTCTTTTAGTTGTATGTTATCCCCCGATAATCCAATAATTCGTTTCACATAGTAAGTAGGCGCGTCTTCTTTTTTTATAATGACAACATCTCCATGATGAAAAGACGATAAACAGACGTTTACCTTATTAACAAGTATATAATCTTTTTCATTCAAAGTAGGTTGCATCGAAATTCCTTCTACCATACAAAATAAAAAGGACTTATTAATAAAAATAACCCCTATTATAATGAATATGTAGCTACATATGTTCCTCCAATATTTTAGAATAAACAGCTTCATATATACCCCATTTCTAATCTATTCCCAGATAAAAACGCCTCTAGTTTACAGGAATGCTAGAGACGTTTCGTACATTTTAATTCTCTTTAGAGGCATCTGTTTTTGGCGCTTCACCAGTTAATCTCTTATTTTTCAAATCAAAATAAGCATCTAAAACTTCTTTTCCAATATCGGAGTTAATGCCCGATTTATCATTTTCAACCCATGGTACTACAACAGAAAATGCTACTTCTGGATCATCATATGGCGCATATCCAGCCAATGTTAAGTTATAACATTCTCTACGATCACCTTTCGCATTTCGCCCAATTTCATTTTCTCCACCATATACAGTTTGTGCGGTCCCTGTTTTACCAGCTGGTTTATATGGTGCTTTTTGGAATGCTCTTACTCCCGTTCCATCTCCCTCTTGAAATACTTTTCTAAATCCTTCTTTTACTTGATTAATATATTCTTGTTTCATATCGATTCTATTTAAAACAACGGGTTCTATTGATTGTACTACTTTACCAACCTCATCTTTTTGAACGGTTTGTTCTCTAATCTCTTGAACAATTTGTGGTTTCATTCGATACCCTCCATTTGCGATAGTCGAAATATATTGTGCAAGCTGAAGTGGTGTATACGTATCATATTGTCCAATAGAATAATCTAATAAGAAACCAGGCTGATTATCTTTTCTTCCAATTTGCCCTGCGGTTTCATTTGGTAAATCAATACCAGTTTGTACGCCTAGTCCAAATTGCCTGAAATAATACCTCATTTTATCAAAATATTCTTGTTTAATATCTAGTGAACTATTTTTCACATAACCCACGCCAGCAATTTTTAATGCTATATTAAACATATAAACGTTTGAAGAAACTTGTAACGCTCTTAGATCGTCTATATCACCAAAATTTTTCCAAGACTTCTTTTCCTTAGTTCCTTTAAATTTCATAGGTGCATCATAAAAATGTGTTCCAGGAGTTATTGCATTTGTTTCAAACCCTGTTAACACTGTCGCACCTTTAACCGTTGATCCAAGCTCATATGAACTTGTCAGCGTGCCTAAAGCATAATCTTCAACTTCCATTTTCCCGTCTTTTTCTACAAGCCTTTTCCCAGCCATCGATAATACTTGGCCATTTTTCGGATTCATCATTACTACGAAAGCACGGTCTAACATTGATTCTGATCCTTTATATTGTTTTAATATTTTTTCTATGCTCTCCTCTACTTTTTTTTGCAATTCCATATCTATTGTTAAAGTTAAATTTTTACCGCTTTTCCCTTCCGAAACCGTTTCCGTTCTAATAGTATTTCCTTGTTTATCAGCAATGCTTCTTACTTCTTTTTTTGTACCATGAAGTACATCTTCGTATTGCTGTTCGATATAACTTTTGCCGACCCTATCATTTCGGCTATAATCACGCACTAAATAATAATCTAATCGTTCACGTGGCAATCCTTCATCAGCATTTGAAACGTTACCAAGGACAGAACGGAATAATCCATCATTTACATAGATTCTCTCCCAATCAACTGATGCGTCTACTCCTGGAAGGTTCGCTAAATTTTCACTAATCACCGCATATTCCTGTTCACTAACGTCCTTTTTAATAATTTGAGGTGCCATTTGAAAACCTGAGGTCATTTTACTTTTAATAGCTAACACTTCTATATCTTTAGCCGTTAGTTCTTGAAGATTTTTATCTGTAACGCGTTTCCTTTTTAAATCTTCTATTTTTTTGTCTAGCTCTTTTCCGGTAATATCCTTATCTCGGAACTTATCTATTTCTGTTTTTGATACTAAGTCTTGAGCAAGTTCTGGATTTAATTGCATCCAAAAGTCTTTCTTATCAGTCTCAGTTAACTTATCTATATCTTCTTGTGGCATTTCAATAATATCTGCAAGTTGTCTTGCTGATTTTAATATTTCTTCTTGTTTTACACCTTTCACCTTTGTATATGTAATCGTACGTAAAGACTTATTATCAACTACTGGATTTCCTTCACGATCAAATATTTTCCCACGTGGTACAGAAAGGCCCACGGTTGCATTTTCTCTCTTCTCTACTTCATTTTTATATGTTTCTCCATCAAAAATTTGCACTTTCCCTAACTGAATAATAATGCCAGAAAATAATAAAAATACACAAAGGAATAAAATATTTAACCGGAGAGGTACTACTCTACCACTTTTCTTCTCTTGCTTTTTCACCTTGTCATAATCTCCTCCTTACAATATTTCAAATAATAATCACATTTCTATATTAAAAGTAATGTACAATTTCTATACATTGCTTTGTACAAATATTAATATAATGTTTAAAACTTAATAGAAATTAAAACAAAGGTAAAGAAAAGGTAAAGTTTACTAAATTAAATATAAAAAATACCCAATAACAAAAAGCTTAGTTTTCACTAATCGCTTTGTTATTGGGTATTAATTGATTTAAGAATTACTACTAGTGCGTATTGCTATACATTTGTCGTCACAATTAGAAAGAGATTGTTTACTTAGTACTTTCGGTAAGTAAATAGTTACTGTTGTCCCGACACCAACCTCGCTCATGATACTAATTGTTCCTCGATGACTTTCAATAATTTTATAACTTAACATTAATCCAATACCAGTCCCTTTTTCTTTCGTACTATAAAAAGGTTCACCTAATCTCTTAATTCTTTCTTCAGGTATTCCTATTCCTTCATCTATTACATGAATGATGACACCATCATCATTTATTTCTTTTATGTGAATTGAAATTTCCCCACCATTTGGCATAGCTTCGATTGAATTTTGCAAAATATTAATAAATACTTGTTTCAATTGATTTTCTGAGCATTCAATAATTATATCTTTGTCATCCATAAATAGTTCAACTTGAATATTTTTCATAATTGCTTTTGTATTCATTAACGATACGACATTTTTAAAAATTCGATAAATATTTTTCTTTTCTGTATTTATCTCATCTGTTTTAGCGATTGATAGAAATTCTTGCAGGATTGCTTCTATCCTTTCAATTTCAGAAAGCATAAGATCAAAATATCTTTCTTGATCTTCTTTATTAATTTGGAATAACTGTATAAAACCTTTAATTACAGTTAAAGGATTTCTTACTTCATGAGCCACGCCAGCTGCTAATTGACCAATTGCTGCAAGCGTATCTGATTTATTTAGCAATTCTTCTGTCTTTTTTCGCTCTGTAATGTCGCGTACAATAATCATAATTTTATCATGTAATAATGGTAAGCACCTAGCCTCAAAGAAATCAATACTTCCATTAAGTGTGAGTGGATATTCTACAATTACATTCGTTCCTTTTTCCTTCACTTGATTAATGGCTTCCTGAAACTGCTGTGCTACTGACGTTGGTAATACTTCATAAAACTTTTTTCCCATAAAAGTTTCTGCGGGTACGTAAAACTTTGTAGGAGATCCTGCCTTGTAATCTATAATTGTGCCATCATCTTCTGTTAAGAAACATAAATCTGGTAAAGCTTTAAAAATTAATTCCAGTTCAGATGTTTGTTGTTTTAACTGCTCTTCTATCGCTTTTAAATGTGTAATATCTACACCAACAGCCCAATAACTATATCCTGTTACAGGAAACTGTTCTGATATATTCGACCACATTATTGTTTTGATTTCACCATTTTTACATGTTAAGTGCATTTCCCAATCTCTGAAATTTTTTCCACAAGTTAAAAATTTCTTTTGTATTTGATGGCGATAATTATGATCAGGATACAATAATTGCAGTGCATTGGGATTTCCAATTATTTCTTCAGCGGTATAACCTGTTACAATTTCGCATTCTCGATTCCACAAAACAAAATCTCCATTATAATCAAGCGCATCGACCATAACAGGCATGTTTTGTAAAATCGTATGTAGTTCCTCTTCTTTCCGAGAAAGCAACGTTGTATTTTTACTTTGAAATACTTTTATTGCACCATCTAAAATTAAACTTGAGAGCATTTCAAAGTATTTTTGACAACTGAAAATTTCACTTTTTTTGGACCATACAACAAAAGATCCTAAATGTTGATTGTATAAGAAAATGGGGATTTCAATCTTTGGAAGTTTACTCTTTTTTATCTCATTCATTCCGAATGAAAAAACACACTCTTTTTCAGCATCAAGAAGTTGATGTGATATGTTAGTTAATTTATAAAATTGTTCTGCCATGGTTTCTATTGTACTCACATCAATAAGTTCCATTAGCCGCGAATTCATTCCTTTTTCACCTCAATATGTAAAATTAATACAAATCTAAAATTCATACTTCTCCATTATACGAAGAAAGCTAGTGTAGGTATATAGCTGTAGAATAATTATTCGAACAAATTTTATTTTTCAATTAAAACAAGAAAAGAATATATATACTGAATATACCTTTAATTAGTATATATTTCGTTGATTCCTCACTTATTATCTAGATAACTTGAATTCCTTCTTACATTCACTGAATTTTTACTCGAGAGTCATACACGTTACTAATAGCGATATAAACATGCAATAAGTATAAAGTTCATAAAATATTCACAATTTTTATGAAAAATATAAACATTTATTCCAATATATTCTATATAATAAAATGTAATAAGGCTTCTATGAATCTCATAGAATACCTTACCCCTAATAAAAAAGAAAAAAGTAATAAGGCTTCTATGAATCTCATAGAATACCTTACCCCTAATAAAAAAGAAAAAAGAATCCAAATGGATTCTTTTTTCTTTTTTATTTACATTACATATTTATATAAAGCATGTGCCACACCATGTTCTTCATTTGATAACGTTTCGTATTTACACATTGCTTTTATTTCTTCTACTGCATTCCCCATTGCAATTGATATGTTCGCTTTTTCCATCATAGAAACATCGTTTAGTCCATCACCTATCGCTACAGTATTTTCAACCGGAATATTAAGATGTTCTGCTAAAGTATATAATCCATTCCCTTTTTGAGCATCTCGATGATTAATCTCTAAATTGTGCCAATATGAAGATGTAATTGCTAAATCTGTATTATGAAGAAATGTTTCTTTTAGTTTTTTTAATTTCTCAATATCATAAGAAAATGGTAATAGTTTATGCACATGTATATCTGTTTCTACAATTGGTTTACAACTTTCCGCACTATGAAACGCTGTATGCTCAAGATATAATGCTGCGATTGTTTCTAACTCTTTCAAGTCGAAATTTTCTTTTGAATTCTTCACATACTCAATTTCATTACGTACACTCTCTACTCCATAATCCGGTACATACACACCTTTATCAGTATAAAGCTGATAATATAAACCATTCTCTTCAAGATATTCTACAATTTCAAGTGCCTGCATATTTTGAATTGGATATCTCTTCATCATTTTTTTATCTTTATATATAAGAGCCCCATTTTCCGCAATGATTGGACACTCTAAATTAACTTCTAACAATAATCGCTCAATGTCAACAATAGAACGTCCTGTACAAATTGCTACAACATGGCCAGCTTCTTGACATGTTCGAATTGCTTCTGCATTTTCTTTACTTATCATTTTATTCCCCGAAAGAAGAGTTCCATCTAAATCAATTGCGATTAATTTCATTATTTCTTCACCACTTTCTATAAATACACGAGTTCTAATTAATTATTAGGTATCGTTTTCATACAATCCTCGTGAGGTACTTCTTATTTATAATTTATGAAAAGCGTTTCAGGTCAAGAAATAATTAAAAATAAAATCCAAAGCTTTTCTTTTTAAAAAAGCTTTGGATTTTAAACTATGAATTATAACTAATGTATTTTGTCTCACACATGTACACATTTTTTTCTTCAGTTGGGATATATACTTTAAACTTTTCTAGCCGTTTTCCATAGACATGAATCGTAATAACGCTTTCATTTTTGCTGATTTCAAGAATATGACAATCCGCTGGTGGAATTACTTTATCTGTTTCTCCTTCTCCCAAATAAAGATTTCCTGTATGTGTTAAATAAACAAGTGAATTTCCAAGTTGTTTCGTTTGTATAAAGTTCTTCACCATAATCCTTCCTGAAAAAACGCCTTCTACTCCCCATGTGCCGTCATGGTCATGTAAAGGTGTAGATTGTCCATCTTTCCATACGAGAGCTAGTACTTCAAAACGTTTGAGCGGATCTTCATACAATAAATGTCGTGCATATTGAGTCAAATTGGCCTTCTGTTTATCTAACGGAAGCCATGTTTTCTTTTCTAAAAGTTCTTCTAGTAACTTTTCAATGCCACACACTATTTCTTCTTCAAATAAACCGTTTTCCATAAGATTTGTAACACCTTTAATAAACTTTTGAAATGATTTACTTCCATTACAAGTCAACATAAGAATCCTCCTCTACGTTTTATACAATTCCATATTAAGGTAATTGCCGAAAACTCACAATTGAGAAACAAAAAAACAAGATGCAAATGTATGCACCTTGTTAAGATTTTTATTTGGCTTTCAATCGAATAGGTAAGTATTTTAATGTTTGTTCATTTTCCAATATACATTTTTCTAAACAGAAAGATGGAGATAGCTCTATTTTTTCAAAAGCATTTATAAAGGTAGTTAATGCAATCTCAGCTTCTAAACGTGCAAGTGGTGCTCCTAAGCAAAAGTGAGGACCTTTCCCAAAGGTTAAATGCTTTTCATTTCCTGTTCGATGTACATTAAATTGAGAGGCTTGTGAAAATTTTTTCTCATCTAAATTCGCTGCACTAACCCACGCAACAATCATCTGATTCTTTTTCATGAAAGGACCAAATATATTTGTATCCTCTGTAATCCTCCGGGCCAATGTAACAGGAAAGCGATAGCGTAATACTTCCTCAATCGCTTTTAAAATTAAGTTAGGTTCTTTTCTTAACTCTTCATAAATTCCAGGTGAATCTACTAAAAAGCAATAAAAGCTATTAATAATTAAATTTGTAGTGGTTTCATTCCCAGCCGCTAGTAAACCTAATGAAAAGGTTACAATTTCTTCATCGGTTAATCTTTCGTCTTCATATTCAGCTCGAATTAAATCAGAAATGATATCATCGGTTAAATGATATCTCTTTTCCTGAACAATCGGTAGAAGGTATGCTTTGAATTCATGTAATGCTATCCCTTTCTCGGCATCCAGATCATTAAACTTTTCTTTACTATACGGCATAAATAAAATATCAGACCATTCTTTCATTTTTTTACGATCTGTTGTTGGGACTCCTAATAAATCGGAAATAACGGTAACAGGTAAAGGTGCAGCAAACTGTTCAACGATATTAACTTCACTACATTTTTCGATATGTTGTACAAGTTCATCTGCGATAGCCTGTATTCGAGGTTTCCACTGTTCTAAACTTCTTGGAGTAAATGCCTTAGAAACAATGGAACGTACATTGCGATGTTCTGGTGGATCTGTAGAGTTTATATTTATTCTAGTTTCTAAAGGAGGGATTGAGAATTGTCTGCGCTCCCTTCTACTTGAAAATAAGCGATAATCTGATAAAACACGATTTACATCATCATATAAAAAAACATTCCATACATCCTGCTCTTCATCATAATGAACTGGGTGATTATCCCTCATCAAACGATACCATTCATATGGATTCCATAATTCTTCTTTTGTTTTCAGCTTTGAAATTTCATGAACTAAAATAACATTTTCAGGTGAAGCCATAGTTCTTTCCTCCCTTTTCTTTTACAATAAAAGTGATAGGTCGGCAGTCCAAAGTTGTATAAACTATCATATGTTATTTTAACATATACCAAAGGGGATTTTTCATTAGAGAACTTGAGAAATATATAAGGGGGATTTTTATGTACGTTGACATTTTACTACTAGCAGAATTAACGACAGGACCAAAACATGGATATGAAATTAAAAAAAATGTTCAAAATCGTTTAGGTGAAAATTTCGAATTAAATCACAACATGCTTTATCCTGCCCTTCGGCGCTTTGAAAATATGGGTGCTATAACGAAAAAAATACATAAACAAGTCGGAAAACCAAACCGAAATATGTACGATATAACAGAAACAGGAGAAGAAATTTTTTCTGAAATGTTACGAGAGTTTCCCGAAAAACTTGCGACAAACAATACAGAATTTCTTGTTCGTATTGCGCTATTTGAAAAACTTGACTATGAGGATAGAAAAGAGATTTTGACTGTACGTCAAAACGTACTATATAATCAGCTTACTGCTATTCAGTCTCTAGATGTTACCTCATCTTTTATTACTGAAGTCATTGAATTTAGTAAATCACGAATTGAACATGAATTGAGTTGGATTACATCACTTATGAAAAAAATATGAAAAAATAACAAGAAAAGTTAAAAACAATGAATGAAAATGATATTTATTATCAATACTATAATTAATAAAAGGGCAACCACGATTTGGCTACCCTTCAAACATTTATACTTCTGGATCGAAAGTTTTGCAATCTGTTTCTTCCGTTGTAGATGCATGTTTACCTTTATGACTTACTACGTAAATTGCCTCTGCACTACATTTATTACCGTTCGCCCAAAATTTACAGTTATTTACTTCACATAAAACGTCTTGTGCCATAGTATCACACCTCCTTGTTCTATTATCATTAACAAAATTCGGAGGTATGATACTCTTTGTCATGCATTTTTTATTCCCTTTTTAGCTTTCTTAATGGTTCAATATCTCCTCGTACAATCACATCTATATTTTCAGTTATTTTTTCAATGTCAAAATGCCACCATTGAATTTGTAATAATTCTTCTATTATTTCATTTGAAAATCTCTCTTTTATTTTATTTGCTGGATTTCCACCAACAATTGTATATGGTGCGACGTCTCTAGTCACAACAGATTTAGCTGCAATGATTGCACCATCTCCTATTTTTATTCCGGGCATAATAGTTGTGTCCATACCAATCCAAACGTCATTTCCTATAACTGTATCGCCTTTGTAAGGTAAATCAGACAAACTAGGTGTATACTTCTCCCACCCATTTCCAAAGATATTAAATGGATATGCCGAAAATCCATCCATCCGATGATTCGCTCCGTTCATAATAAAGTTAACTCCAGATGCAATACAACAAAACTTTCCAATAGTAAGGCGATCCCCAAGAAATTCATAATGATGTAATACTCGATTTTCAAATGTTTCTCCATCTTTCGCATCATAATAAGAATAGTCACCAACAAGTATATTAGGTTTTGTTATTGTATTTTTTATAAATTGAACGTTTTGATTTCCTTCAATAGGGTATTTAATATTTGGATTAGGATTCATTTTGTACAGCACTTCCTTTACCACTTATTTCACTTTCTACCGCTATTACTGGCTTTAAATTGTATATAGGTAAAATAAACAATAATCCAATTATAAAAAGTAAAGCCGTCCCTTCATACATCATACTTAATGAAAACATCTCTTTTAATGAGCCAGCTATACTCATCGTTACTACCATTGAACCGGTAAATAGCGGACTTAAAATACCATTTACACGACCTATAAAATCGGTATCGCTATTTTGAATAATAAGCGTATTAATACCAATTTGGATACAAGGAAGAGCTAAGCCACTAAAAAGCTGAGCTGTAAGTGTCACCCATAAATTTGTAGAATATCCTATAATGCCAATACCAATTGCTTGACCAAGCATACCGATAATTAACATCTTTTGCGGAGCAACGTTTTTCGCAAATACCATTGCTAATGCTCCGCCAACAATCATTCCCGCACCATTTACTGTTAGTAGCCACTGTAAACTCTCTTTTGATAATCCTAGCTGCTCAGTCACAATAAATATACCTAATGGTTGAATTAATCCTATACCTAGTCCTGCAGCCATAAAGCAAAGCCCTAGCAAAGTTAATGCTTTTTTCTTTTTGACATACTTAATACCATCCTTCATCTCCTGCAGCAGAGTAATATCTTTCTTTTCTACGTCGTTTTCAAGATCTTTCGGAAGAAATAACAATACAACTGCCGCAAGTAAAAACGAGATACCTGTTATGATGATTGAAATATAAATTCCAAAACTATGAAAGATAAATGTCCCTAGAATTGGTCCTAATACCATAAATATTGCAAATATCGTTTGATATATAGACATCGCTAATTGAATTTGTTCCGTTGATAAATGGTGTTTAAACAACTTCATTCCAGATGGTTGTGAAAACTGTGAAAGGATTGCAGAGATGAGTGTCACAAAAAACACAATTTTCCACGTTCCAAACATAAGCGTAATTAATACAGCGAATACTGAAATGGAACTTAACGTTTCACACCATATCATTGTCTTCTTTGGCTTCCACCTATCAGCAAAGGTACCGCCAATAAATGAAAAAATAAAAATTGGAGCGAATTCAGCAACTGAAATCATAGAAATAGCAAAAGCATCACCTTTTGTCATTTCCATTACATATAGTAATACCGCAAAGTTTCGAACCCATATTCCTATTTGTAAAAATAATGCTGATGCTAAAATCCCTTGAACAAACCGATTTTTTAATACTTGTGATACCCCATTGTTTTGTTTCGTTACTACATTTGTCGACATAAAAAAGCCTCCTATTTCATGTTCTGAACAGGAGGCAGCACAAATCATATAAAAAGACAATATATTCGCAGAGCGAAATACATCCCTTTTCTATAAATGTACAGACTAACCCTATTCAGAAGAATATTTCGTTTTTTAACGAAGATCTCTTACAAATAGAATTAGTTGATCATTGGGATGTCTTCACCCTTCCGTTTCAAATTTAAATAACACATACATACTCTATGTAAATCATTTTCGATGTATGCATGTCTCCTTTTAACTATTCTAGAAAGTTAAAGGCAATTCCTCTAAAGAACGCATTAAATAGTTACCTTGCCATTTAATTTCTTCACGATTCCCTTTTATTTGTAGTTCAGGCATTCGATTAAACAAAGTAGTAATAGCAATCTTTGCTTCTAACCTCGCAAGTGGAGCTCCTAAGCAGAAATGACTACCATGACCAAAGGCAATGTGACGGTTGTTCTCCCGTGTAATATCAAATATTTCTGGATTTTCAAACACTGTTTCATCACGGTTCGCTGAAGCCAATGCAATAATAACCATATCTCCTTTCTGTATTGTTTGATGGTGAATTTGAAAAGGTTCCGCTGCCCATCTTGCAGTTGTAACCTCAACTGGAGAATAATAACGCAATCCTTCCTCAATAGCCGAATCAATTAGTTTTGGATTATCTTTTAATAACTGTAATTGATTTGGATTTTCAAGAAGTGCTAATACCGTATTTGTAATTAAATTCACTGTCGTCTCATGTCCTGCGACAATTAATAGCATTATCATTGAATATAGTTCCCGAGCGCTAAGTTTATGCCCTTCACTCTCTGCAAGTATTAAAGCACTCACCAAGTCTTCTTTTGGCTCTTTTCTTTTAATATCAACTAAATATTGAAGATATGTAATAAATTCAGATAGTTGTTTTTCAGTCTCTTTTATTTCTTCAGGTGTTTCTGGTGATGCAATAACAGCATGAGACCAAATCCTAAATTTCGCTTGATCTTCTTTTGGAATACCGAGCATCTCGCTTATTACAATAATTGGTAATGGAAATGAATAATCATCCACAAGATTTAATATACCTTTTCGCTCTATATCACTTATCAAATCATCTGCTATTCTCTGAATTCTTCCGTCTAATTGTGCAATCATCTTCGGTGTAAAAGCTTTTTGAACTAAAGATCGTAAACGACTGTGGTTAGGTGGATCTGAATTTAGCATATGTGTTGTTAAGTGGTCACTATTATCAACGGAAAGATACATGTTCTTTATATCTTGAGAAAACACATTTGTCCAATCTTTTTTTAAACGATTATCTTTTAAAAGTGGCAGAGCATCTTCATATCTAGTAATGAGCCATTCTTTACCGATTTCAACTTGGTTTACAAATAATATAGGTTGTTTTTTTCGCGATTCTTTATAAATTTCATACGCATCTTCTTTAAACTGAGCTGAAGCTAAATTAATGCCATCCTCTATGCTTAACCCAACTTTGTTTTTCATGGACATTGTATTCCCTCACTCTCATTTGTTTTTGAAAACCAACCAACATATGCATTATACTCTAATAAAAACGTGAAAATTGTAAATTTTTAATCAAAATCTTACTTCGTATATTGAAAAATAAAAAAGTGAGAGAGTACAATCGTTTTACTCTCCCACCTCTCTTTATGCGAAGCACATAAAATTACTAATTTGTTGATAGCGATAACTTACTTTACGACGACGACCACCTTGCCAAGTGTAACCTGATACTCCGTTTCTTCTCACTTCAGTCGGAAAGAACCATAAATCCCTTCCAAAAGGTCCAGGACGATGTAAACGTAAATAGCCCCATCTTCCTAAACAGTTACACATCCATGATTTCATATTGCCTGGTTGTGCTGGAGAAGCAAATGTAGACGGTAACGATGGCGCTTGTGACGGTGGTGGTGACGTTGGAGCATCCTCCGCATCATCTGGTCTGTAATCTTCTTGTTCAATATCTCTCACTTCATTTGTAGGTTCATACCCGTAGTTTTGTGGATTATAATACATCGCTTGATCATATGGATAATTTTGTTGGTTATACATATTAACAAATCACCTTCTTTTCATTCATTACCTTTATCATTCATATGTGATATGCCCTCTCTAGGAAGCTTATGTATAGCCCAAATTCAACTTAAAAAGCTCGTATTATTAAAAATACGAGCCTTTCAAAAATAGAATGTGTTTATTATTTCCTTAACTTCACACTATAAAAACGCATTTCATCTAACGAACCTTCAAATTCAAATACTTCTTGTTTAATTAATTGTTTCAAGCGATATTCTAAGAATGTATCTCCAACCAATTGTTCAACAAGACCAAGTGCTTCACCAATTACTCTAGGAGCTTTGAGGAACTCTCGATCAGCACCCACACTTTTCGCGCATTCAATTATAAATTGATCAAAATAATCTTCTTGTACAAAATGCACTTCATTTTCTTTCCACACTCTTAAACATTCTATGCTTTCCGATAATCTATCCCACTCATGTTCAAACTTCATTCGCTTCTCTTCAGTTAAATAAGGTAACTTTATAAAACTTTTTTGGAATAGAGCTAAACTTTCAGGTGGTAATTCTCCCGTTCCACGAATATCATACTCTTGTTTTAATATTTCTCTACTTGCTTCAGACGTATTAATAACTCGAATGTTTTTCTTATCCTTTAATTGTGCTATTACAAAACTTAGGCCTACATGTTCATGTGCATTATCAGCCTTCCAAATTGTAATAGGTGTTTCAACAGGAATAGTATGTAGTTCTTCTATAGTTGCTATAAATCTTGATAAATATTCTTCTTCAAAATAACTATCATAAGCAGTTAAGTTATTTATTAACCACTCCTGTCTTGCTAGTTGCCCCTCATTCGTATGCAACCTATATATCGGTCCAATTGAAAAAAATTCCGAAAAAGCAACAACACTCTCTTCAAATAATTCTTCTTGACTTAACATATATTTTAAGCAACCAGCCGTTGAATCATCAAAAGCAATATGTACGTGCGTACTTTCTTTTACATTCCTTTTATAAGTAGGATTACTTGTTAATTGTTTCGGAATATCCATCAAATTTTTAATTGTATCTTCACTATAGTTTTCTTCTAATAAGTTTAACTGTATGAGAATACTTTGAAGTAAATCTTTAGCCTCATCTTCGTACATATCCTCTACAGCATTTTTAATTTTATCTATCACACAAATCCCTCTATTCATTTCAAAAATAACGTAGATTATAGTGTATCATTTTAGTATAGTTCTTTAAAGTCAAATCCAGATTACTACAGCAATCTGGATTTTCAACAAAAGCTCTCCTTATATTTTTGAATTGCTAAATATTTTTACTTTGAAAATCCTTGTATCTAAATGTATAATTATATAAAAACAAAAATATAGGAGCTATATTTATGGATAAAGTACTTACAAATTATAAACATTACTTAAAAAATTGGAGATTTATATTTATTTGCATACTACCTGCTATTGCCTTATTCGTTACTTTCGATGTCATCTTTGAACTACTGTTTCATCAAAATTTCTACTTATCTAACTTAATTTCTGCTATCATATTATTTTTAATATTTATTAACGTTAAAGATAAATTTAAAATTAAAGGCTAAAAAACACTATTTCAAAATAGCCCTTTATTATTGCATCCTACTATAAAATAAGGCTCATAGTAGATTTTCATAAAAAATAAGAGCACCCTGCAATTGGCTGCTCTTATGTGATTAGAGGTTTTTTCTGAGTATTAAGTAGGACACGAAGATCTTGTCCTACTACATAATATATGCTTGTACTTATTATTTCGTGCATGTATTAAGCACCATGTTCAGGTACTTAATATATGCATAGTCATTGCTAAAAAATCTACTCAAAATTTCATTGCACAATTTCATAATTATAAATTAAAAAAACATCCTCAATGGATGTTTTTTATCTAACGATTTTAAGCTTCCATAAACTTAGCCGGTACACCAATTTTTTCAACTACAGAAGATATATTAGTAGGATTAATCATTACATTTTCAATACATACTAATTTATTTTCTAATATCCCATTCTCTGTAGTAATAAGTTCTTCAAACCGATCTAAAGTCATTGAGAATTTATGTTCACTTCCACCATTCATACTAACTTTTACATACTTCATAGTGTCACCGCCTTTCATAATAATTTACATTTCGACAAGAAGGCGCTTACATCCTTTTTATTTACTCTTAGATTTCTCACGTTTATATATATTTTGAGAAAAGAAACTACTATTATTTACTCACAAAATTATTGCTAATAAGAAAGATAAAGATAACAATACACAAAGTGGAATATATAAACCGGTATCCATTCTAGCAAAGTGCGTATCTTTTTGTCGTTTAAAGATACCAAAATAATTGAACTCACCAATTACTCTAATAGAAAAGATGATCATACAAATCCAGGAACCGACTTGAATAATAACATTAGGAACTGCAAAATGAACAATTTTTGCTTGTTGCAACAAAATTATTGCTGCCATACTTAATAATAATGCAATGACCAATGTCATTCCGGCACGAGGTGTAAACGCCTTTTCCCCTGCTTTAGTTGGAATAACACTATTTGTCCCCCAATTACCTCCGAAAGCCCAATATACATGTAAAAAACTAACTAAGAATAATATACAAGCAGATATATATGTAATGATAAGCATTTTATCCTCCCCTTATTTCATTTTGGTTCCCACCTATAAAATATGCTGTTCCCCCCACATTAGCAACCTTCATTTCATTACATAAAAAAACCGTAATGATTTATCAATATTAAGATAAGTCATTACGGGGTTATTAAACCTCATTATGCATTATACCTATTTCTTCGGCGTTCCATCCTTGTTTGACCTTGAACTGCATTTTCTTTGTATGGATCTATTTGCTCTGTCATTTCATATGTTGCAACTGGTTCTTCGTACTTATACTCATGGATCTTTTCTGGCATTTTACTTTTAGATTCTTTCCCACCAAACTTAAATAGTTTCATCTTTAATTTCGGCAATCTTGGAAGTCGAATCTTAATTGATAATCTTTTGCGTTTCTTTTTTGGTCCAAGTAGATTTATATTTTCTTGATTATCTTTCTCTTTGCGGTGAATGAACATCGCAAGTAATCCTCCTAATACAAGTCCTCCAATTAATAGTAATATATATACATAATGGCTTGTCATTAAACTCGTTATGCGTTCAAGTATGACTAACGACTGTACTTCTTTTATATCCCATAGTAAAGCGGCCCATAATGAGAATAAGCCCAAAGTAAGTCCATATGTACGAAAACGGAATAAACATGGAATTAACGCGACACATGCAGCAATTTTCGCATTTGCTATGATTGAGCTTGTTGCAATATCTTGATGCCAAATAACTAACAGTAGTGTTATAAATGGCGCATACGCTATCCAACTGCATATACGTGAATACATCTTTTTAGCAAAATAACTACCGAAACTAGTAAAAAATAAAAGCCCTCCAATATATATAGATTGTTCTAGAGGGATTTGCTTTGTAAGTCCTGCAATTGGAAAGAGGCCGCTCAATAGCATTAAGAGCACATCTAATTTCTTCACAATTCCCCATTCCTTTCAAATTTTTTCAATTAATAAAAATCGTTTTTCCATATGAAATAGTTTTTGTATTTCTAAAAACATATTAATCCTGTCTGCACATAAAGTAAATATGTAAACGAAAAGATACTTGACAAAGGATATCCTTATTTACATAAAAAAATGACAAATCCTGATCGATATAACGAGCAGGATTTGTTTACTAGTATTTAAAGTAGAATAATTGAATCTTTCTTTTCTACTTTTACTACATCTACATCCAATTCATCATCAAATTCTTTAAACTCTCTTGCATCTATGTCAGTAATATAACTCTTTATTACTTTTTCCATATGCATGGAATATGTAATGTGTACATTCTTTTTCGAAAGCATACTAGAATTACAGCACATGTAATGTATCATTTTAGCGATATAATCCCTTTCTACAGGTTTTACACCCAATGGTAAAATTTCAAGTATATATCGCTGAAAAATCCCACTACAATTAAGTGAATATTCACCAGTGCTATAATACATCCCTTTTTGATCTGTATATAAGCCAATGCTATCTAGAGCATCATCAGATTCTATTACACCGTAACTTGGTACATCAAAACCTGTATTTATTCTAATAATATTTAAATTTGGAACCTTTAACACCTCTGGAACAATATCAGGTAAAATATCTGTATTAATTTCTTTATTTTGTAACTCTTTTATCCAATACCTTCTCAAATTTGCATCTACAATGAAATAAACTTGTTCATTTTGTTCTTTTGCATATTGTACAATTTCCATTAATGTTTCGGAAACATATTGTTTAAAAAAAGCTCCCATATCATTTCTCTTTGATGGTTGTGGTAAAAATGCATTATGTTTATTTATATTTAATAATACGTAATCAATCGTTTGCCATTCTGTATTCCCATATAATTTATATAAAATTTCTTTTCCTTTTATTTTTGAAAGAATAGGTAAGAAATCAAATTTCGATATTCGTTCAATTGATAAATTAACATATATACAAGGTAAATTTATCTTATTCCAACTACGCTTCAAAAATCCTTTTTGCTCTAATAAACTAAAAACACTATTTACAATTGTTTTACGAGATACACTTTGGCCTATAAATAAATTAATAAATGTTGAAATACGGTTTGCTCGTGCAAATCCCTCTCTAATGATTTGTTTTGGATCAATTTTTTCTCGTCCATCACAATTTTTCAATGCGATTAATGCTAATGTCGCATCACTGCGCTCGCCCGCGGTAGCATAGACAGCTTTCGTAACATCATCTACAAGATTTGTTTTATATTTTTGGCAATATTGCATTTTATATGGATTTTGTAACACCTTTTCAATATTGTATCTCACAATCTTTAATAACACTGGAAAATCTGTATTCAATACATAAGAATTTTCACCAACTTTAGTCAAAACAATTTGACTCTCAAGTAATGTTTGTTCTATTTCCAGCACTATATCTTCAGACCAAACTTCTAATGTTAATGTCTCTAATCCTTTTGGGGCAAATAAAGGAAATAATTCATTTTTGTTATTTGTAGCTACCTTTTTACATTCTGGAAGTATTGTGAAATAAGAGAATTTACGCTGAAATTCTTTAAATAAATACTCTCTTTCCTTTACTGTTATACCCGGTTCTATTTTAGTACCTTGAACTTTATAAATTCTCTCATTGTATGGAAATAACACCCTTTTATTTTCTCCTACAATATAATCTTTCGGATATTGGAGAATATGGTCTAAATCCACCTCTCCCCCTATTTGAAAATCATCTTTTAAATTTCTAAATATCTTAATCCATTTCATGCCGGTTGTAGCTTGTTGTATTTTTAGTTTTACAAACCGTATTTTTTTATTATTTGACGCAAACTCTGAGGTAGAAATCAATATCATGCCTCGTTTCCGTCTTAAAAGTAAAGGAATATCTGGGTGATTATATTCTTGATATTAAGAGTATTTTTATGGACATTTCGTATAACTGTGATTTAACTGATTAAAGCTATTTTCAAAGACGACATATCAGCGATATTTTATGTCTATTTTGTGTAGGTGTTAGCAAGTTCGTTTGCAAACTTGTTAGCACTTTTTATATTTTTCCTATTACATACAACTTCACAAACAATTCGTACTTAGCTACTAATGCTTCTAGTTTTTTTCTGTATTTTGTAACTATAAAAATTTATACACGTAATTTCATATTAGAAATTACAAAGTAAAAACAGAGCATGGAACACGCAAAAAAAATTATCGCAGGGCAGATTTTCAAATCATTCAAAAATCCCCCTGCGATAACCTACTCATTCATACGTACAAACTATTAATATCCTAAAATATCTACTTCAGCTGCTGAAGCAAATCCATTAAATCCGTTCGTTACTTCTAGTTTTACATATTTCGCAGAAATAGGTTCGAATGTTGCAAATTTTTTCGTCCTATTATTTTCCCATGTTCCAGACGTTACTTTTTTATAGTTAGAACCATCCTCGCTTGTATAAATATTATAGTTGAAAATAATACCATTTTCTGACCAGTCTTGTCTTGGAAGATATGCTACTTGGGTGATAGTTTGTGTTTTACCAAGATCTAACGTTAAATTATATGGATATTGATTTGGTGCACTCCATTGGGTATGCCAAATTGTATTTGGATTGTCATCAATTGCATTACTTGCTGGATCACGCCATGATTCTTCACTATTTGCACTTGCCTTCATTATTTTCTTGGACAATACAGCTAGTGGTTTTACAGGTTTAGTATCCGTCGCTTCCCATATAGGTGCAATTAATGTTGGGTTGTTTAAAGCTTCTACTTTTTGTCTCGTTTCTTGTGTTGCTTTCAATCCCCATTTATCAAAGAATGGCAGTACATTTTGTTTTGCTATTTTCGATGTATTGTAAATAAATGTTTGTATTTTATCTTCATCTGTTTTGGGAAGTTGATCCTCTGGTGTCTCTCGATATAATTTGTGAAGATTCGGATAAAAATCATCCCCATATGCTAAATGAAGCTGCCAAAGCATAACAAGTTTGACAAACAGGTCGTCAATATTTTTATATTCTTTATTCGTTTGTTTTAAATACGCAAAGGCTCTATTATAATCGCCCTCTGATTCCAAACGTGTTGGTTTATTTGGGTATATTTTCTTATCTGCAACTAAAGAATATAGATTATTAGTTACTTCACCCATACCTCTTAAATCATTCCACGTCCATGGATATTGTTGTCGTGCATGCCCCGCTTCATGCATTTGTCCCCACCCAAACTCATTGACATTTAAAGTACTTTTGATAGCTTCACCAGCAGTCGTAAAGACGGCTCCATCCCAACTTGCATACATGCCCCAATCTTGTGCGTTAGGATTTTCTACAAAGGCCCAAATCCGACGAGTTGAACGATGTAAAGGATTTGGATCTGTTTCAGATAGCCCTGCTAGCTTGTCTTGCGCTTTAATCATTTCATCATATTTATTTAATAGAGGCACAGGATCTTGATTTACAATATATTTATTCGCACTATCACGAGTTACAGTTAATACTGCTCGCTCTGATTTCAATTGTACTGCATGTGCATTTGGATAGTTGTTCATCATGGCAATCCAGTCTGCTTTTGTGTGTTTCCCTAATACAAAGAAAGGAATAGGACTACCACCTTGTGTTACCTGCACCTTAACTGTTCCTGTGCTTTGAAAATTATCTAACCCTAATACGCCGCCGTTTGGTGAAGAGATAGTATTAGAGCCCGGAGAAAGATCAATTTCTTTTCCCCATTCTTTATCATATTGATGTGTCCCAATAATGGCTCTAATCTTTTGCGTTCCTGATACTGTAATTGTAACCTGTTCATTAGGTTTCACATATATGCCTGTTGGCATATAATTTTTTTGCTCACCTCTTTTTTCTCTTTTTGCTTCATCCCAAAAACTTCCTGTACCTGGCAGGTCAAACTCTCTTTGTTCAAATTGAGTTACAGTTTGTGCAGTTTCAGCATGTACATCTAAATTGTTTGACATAATAGGTGTAAATAACGTGGTTGCTAAAATAGCGGATGTCGCTAGCACCTTTATTGGTTTTTGTAATTTACCATTCTTTCTTCTGTTCATATAAATCAGTCCTTTCACTCAGTTTTGTTTTAACGTCCATACGAAATACCAATTTTCTCATTAATTCCACAAATGGATTTAGTAAATAAATACTTATTTTCATAAAATATCGTTTATATTTTCGATGAATACAATAAAAAATCATGTGTGTCTAAAGCTTCCAAGTCTTTTCTTAATTTTTCTAGATGCATATTACCTACATTTAATTCTTAAGTCATACATAAATCACCCCTCTAAGTAAGAATTTAAGATAAATGCCTTATCTCAAAATCCTAAAAATAAAATCGAACTTACATATTAAGTATAATTAAGGATAAAAATTCCACAATTGAGAAAAAAATAAACCGTTAAAAATTTACATTTATTTAAAATAAACATAAATTTTAACGGTTATGTAAACACAATAGATTCTATTGGAATAAATTTATTATATATTGTTAAGAAACATTTTAAATATATTATTTCGAATTCATAAAGGTAAAAAAGATAGAGAAATTTTATTTTTTATAGATATGGTGGCTCATTTCTAGAACTGTTTTCATATGTCAATAATAGAAATACATTTTTTATTATGGTTACTTTTCAACTAGTACGATATCATCAAGATAGGCATCACCGATTTCACTTCCAGTAATTTGTAAGAAGAATGTATATGGATTATTAGTATTTAGAGTAGTAAATTCAATTGATTTTTGTTCATACTGTGAGGAATCAAACTCCAAATAAGGTGTATCTTTTCCCCCAGGAGACTGTGCTCCTACCAGTAATCTTTTAAAAGGATGCGTTATTTTTCCAGATGCGGACAGTATGTATGTAGTATTAGGCTTCAAAGTTACGTCCCCCATAAAAAAACCGTATCCTCCACTTATATGAAGTCCTTTAGAATTATTTACTCCTGCATGATCTTCAATATTGGAATTTATATCGCCATATGGTTTAAGAGGTTCTAAACTTGAATTGTGATCAAAATCAATATTAAAAATATAGGATTTCTCCTTTTCTTTTAATTGTACATTATCAAACTTAGCCCTCCCATTTGCTGTAGAAGCAAGTTTGACAGCAAAGTTTGACACATCTTCCCCTGTTTTAAACTTCATCTCATGATGTTCTGGCTTAAATCCTGTATACTGCTTCTTTGTTAATGGAACTATTTCTTGAGTGGCATTCAGATTACCTACTGTTACTTCTGATGGAGAATCTATACTTCCCGCTATATCAAATGTTAATGTATATTCTGTATTCGGCTTTACAGTAACTAGCTGATAGGCTGTGTCTGCATGTATTAATTTCAGATAATGATTGCCTGTTTCAGCAGTGCCGATATTCTCGGCAGAAGAATTAGGATTAGATAAAATCCAGTTATTCAGCCCATCCTCAAAATCTCCATTCCTAACTTGTTCATTTGTAGATGGACTATCTGCTGATACAATACCTGAAAAACCTATACTGGCACTTAATACAATTGCTGTAGAAAATACTCCTATACCGACTTTTTTAAACAATTTCTTCATCTCCTTTGGTCAAATTAAAATTTACTTTTTCATACTTTCTCTATATATATTTGGATAAACCTTCCAAAGAACAACTTTATTAATAAATGATTTACAGGTTATTTTCAATTGCTCAAAACTGCTTACTGCACAGAAGAATTTGGATTAGATACGGAATTTAAATTCGATGAATTAGTTAATATAAATTAAAAAAGCCGTCCAACAGAACGGCTCTTATTTTTGTTAATCAAACTATTCTTTTGTTTTATTTTTTAATGTACTCGTACCACCAGTCTCTTTCATCCATCCAAGCTGTAATCTTATCAAGCTCGCCATTAGGTAGTACTTCAGTTTGTAAGTACGCTAAACCAGTTAATGGATCAGAGACAACTTTCCCTTTTGTTCCACGCTCATTCATAGCATTTACAACTTCCTGAACCAATGAAATGCCAAACCCACCAGATTTAACGTATTGATAGCCACCATTAGCAACAGATTGTTCTGTTTGTTCCTCTACTGTAAACCAAGATAAAGGTTTACTTCCAATCAATTGGTTCAAATCACACTTACCGATACCTGGTACATTACCTGTCTCTGTGTATTGCCAAATATCGCATGGATAAGCTGGCTTATTACCGCCATAACGAGGGATCCAAACAAAGTCAGATTTTACATTTGCCATACCAAACGGAGCATACATATGATGACCAACGTATAAACCAACTTTCTGAGCACCTAATCGGCGTAGTTCATCAATAAATGCTTGTGTGCCCGCTCTCATATCATTCATTGTTTTTACTTCAACATCTGCAACCCAGACTGTCGCGCTCTTATCTCCACGGTTCCAGAAGTCACGAGCTTCTATTCGTGCATCATTTTCAGAAACAAATCGACAAAATGCATAGTTACCAAAAGGAATACCGTGTTGCTTCATGGCTTGTACATACCCTTTATACAATGGATCTAAATAATTTGAACCATCTTGTACACGAGCGATGATGAAATCAATGTATTGCTTTGCTACAGGCCAATTAATATTACCATTCCATTTTGAAATATCAATAATATTTCCCATTACTTAACATCCCCTTTTCTATTTTCTTGTTTTTGTTTACCACCTAAAATTTCAACTGCATTCGTTAGTGCTGAAGGCAAAGGTATTCCCATACGCCCTGCATTTTCTAAAAGTGAAAGCAACTCATTCCCAATAAAGAAAAAGATTGTCGCTTCACGAATAGCACTATTGCTTCCAAGTGCTGTATCTAATTGAGCAGCCGCTCCGACTAAAAGAAAAAGCACCACCTTTTTGGCGATGCCTTTGAAACCAACTTTACTTTTTAACTCTCCATTATATCCTGCTGCAATCATGCCAGTTAAATAATCAATAACTGCCATCGTCACTAAGATTTTCAATGTTGCATCCCATCCTCCCAAGAAATACCCACAGAAGCCACCGAATGTAGCTATAAATGCTTTCATTAATATATCAATACGATCCATCTTTACATCTCCTTATTTATAATAAAAAAGAGAGACGCTTGTCCCTCTCTCAGTAAGTACTTTTATTTTAAGATATTAAATCATCCCTTTTAATATTAAACCCAAGACTGACATAGTAATTGCACTAATAATAATTCGTAAAATCCAAGTTGTATTCATGCTAATCTTTTCTAATTGCTTATTAATTGTAGCAATGTCTTTCTCATTAATTGTTGTGCGAGTTTCTTAATTACGAATATCTCGCATAATTTCTTTTTGTTCTGCTTTTAAACTGTCGATTTTTACATATACATCTTCCACTGTATTCACATCCTTTTAAAATCTTAATAAAGCAATCTCTACATGATATGAGACAACCTTATTTATGGTGAATGCATCGCAGAAATTTCAAAACAAAAGCCGTATTTTATACAAAATAAAAACAGACCAGCTATTCCTGCTCCTGCTCTGTTTGTGTGTTATTTTCATTAGTTGGTGTTGGCGGTTCTTGAGATGGATAATTCCCTGTAAGTGATGTATAACACTCTAAACAAATATTCTTTTTCGCAAACCCCATATCCAGTGCGTACAGACGAGCTCCACGTTTACATATTTCGCATCTTGTTGCAATACGGAAATATATCGTTCCATCCGTTTCCCCCCACACCTCTACTTTATTAGCACCATATAAACCGGCATTGTTTAGCATATCAAAAGGAATTCGCACAAATACTCCGTTTTCGTTTCTTTCTGAATCTACTAACCTACCAGCAAACGGAGCACCTTGCCCCGCTTGTAAGGGATAACCTTGTAAATCCTTGTAATCATCCATATATTTTCCTCCTAAACGTTAGGTAGCTTGTACCATTGTCCTCCCATTCCCATAAAATAAAACCCATAGCCTTGACCACCATCAAAGAAACGAATGGACCCAGCTTGGCCCATTTTATTACGCCCTAAATTTATTCCCTGCGTTAGAATAGGTTGATGTATGAATACATCCTTTTCTGTACTTATATCAAAGGTCTGCCCATGAGCAGCTGGACCTATGTTGTTATTTACGCTGCCTATAGCAATTCTATTAAACGGTTGAAGACCATCGGCCCTTTCTGCTGCCGCACGATCCCAGTTATACATGCAAGCATAGTTACCACTAACCAATGTTATCCCTGAAACACAAACAGCTCTACCCGCAGAAACTTGCGCATTTGCAGCTGTAACTTTAACTACAATCATATGTTCTTGTGGATTGTAATTGTTAGGAACGGTAAATGTGAAATTATACCTTCTAATTTCACCATAAAATGTAGATGGCTCTGGAAAATCTTTATATATTTCATGCCAAATTTTATAACTCACTTCATCTAATGGCGTAACAAAGCATACCTGCAATCGTGGTTTTGCCGTTACACGTACACCATTAATCTGTGCGGTTCTATAATGTGCTGACAATGTATAAGAGTTTCCTGGATGAATCCCGTTTTGAACTTTTGTTTCTGGATAATTATACGTGTCGACACGGACTGCATTTACCATTTGTTCATAGTTAAATATAAAAGTGTTATTTTCTATCACTACACCGTTTCCTTGTACTTTCCAAGGTAGACCATATCCAGCACCAAACCCCTGATAATTCGGGTTGCCTATGTTCAATTTTGGAACACTAGAAAAATCATGATCGGCTATTAAATTTCGTTTTGGCATAACGGTTGTTTTTGTTCCCCATTCATCTTCAAAAAGGAAGTCTAACATTTTAACAGTAACACCGTTTTTATCGATGGTAATTTTATCACCATTAACGTTTATAACATTCGTATCAATACCCTTTGCAGTTAACCATTTCACCATTGTGTCTGCGTTAATATCTAGTTTTGCAGCATTGATTGTAATTTTCCCAGGGGACATATTGATGGCAGTGACAATGCCGTCCTTTAAAATCTGCGCTAAAATCCCTTCATCTAACACTTCTAACTTAGATTCTGTTTTCTTTACATAGGCATTATAAGTCTCATTTATAAACGTTTCTTGTTTTCCAGAGATAATTGAAACGCCTTTTTCAGTAGCACTAATACTTCTTTCTAATTCTGTAACTTTTTTATTGTAAGGTTCAGTTGCTATCTTATCGGCCAATTCTTCCATGATTTTATCTTTATCTACAATATCAACAGGGTTCTCCATAAACGAAGAAGGTTTATCACCAATTTGTAGCATGGGCTGTGCCATCCATAGACGCCCATTTTTACGAACCCAAAACAGCACTTTAACTTTTTTTGTGCCTTCGATTAATAGCCCTGCCACATGTGTACGAATCCATGTTCCTTGTAAAATAGTTATTTCTTGCAAGTAACTTTTAATCATTTTATTGTTTACATCGTAACATTGGAGCTCGATAGCAGCTCCAGCATCTATACTAGCTTTGTTATCTGTATAAAAGTAAGCAGAGAAAACATAATTCCATCCAGGACCAGCATTTATATAATCGTGCGATGCTCCTTTATACAAATTGCTCGCATTACCTGCAGTAATAACACTAAGTGAATTACATCCCTTATAAGTGACTTGTGTATCTCTTGCTGCGTTTGAAGTTAATTGCCAATATTTCGTGTCGTTCTTCCACAAGACATTGCGTAAAACCGTTTGGTTACCAATTCCACCAACGTAATCTTCAACATCTTTCATTTTTAATTGCAATTCCAATGCTTTACTATGTTGTTCTATCTTTGAAGTAGCCTCACTAAGCGTCTTCCCTTGCTGAGTTTGTATTTCTTGTACTTTACCGACGCTTTGTGAAATACTATCTGCGTTTTTCTCTACTGTTGTTACTCGTTTATCAAATCCCGTTTGATTTTGTTCAACCTTAGTTATATTTTCTTTTATACCATCCACACTTTTTTCAATTTCGGTTGTTCTCTTGGTGAATTTATCGGTTGTTACTTGATCTTCAGGCGCTGGTGTCCATCCAGTAGCTTTATTTCCTTTTTCAAGTTTAAAATTTTGAATAATGATTTTTGTTGTTTTAGCATCTATTCCCCAAAATTCCAGTCTCGCTTGTCCTGTGTTATTAAGCTGTTCTGTAATTTTTGTAGTGTACGTAACTCGTTGGAATTGGTCCGTAATTCCTGTGAATATTTGTCTAACGAATGTATATTTAGGCGAACCGTTTTCGCCATAAAACTGAACGCGACCTGCCGTTTTATCCGTTGTTATAATTTTTACATCGAAGCTAAAAGTTACGGTTTTGTCTACTAATTCACTAAAGATTTGATTTAAGTTATTCTTAAATACTCCATAAGCTGAATTTGAAGATAATTGCGTCGTTTCCCAATATTTCGTATCTGATATTAAATTACGTACTCCAATTTCTTGTTCATTGAAGTTCTTTTCTACACTTGTTAACTTCTCACTAATCTTTCCTGCTTGTTCTTTAATTTCAGTTGTTGTTTTCTTCAAGTCGTTTGTTGTTTGCTGCACATCAGAAATAATCTTCTTTGTGCCTTCTACAGTTTGTTCGACTGTATTTAATTTATTACTGATTTCAGTATCTTTTTTTGTTAACGATTCAATAGAAGTTTTAAATCCATTAGAATCCTGTTCAACCTGGGTTACTTTTTTATCAATTTCACCTTGTTTGTTCTCAATACTGGAAATCGTACGGCTCACACCTTGTAAGCTTTCCTTTACTTCGTTAAATTGTCCTGTCGCTTGATTTTGTGCTTCTTGAACCTTTTGATTTAACTCCGTTTTAGCTGTTTCAATATCTTTCTTAACATCTTTAATACTTTGCTGTAACGGAGCTGTATCAGGGACGACAGGTTCCCATGTTTTGCCTGTCCATATTTTTAAAATACCAGGCTTACCATTACTAATATCACGCCATAGTGTTTTATTTGATTTAAGATTAGTAGTAGGTGGATTAGCTCCTTCTATAATATCTACAAGGTTTTGATCCATATAATCTTTAGTCTTTTCTGCTATATCCTTTGCCGCTTTACTTTCTTTTTGAGCTTGTTCGGCTGTACCCTTCGCTTCTTCTGCTAACTTTTCTAGTTGTTCTAATAGTTCTTTATTGGCTTTATTACCTAAAGAAGCAAGCACTCTATTGTATAATTTTCGCATTTCTTCATTCGGATCGGTAATTTCACGGTAGTCACCAAATATATATTTATCTTGTGAAGGATCAGTAAATGATTCATCACCAGCGATTGCCCGTGCTTCTAGATACAGTTCAGGAGTAAAACCTGTATCTTTAATTCGGATTGTGTCACCTTCATTAATCAGCTCGTGAGCTAGGCCAAATACACGTCCAATGCTTTGTGCTTGAACATCGTAAGAAATAGAGGAATTTATCCGTTTGGCTAATTCTGTTTTCATAAGAGTCATTAAACGTTTCGGTGTTATATCGCCTTCTGTTTCTGGTGTGTAAAAGCCAAATTTATGTTGCCCACGTTCGTTCCATCGTTGGAAAGCATCACTGTCCACAAGATAAGGAATACCGTCATTTATGTCAGTAATTGTAATAAATCCGTCCCTTTCTTTTTTGGAGAAACCAAGTAATGCTGTACAAATGTTTTGTGAGTTCTCAACACGTTTAATTCCCACTAAATCTTTGCCAAGTGTTACTTCTTTCCCTGTTTCTTGACCGCGTTTCTTTACCATGTCCACATAGCGACTGACAATTTGAGAACCAACTACTTCAGCACGGTATTGGATTTCTAACTCGAACAAAGAAGCGATATCTTTTAAAAATTTCAGTGGATCTATGAATTCATCAATTGTCATTGTGTGGAAACCAGCATATTCTGTTCTTCCTCTTTTCCACTTCGTACCTACAAGAGCCATATCAATAAACTCATTTACTGTTTTACCTTCCACCTTCTGTGGAGTAATAATGCCAGCTTTCGCAAGTTGAATCCATTCACCAGATGCATAAGCAATGACTGATCTATCATTAGAATCCTTTTCGGTTTCAGTAATAACATACGGAACGATACGCCCGTCACGCACTTCTTTTAATACTAAATTTTGCTGCATGAGTGTAGCTGCATGTTCCGTATTATCAAACACTTTAAATTCTAATGTATCTATATTGTTCTTAATTTCCCAATGTCGTTTATCATCCCAATAATCTTTTGTTTGTATATTAGAAACGATTTGACTCGTTTTAAAATCAACAACATGTAATGTTCCGCTTGGTGTTCTCATCTAAATCGCTCCCTATACGTTATTTTGGCTATTCCCACATCGGAAGGCATAATTTCAAGCTTGTTTAATCCTTTGTTAACAACTGGATAATCACTGAATATATCTTTTAGATTAATCGCCTTTTTACCATTGATTGATACAAGGCTTCGCTCGGTATCAATAACTACTTTATCTCCAACATCAAAAATATAAGGCGGATTATCTTGGGTATTCATATTGACTTTCCAAATTTTTAAATCATCGATGCTCATGTCTGTACAAAACATGTTATCCGAAAATTGACTGATGCTTATTTGAACTTGTGCCACTTTATCCATATTCATATTGTTTTCATCTTCCCACACGACAAAGCGCTCTGAATCATCCTTTTCGGTATTCCATAAAAACTTTGAAATATAAGCTTCCCACCTATTGCCGGTACGTGCTAACCATAATCGACCACGATATTGATTCCATGTAGTAGGATGATCTCCAGGTTCATTTATAAGCACTCGCTCGCTGTTTGGTTTCTTTTTGTTACCAAGCTTAGCGAACCCTGTATTCTGTTCTGCTTGCCAATGAACATCATTCATAGAAATACGAGCCACATAGTCGCTATTTTCATCTAATAAACCTATTTCAACACGCCCCATTTGATCGGGGTGAGAGCTTCTTACCCCAACATACGCCTGCATAATAAAATCTTGTAGTGGGCCTTTTGGGATGTTCTTTTTAGCTATGCAACCATGCCAACCTTTTATATTTGTTTCACCTAAATAAACCGGAACTAGGCGTGAGCCTGCATCTACTTTAAAAGCCCCGCCCCCAACCATATCTTCCGCACTCGGAACATCCGTCCAACCTACAGTTGTAGACATTTCATCCCACATTACCCGCTGATTTCTTTCAACAGGTATCTGATTTACACTAAGCGGCCATCCGATACGAAAATAATTGTTTCCATTCCATACATCAAGAAATGTGGAAGGGTTCTTCACTTCAACCTCTATAATTGGATTGGACTCTACACTTCCTTTGTTTTGAACATTTGCTATTAACCCGCTTGCACCTGTTTGAAAATCTACTGTTCGAGTAGGTCCTAATTTATATGGCATTGGACAAATGAACTTAATTGTTCCTATTCCAAGTGTTACAAATTCATCTGGATCAAAGCTATCTTCCACAACTGCTAAATATGTTCTATTTGGTTCTACATCAAAAATAAGTTCTGCTGGTTGGCCTGTGATTAACCATTCTGCAATTTCTTCTTTCATAGTTTCCAAATCTGAACACTCAGGAACTATAATTCCTACAGGAATAGATAAAACACGCATTTCCGTTTGGGTGTTTAATAGTCTTGCTCCTGTATATCCTGGGACACTTAGAAAATTCCTTTTCACCGGTGCCCACGCTGGTCTTTTCCATCCCTTTTCTATTTGAACAAAATCTTTGCGTATGTTGTTAAATGAAAAAGAACTCATACTGTCACCCTATTTCTTTATAAAATAAAAGAAACCCAAACCTAAAAGTCTGAGTTTCTTTTTGCTTCTCTTTCTTGATACTCGGTTGTATAGCGATAAGTACCGCGTGCCACGTCTCTTCCTTCTAAATTAACAGGCACTTCAATAACTAAATCTCCACCAAGCATTGGAATAACTCCACCACCTGATGAACCAAAAGAGTTATTAATGACTTGATTTGATACACTGTTTGTCATGGCTTGTCTGCTGTTTGACATATTCCCATACACACCACTCATAACGGTTTTTAATCCCGCTAATTGGTTTGCAGAATTAGTCATCATACGGCTCATATCGCTCATTAGTTGATTTATTTCCCCTGGTATAGCAAATTGTTGTCGTGGCATGGCTGCTACGATTCCTGCGCCAATATCTCCAAGTGTCTTTTTATTTAAAGGTAAAACCGCTTCTTTTCCAGCTTCACCTGCACCTTGCAAGTTCCCACCATTCATTCCAAATATAGTCGGTTTAGTGAAGATACCACCTTTTGCACGCCAATCTATATTAAGTCCAGAAGGGAACGTAACATCCTTCCCTAAAATATTTTTCGTACTAGTTTGCAAGCTAAAGTGTGGAAGTGGTGGCATTTCAGGTTTAGGAATCTTTAGCTTCAAATCACTAAAGAAGCTCTTAATCTTCCCAATAAATTTTTCTACACTGTCAACTGCATCTTTAATTGGATCAATTATAAAGCGTTTAGCTGCTTCGAATTTTTCTTGTGCAGCATTCTTTACGGAATCAAATTTTTCCTTCGCTGAATTATATAAATCAGTAAATTTTTGTTTGGCTGAATTGTAAGCTTCAGTTACTGGATCAATCACGTATTTCTTTGTCAAATTCCAAGCTGTTAGCGTATAAGATTTTATAGTTTCCCAGTTTGATAATATCCAATTAGCCAAATCTGAAAGTTTTTGCTTGGTTGTATTCCACAAGTCTTGAACAGGTTGAATAACATATTCTTTTACCAAATTCCAAGCTGCAAGAGTATATGATTTAGCAAGTTCCCATTTCGAACTTAACCAAGAAATTAAATCACCAAACTTTTCTTTTACTAAGTTCCAAGTATCTATGACAGGTTGAATAATATATTGCTTAAATAGTCCCCAAGCGATTTGCGCCATAGCTTTTGCAATTTCCCATTGTGTACCAAGCCAAGTGACCATTTCACCGATTTGTGTACTTACCCAATCATAAGCTTCTTGGATTGGTTGAATAATGTATTGACAGATTGCTGCCCATGCAATTTGTGCACCTGCCTGTATTAACAACCAACCAGCTTCTAAAACGGTAGAAACTGCCGAAATAATTGGATCTAACACAGTAAGAATCGTATCCCAGGTTTCTTGCCATGCTTGCGTTAATAATCCCCACAATTCAGACGCTGTTTCAGTTAAAGAAGTCCACCAAGAGGAAGCTGTTTCCACAATTCCGGACCATAGACTACTAAAGAATTCACCTATCGGATCAAAGAAGCTATGCATCATTTCAGTGAATGAGGACCAAGCTCCTGAAAAGAATTCAACAATAGAATTCCATGTACTACTACATATTTCACCTATCCCTATCCATAAATCGCTAAAAAATTGCCCAATTGGATCAAAGAATGAATGCATTGCTTCTAAAAATGAATTCCATGCTTCACTAGAGGATTGAACTATCCCATCCCAAAGCTCTATTAAATATTCCTTAATAGAATTCCATGTATCTATTGTCCATTGTTTTATAGAATCCCAATTTTGATAAATGGCAATTCCTAGAGCAACTATAGCTGCTATGATAATAGGAACTATGGCAACTATGCCTAGTGCGGCGGCGGCTCCGATTTCAAATACACTCATGACCGCCATAACTATAGGAGCAAGCGCCATAACTGCACCTGAAATTACGCCAATAGCTATTGCAACAGCTGTTAATGTGGCTGCTAATTCTGGGTTATTAGAAATCCATTCAGCCACTTTTGAAATAACATCTGCTATAACACTAAGAACCGGCTGAAGTGCAACTTGTAAATCTTGCATCGCCTTTTGAAATTTAACTGCTGGGTTTGAATCCATTTTTTTAATAGAGTCATTCAATTTGTCCTGTTGCTTTCCAAAATCGACTGTTTTATCTTTCGCGCCTAGCAAAGTATTAATAATGTTTTGCCCTTGATCTTCGTACATTGTCATTTTGTTATCGTAAAGGCTTTTTATCCTCTACTTCTTGCACTTCATATTAATGCAAGCTCGGCATACGTTTTCACTTATAAAGAAAGTGTCGCGGTCTCGTGGAGGGATTATATCTTTTCACCCTCTATGCTCTGCCCCTGACTATACTTTGTATAGCCTTCGGTTCAAATTAGGATTCGCACCCTCTTTGCTTTATACCGCGATTTTACTTCGGCACAATTCATCATCTACCGAAAAATTTAACGCCTAATTCATTACGCTTTGTTTCATCATCAACTTGCGATAGAGCTTGTGCAATCTCGGTCATTGCTGCTGAACCTTCTTTACCACCATTTGCTACAGCTTGACCCCATTTTTGAACTTGTTCTGCTGAAATTTGTGTACCTTCAAGGGCTTCTGTCATTGCTTTATCGACACCTTGACCGAATTCAGCAGCTTTTACACGACCTTCTTTCAGTCCATCTAGCAAATTATCGATATTCCAGGTTCCTGTTTCAACCCCAGCTGCCATAATAGCTTGTACTTCTTCAGCGTTGTATCCTGCTCGCGTTAACTGACCACCATATTCAGCGATAATATCTAATTGTTCCGGTGGAAAACCCATTTTTAATAAGGCATCAGCCATACCAAGAGCGCCTTCTTGTGAAATGCCTAATTCATTACCGATTTCATTCGTTTCTTGAATTAATTCAGTAAAATCAATGCCAGCATAAGCATTAGAAATAACAGCTGCACTCTGTACGAAAGAAGCATTTGCTTCATCACTAACATTTTTATTCAAAGCCCATTGTCTTCTTACACCCTCAAGTGCTTCTTCTGCATCTAATCCATAGGCTGAAATTCCTCTCACAGCATCCTCTACTGATTTTTTTGAGGACTCAGGAACATCAAATCCTATTTCAATTTTTGTTTTTAACTTTGACATATCAAGCGCTTTTTCAACAGCTGCTGCCATTCCGCCACCAGCTGCCATTCCACCGATAACATTTTCTAATCCAACTTTTAGACCTTCAAACTTCTTCTCAGTTCTTCCGGCTTCTTGTTGTAATTCTCTTAACTCATTTTGTACTTGCCGTATGGAGTTTCCAGCATCCACAGATTGAAGGGCTCTTTGTAATTTTTCAATATCAGCTTCTGTACCTAATGCTTCGCGCCCAATAATCCCAATCGCTTGTTCTAACTGACGACTTGTAGCTGTTCCATTCCGAATTGCATTCACAAGACGATTTCCTAATGCTCCTGCAAAATCATCAACGCTTTTTCCTGTAGCTCTAAACAATGTTTCTAATTGCCTTGTGGAACTCGCTACATTCTCTTGCTCAGCTTTCATGTTTCCTAGTTTATTTTTAAGACCATTAAGTGACCCTTCTGTAAATTCAATCTCACGCCTGAATGCACGATACTGTTCTTCAGAAATTTTACCGTTTTGAAATTGCGCTTGAACTTGTTGTTCCGCTGCTTTTAACTTATCTAATTTTTGCGTTGTGTTTTCAATCTGTTGCGTAAGTAACTGTTGTTTTTGAGAAAGTGCCTCAATATTACCTGGATCAAATTTTAGCAAACGCTCGACATCTTTTAATTCTTTAGCCAAAGCATCACTTTGTTTATTTACATCTTTTAAAGCATTTTGTAGCGGCTGAGTATTACCACCAATTTCAATCGTAATCCCTTTAATTCTTCCTGCCATTTTCTCACCCCTTTCTTAGAATGAATCGAAGTCTTTTTGATTTGCTTTTCTAACTTTTTCTTTATCTGGATTCTCCAGCTCAGCGAATTCAGCAATGTAATCAAAGCAATCACCAACGGTCATTTCTTCTAAATCACCTTGTGTTAAATTTGCTTTATAACAAAGAGCAAGAAACAATTCAGTAGTAAATTCTTCATCACTGAATGTTCCTTGCTCTCCATTATTTTTCTTTATTTTTTTTTTGCTCCCATAGTGACCTGAACCAATTCCATGACTTCTGGCATAATTTCTTCAATTGGGAATTCCTCAAATTTATCTAGCCACGTCATAGGATCAGGAATATTAGGATCAGCCGTTTTAGCGTATAACCACGTTAAGTCATAAATAAGTTCAAAATCTACTTTACTCATATCGACATTAGACATATCAATGGGTTGTTCTGACCCATCTGATGAAGCTAAAGCATTAATTGCCCCTAACCCCATCAAATCTGCAAATAAATTACGTCTGAATTGTGCTTTATATCGTTTAACTGTTGCTGCTGTAGCTTTTAATCTGACTTGTTTTCCATCTATTGTAATTGTCTTTTCCATTCACTTACGCCCCTTTTGGTAATGCAGGTACTTTTGTATAAACTTTTTTGTACCAATTATCATAGATTTCTTGTTTTGATTTAGTAGTAGTTTTCGTTTTAACCATACGTTTTCCATTAATATCAATAGGGCTTGATACAAATTTAAGTTCATTTGTGTTAGGCTCTGCTGAATTTGTTTTCGTTTTAGATGCAAGTGTTGGACGACTTGCTGAACAGTTAAACATAACGTGTCGAGTCGCTCTTACATCGCCATCGAATTCAAATAATAACGCAAATGATTTTCCTTTTGCATCGGCTAATTCATTTAACACACCATCTTCTTCGTCTAATTCCTCACCTAATGCATCAATTGCAAATTGCTCTGGAATATGAGCGATTGATAGAGTGCCATCATACCCTTGGTTATTACTTGCTGCGTAGTAAAGCATGTCATCTGCATAGAACTCAATTAAATCCCCTCGTGGATCAAATGTTAATTCAACCGCCCCTGGTAATCGTATCGGTGTACTAAATGTAACTACACCATCTTTAATGTCATAGAGTGCATAGTGGACATTTTTCAGACCAAAAGCTACTTTGTTTTCATTCATTTATATCAACCTCGTTTCATAATTTTTTTGATACATTTTTTCAGATTCAATAAAAGTCTCATACGAGTCATAAGGAATCTCATAATCGTCTAGGACTTTTTCAAGTTTGGCTTCTGCAACTAAATCTTTTTTAGTTGTATAAAGCTCAATATTTGCATCGTCTATCTTGTAATACACCTTGTTATCAGCCATTAAATTTGCTGATCCATCCACAAGGAAACATATATAAGGTGGCGCTGGAACTGGCTTGGTCGGCGTTGCTGTGAAATGCGAATAAGCCACAGGATAACCTGTAGCCTCAAGGATTTTTGTTAATTCACCTAACGTCATTGTTGAATCGCCCTTTCAATACGTCTTGGCAACTCATCAATTACATACTGTTCAACTGGAAGGATATGAACTTGTGCTGGTACACGGCCCCCACCCACTTTCGCATGTCCCTTTTCTAAAAGATGTGTTAATTGTCCTTTTGTATTGTGAACGACAAAACCATTACCTTCTTTTTTCTTACGCCATCCTTTACGATAAGCACCTGTTTTTTTAGGGCTACCTTGCCTTAATTTTTCTACAGCGACATCAGCTACTTCTTCTTCTGCTATCATTAACTCTTCTTCCACAACATTTGCATATCTTTGTAATTCTCTAGCAATCTCACTCGCAAAATCATTCATATTAAGTATGCTCCTTTGCGATAATAGTCAATGTTTGATACATTTCATCATCATTCATTGGCGGTTCGATAATATCAAAGATACGATTCTTCATATTAATTCGCATTAATTCTGTAATACCTGTTGTATAAGGAATTACAAACCGATAAATTCGTGTAGACTGTGAAGCCGAAGCTTCAATGTACTCCGAACCTTTTACCGTTTTTATCATTGCCCATGCTTTTTTAACTTCTTGCCAATTCCCTGTTTCAATTTCTTGATTCAGTTCATCTTTTATTACCTCAGGTTGTTCAATGATAATTCGATTTCTACAATCACCTGTATTCAGTGGTTTCTTGTACTGAAAAGGACGCATATTAATCACCGTCCAATTTAATTTCTTCTAATGCTTTTGCAATACCAAAACTATTAATTTCCGTTAAAAAATTCTTAGTAAAATATTCAAGTGCATCATTATAAACATAACGAGAACGCTCAAAAACCAATTCTTTGAACGTCTCATCTTTGTTTATGTCATACAATCCACATACTTTTAATAAAGCTTCATTCGATGCAAAAAGGATGCGCTTTAGGTTATCGTCTTCATCATCACCCAAGTGCATCCTATCTTTGAACTGCTGTATTATTTCGTCTGAAATTACTGTTTCCATTTACATCATCCTTGTGTCGGTGGCGTTACTTCTTCAAGTTTCAGTGTATAAACTTGTGAAGTGTATTTATCCTTTGGTTTACCTGTAGCATATTGTTTAGCAATATAAACAGTTGCATCTTCTAAAGCTAATGTTTCTTCATACTTCTTGATTGGCTCTGTTCCACCCATTGCTGAAACATATTGACCTTTAACAAAGAATAATACTTTTCCTTGAGGTACAAACACTGATTCTGTAAGGATTGGGTTAAATGGCAAGCTAGTTACATATACTCCGGCCGCATTTTGAATTGTCGCGTTTGCCTGAATATCAAAAGTATCAAACGGATTAGTTACCATAACTACTTTACCAGCAATATTTTTTGGTCGATCTGCGTCTGAACCATCAGCATTTAATTTTTTAGCTAACAATTTAACAACGCCTTTTAGTTCGTTGATTGTTTTACGACCCGGTTCAAATGTTAAAGTACCTACTGGCTTTTTATCTGGATACACTCCGCCAACTACACTTCCACTTGGATCTTTTAATAACCCAATAGGTTCATTCTTACCTGTACCAGCTACAAATCCACGTTCTAAGCCTACTTTCATCGCTTCTGTAATCATTGTACGAACATAACGTTCTACCCATACAGGTCCAAGTTTCAACATGTCATTTGCTAATGGAATAAACGCCGTTAATTTAAGTTGTGAAATGCTATCTTTACGGAATGTAGCGTTTAATTGACCTTTAATACCATCAAATAATGGCCCCCATACCGCTGCACCTTCTGGATCTCCGTAAACGAATTCTGTTACTGCACCTAAATTCTCTAAACCAATATGTTGTAAGAAAGGATGATCTTCAACTAAGTCATCAAAAATACGTTCTTGAGTTGTTTTAGGTAAAGTTTCAGTAGACTTAAATCCACCTTCTTCAACTACTGCATTAAAGAACTTCATTTCTTCACTTGTTAATACATTAGCACCACGAGACTGCATAATAGAACGATCTACCATTGATTCATTCACTTGATTTAAAATATCTGCTCGTACATCTGTAGCAAGTGCTTCAATCATGGAGTTTAATGCTACTGATTGTTCTTCTGCGGTACCATCCTGTGTTGCTTTTGCAAAAGCTAGTTTTTTCTCTTCGAAATTATTAAACTTAATAACCATATTTTATTTTCCTCCTAAATTTAAAAAGAGCGTACTCAAATTCTGTTTTGTATGAACAGGTTTTTTAATAGGCTCTTTTGGATTTGTATTTGTTTGTAAATCATTCAGAATTTCATTTTTCAAAACTGATAATGCTGCATTTAAATCTTCTTTTGTAATCCCTTGGCCTTTGTTCATGGTTCCATTTCTAAAGCCATCGATTACTTTCTGTGGAAGCATGGCAGCAGTAGAAGCTGAAGCTATCATTTTTACCTGATTATCCATAAACATAATTTCATCCACAAAATTATTTTCTAACGCTTGTTGTGGACCCATCCACGTTTCTTCAGCCATCATATTAAGTAGTTCTTTTTCTGATTTACCGCTTTTAATGACATAGGCGTTTACAATTGCTCGATCTGTTGTTTTTAGCATTTCGGCAGCCTTTGACATATCGCGATGATCTCCACCATTCCACATTGAAGCGTTATGAATCATGATTTGTGCAGTTGGAGAAATTCGGACTTTATCAGCAGCCATTGCAATAACAGAAGCCGCACTTGCGGCCAAACCAACAATTTGAACTTCCACATGACCGGGATAATTTTTCAACGCTGTGTAAATCTCTGAACCTTCGTGTACATAACCACCAGGACTATTAATTGATACAACTAAGTCATCGCCATTTGCATCTTCAAGCGCTTTAGAAATCTTACCTGGGCTTGCAGCATCCATTTCAAACCAATCATAAATCCACGCTTCATCATTTGAAATGATTGGGCCTTTAACGTCAATGTTCACCGTCATTTTGTTTCTCACCTCCTTCAGATTCAGTTAATTTCGTATAGTTTTTCGTAATATGATGTGTATTTAAATTAGGATCATCTGAAATTTCATATCCTACTTCTAATCGAATTTCATTTCCTGTAAATGCACTTGAAGAAATGAGTTTATCAATACTTGTAGCGAGATCAAATATACTTTGATAAGATACAGCTTTAACTTCAATTTTTTTACCTAAAAGATACTCTTCTTTTTCAAAAAATTTAACGTTAGCTTCATCAGAAATCTTTTTCAACAAAGGTTTCACTGTGAAAAGCATGTAGTTTTTAGTTTGTTTTTCTACATCAGCCATTTCACCATAGATTAAAGCTGTAGGTATCCCCATTGCCATTGCTACTTGATTTAAAAAACCATTTGTAACTTTATTTATTTCTTCCACACTAGGGCCATTAGCAGATCCATTATAAACTTCTTTGTACTCAATTCCTTTTTGCTGCGGAACAATAGCAATATCTTTCTTACCAATTGCTTGATACATGTCATCTATGAATTTCTGTAATTTATCCACTTGTTCTTGTGTTTTAGCACCGATCATATCCATATCAACTACGCCACGAATTTGATTTTTTCGTTTCTGAGAACTTAAAATTCTTCCGAATAAGTCGCCATAATCAGCAAATAGTCCATCGATAAGTGGTGATAACTTATCATTTCGATATTTCAAATGGATAACTTCACTTTGTTTAAAACTTCTCTTAAACTGATAATCTTTTACTGTGACATTCGTAAAGGTATCTTCAAACACAGCATATTCGTTATGTTCAAAGTCATCAGCAATAAGTAAATCGCCATCATCAGCTTGAATAGCTAAACATTCATTATCATAAACAAGCTTTCGAATGAATATTTCCCAAAATGTACTTGCTGTCATGTTTTTATTCGGCCTAACATTTAACCGATAATATAGTTCGTTTTTTTCGAACTCTTCACCATTTTTCACCCTAAATTCTGATTGAGTAATTGTTCTCCCTAATAAAGATATACAAGTATCAATAGCTAATCGCTTCATGTGGACTCTGTTCGCTGTATCAATGAACATATCTACATCAAACATAAATTTAATTTCCTTGTTTTTGTTTAATACATCACTGATCCATCCAATTATCATCACCCCCTTTATTAAAATTTAATATTGCCTATAACAAAATCAGTAGCTTCTTGTATCTCATCCGCCCGATAAAGAGCATGAACAAAACACTGAAATCCATCTGTTTTTCGACGAACAGGCTCTTTCTTTTCGTATATTTTATTTCCATCAGCTTTGATAACAACCAATACATTTTGTGTATACCAACGCATCAGCGGATTATCATCAAAAACAATTTGTTTATTCGCAAATGCCATTTCAATACGTGGAGCTAACAAACTATGAATTGCTTTTGGGTTTCGTATAACTTCTATTTCAAATCCTTCTGCTACTAATAGTGGTCTTATTGCTTCCATACGGAAGTTATCCGCTATAATTTTTTTAATCCCATATTGTTCTCGCATTTCTACAAACCAATCAACAATGTGTTGAGGATTAATAGTCGGTTCATCAACAACTGTTAGTAATCCTTGCTCTTCCCACTCTTTAATTGGAGCGAATTTTTGTTTCTTGAACTCGCCTGCTTTTTTAGAATATCCGTAATAGATATCAACAAATTCTTTTCGTACGAAGGAATGAGTTTTAAAAATGTATTCCCCATTTTGTCTAAATAAAAGACCACATGCTGCAAAGTCCCGAATACTTGCAAAGTCTAACGCCCCTATGCATTCTTGAGCATATAAATCAGGAAAAGGACGATTTGTAGCAAGAATTTCTGACCATTTTGCAACGGACCGTTCTAAATTTGTAACAGGTAAGTTCATTCGCTTT
Source organism: Bacillus sp. BF2-3 (assembly GCF_008368795.1). NCBI lineage: Bacteria > Bacillati > Bacillota > Bacilli > Caryophanales > Bacillaceae > Bacillus > Bacillus sp. BF2-3. The sequence continues at coordinate 348,158 of NZ_QOSA01000001.1, forward strand.
GTCATGAACTCTTCTCGGTTACTTGGATCGTCCTCTAAATCCTCATACTCTTCTTTTATTGTTTCAAGTAAGCCTTCAGCATACTCACTTAACGGCTGAGATAACATTGGATTCGCCATTTCCCAATTATCGATTTCATCAACTTCTTTTTCATCATTTAATTTACAGATGAAAGGGAACAGCGCATTCGGACGGGCTTCACCCTTTAAAACTTTCATTGCCTTTTCTTTTAATTTATCTAAGAATCCATCTCTTACATATCCATCTGTACCAATGTAAAACTCACGCGGATTTTTCTTTTTTCCCAAACCACTGATGTGAACACGGACATCTTTATTGCTTTCATATTGATGGACTTCATCAAACATTACAGCGCCATCGCGAAGACCATCTTTTGTGTCTCCGTTTGATGTTCTAAACTTCACTACACTTCCAGTCGATTTCGAAATGGTTTGTGTTAATGTTGTTTTAAAAGCTCTTTGTAAAACTTCATTTCTTTTAATACATTTATGAATTTCATCTGGGCTTGTTTTTGCTTGCTCTTCACTGTTTGCAACAACGGAAATGTTATATTCAGGAATTCCATGTAATTCGCTTATTAAAAAGTGAAGAATAACTGTCATTAAACCATTTTTACCGCCGCCACGGCCAAGCATCCACAAGAATTTCCGATAAAATACACGGCTATTTTTCTTATAAAATAAAAAGACGAATGCTATTAAGAATTTTTGAAATGATTGTAATGGAAAGTACCACTTTTCACCAAAGCGGATACACTTCTCGATCATTTCATCATCAAAATACAAGTCGTCTCTGTTTAAAACGTATTTTTCCAGGTATTCAATTAACAGTTCTCTTTCATTGTTGAACTTTACTTTACCACTTCTATAAAGTTCAATGTATTCATCTACATATTTTTGCCTAATCATACTAAATCACTTGGACTGTAACCCGAATTAGAAGCACCAACTTTAGGGGAAAGTTTTATATCTCTTCCCAAAGCAATTAATGAACTGTTAATTTTATTCCTCTCACTTATAAGAGGGTGGGCTTTAACAAAAACTTGAGAACCGTTTTTTATCGTTACAGTCTCGCCTTCTTTATTAATAGTTTTATTTATTTTTCTAAATGCTTTTACAAGATCAATATATCTTTCTACCTTTTCAACTTCGACTAAATCTGTAATATCAATACTATTCATAAGCTGTTCTTTTAACCTCACAATACTAACAGCCATCTACCCACCCCCTTACGTGCGTAAAATCGAAAAAAACCTGACAGTTAACCCCCTCCTCCGGTGCCCCTTAGAGCATTTTTTCATGAAATTATTTAAGGGGGGGTGTTATTACCGAACCATTTTTACCACTTTTCATCGTTTTCCCATTTGTTTATCTTTTTAACAAACACTCTACCGTGTTCTTTATTATGGCAATCCACACAGACTGTTTCTAAGTTATCTATTTCTAATGCAAGTTCTGGATGATGTTCTAGTTCTTTTATATGATGGACAACGAGTTGAATCTTCTTACGCTTTGCACTCTCACTGTATTCATTGGTATCTGTTTGTACTCGACCATTGCGTTTACATTGCTGGCACTCATAAGAGTCTCTCTTCTTTACTTGTTCACGTATACTCTTCCACTCACCACTGTCATAGAACTTACGCTTCTGTTGTTTGGTTTTATATTCATTCATGAAGCTTACCTCTTTGTTTATAAAACAACTTAGCTATATCAAGAGCTAACAGGATAATCCAGAATGGAATTAAAAAGAAGATAACAGCAATTGATATAACTATTGTTGCTATCAACCATACAGCATCATCTATATTCTTTTGTGCAACATCACATATCAATGGATATAACCTGATTGTTGTATAAAGAAGCCCAACAATAAGATAAGCTAATAACCATAGCATTCTATCATTCTCCTTCCTCAATCCTTCCACGGAATTGAATATCAAGACATTTCTCGCAATAGAAACTCCCCAAGATATGGATAGATACTTGTCTGTTATCAGCTTGTATCTGTGTTGTTTTACTATCCATCAATTGATATCTATGTTCACATTCTTTATGTTGATTGATATGTTGTTTGTACTTCTCTAACTTCCACATATCTACAAACGCACCGTTACATTTTGGACAAACAGTTACTTCTTGATATTCTTCTTTTGACAGATAATTAACTCTATCCTGATGGCCACACACTAAACATTTAGAAGTATGGTAATGGTTAATCCCAGTACGAACCTCACACATCTATCTCACTCCTTTCAAAAGAATATTCCGATTATATATTTACCAAATAAATACAGGTTGTTATAATAAAGTTAACATTGCCATCAGGAAAAGTGACTCGCACCCCAAAGCGAGTTGCTTTTCTTTTTTTATGGCTATTTTTCTAAGAATTCATCCACCGCTTTACCCAGCAAACTGATCATCGCTTCTCTCTTTTGCTTTGGTGTTGTATTATCTTGCATATCATTAAAGATAGGAAGTACACTTTCTAATTTCTGTTTATCGATACGTTCATTCACAAGTTCCTGTCCTAACATTGAAATGAAAGTACCAATTGCAACCGCTTGTTCTTGTTTAGTTAGTTTCATTTTTCATCCTCCTCCAAAATAAAAAGCATCCATTCGGGTGCTTTTTTTATAGATTATTAATTTGTACTTTAATTCCGGTACGTGAAGTTTTAATCTTATTCCAATCACCTAATGATGAACCACTGATACACATCAACAATATTAAGTAACTGGAAGAAGAGCAAAAGCTCTCCCTAATGACAGTATCATTCAATCATTACCATCTGCTGGTTTCGGATTTTATGTGCTATCATTATGAAACCGTTTAGACAACATATAGATTATAAAGGAATCTTAATGAGTTGTGTTTTCCGCCACTTCCCACAATACAAATATATCACGTTGATTCCAAAACGATCGGCACATTTTCTGCCAAAAAGCGGTCACGACTCTGCCACTAATATTAAATTCCACATGAATACTGCACAGTTAAGTTATAATGAAGGACTTTACTATAATCCAATGCTTCTTATGCTATATCAGCCTGTACAACTTACGTTTAATGTTAATAAGATATACAGAAAGTATTTTTAATAGGAGATGATTTTATGTCCAGTTATAAATCGAAATGTCATGTTAGAAAGAATACGATTACTACAGGACCTTTTCTAGTTCCATTAAATGCTGCGGTTGGACAACCAAATAATAGGCTTGTAATTATCCTTAAGAATCCAACAAGACAATCGCTAGAAGCTGATGTGGTAATCGAGTATTGTCCTCCTGTACAAATCTCGGTTGATGGTACACCACTTCCCTTTATAATTACTGAGAATGAAAGACCTTTTCTGGAAGGGCTTGGCCTAACAATTATCCCTCCAATGAGTTGTACTCGATTAGAGTTTGATATTAGTTCTTTTGTAAACGGAATTCTTCATGTTAAATCCACAGGAGATTATTTAGTAGGAGAACGTCCATTACGTGGAAAACTTGAAATTGAAGTTGTTGGTGGATCTGGCCTTTCTAACCCTACAAATCCTGGTCTTTCCGTTGCAGATCCCTCTATGGTATTCCATTTTGCTGATTTCATAGTTTAAAAATAGGAATAACTTAATCTATGAGTATTAGTTATACTATTTAAGACACAAGTACAATCCTCTACTAAATTTCATATCGATTAAAATTTCTCACATCATTTTTCTAAGTAATGTTGGGATATCGTCATAAGAATATAATTTGCTTGATAAACCTAAATTCTCATAACGATGTCCCAATTATTAATTAACCTTATACATTTTGCTCAACTGACTTACCCATATCTTATATTGTGTGTAACTGCCCCCTTCTCTGAATCGTTTGGTATCATTGATTTCGTTTCACTTTCTCTTTTGAGTTACACAGTACGAAAATTATGAGTAACTGTATAGGGATACCATCAGCATTTTGCAAAACAACCTACGCTATGCTGAAAAATAAAATAAGCTGTCCATCTGGACAGCTTATTTAAATAATTATCGTTATTGGAAGTCGTTTTAAAATTCTACATGTTTACTTTTTTCTTATTCTTACGAATAAACCACAACACCACAGTTAAAAATAATAAAAAAATCAGTAAAAAGAGCGGTATTTTTTGAATAAAGAAAAATCCTTTCCAAAAATCTAACCTAGTACTATCAGGAGAATCTGTTGCCATCACACCTATAAAAAAAGACAACGGAATAGTAATTATATTTATCCCTAAACCGAGCATTACGAATGATAGATTTTTACTCCAGATTTTTGGTAATGCAGCCATAATAAATAAAACTAATGCGGTACCAATTATAAGAAACAGTGATCCAAAATAAAACCCAAAATAAAATACAATATCCACAATAAATTCCATAATCCCCCTCCAAGACTTTAATTATACCATCAATAAGGGGAACTTTGGTTGAATATGATATTCATAGAAAGTTAACATAACGCAATATTATCGGTATCACTGAAAAGAGAAAACCGTACGCTCACCAAGGAACCTTCTTTTTTAGTTCTATGAATCAATGCATTTTATATATGCTGCAATAACTCTAGATTTAAAAAGAAATAAGCAGTGATTAGATTTTAAACCTAGTCATTGCTTTATCCATTGCATCTTGGTTAACACCTATATAACGTAACGTAACCTTCTCTGACGAGTGATTGAATATCTCCATAAGTAATGCTATATTTTTTGTTTGCATGTACATGTGATACCCATACGTCTTCCTCAAGGTATGTGTGCCTATTTCATCTAATCCGAATTCTGCCGCTGCTCCGCTTAATATCTTATATGCCATGCTACGGCCAATTGGACGATTCCTACCTTGTCTACTTTGCAATAAGTACTCATTATCTTCCCTTTCCTCAATAAACCATTTAAGTTCTCTTTTCAGTGCTGCAGTAATTTGTATTCGTTTCTGTTTCCCAGTTTTCTTTTCTCTCATAGATATATGACTACCTTTGACATCTCCTACCCTCAATTTCAATATGTCCGAGATTCTCAGGCCTGTATTGATTCCCATAATAAAGAGAATGTAATTACGTAAGCTCTTCTCCTTAAAATAACCTTTTAGCTGCTGAATTTGCTCTGGATCACGTATTGGCTGAACGAAATTCATTATTCATTCCCTCCCGTTTCTTCTGTCTCGTAAACTTCTAATCCAAGCGCAAAAGCAAGTTTATAAAACGCTTTAGACTTCCAACGTCGATAAGTACGCTCTGACATCCCTATTTCGTTATAAACCATGTAATCACATACGTCCTCTTCTTCTAAATAACGTTTATAAATAATATCTCTTTGAATACTTCCTGCACGTCCGTTTCCTAATCGATTTAGAAACTGATCAATACTTAATGAAATTTTTTCAAGCCACTCTTCTCGTTTGCTTTGTTGAATATTTGCTATTGCAACATCTTCTAATGGCTTGCCAACTGTATGTGTAGGACCGTGCTCACGTATTTCATAAGAAGGAGTGACTTTCATTTCTTTACGCATCATCCCAAATTGCCTATGTATACGCACGCTTTCCAACACACCTTCTAATTCCTCTTGTGTCGCTGTTCTATCGATTTTTGGTAAGAAAGATAATTGTTTAGTCATGTAAGACCACTCCTTTTTATTTTTAAATTACTTTTGTCTTATTACTCCATGTCTTCGTTCATAACAAGGTCTATGCATGCCCATTAAATCTTCAATATCACGAGTGCTTAATTTTTCTTTTCGTTTTTTCTTGTTTTTCTTCTTGGCTTTATTCGATTGCTTTTTCCATTCACGTAGTTGATTCTTTAACCCCTTCATTTCCTCATCTCCCTTTTCAAAATAAAAAGGACACCTATTCCTAAAACAGCTTTAATTGCTGCTTTAATGAATTGGTGTCCTCTAGTTTTCTAGCCGGACTATATTCGAATGTTATTTTAAATATCCAAATAGTCACTATTAACATCATTAGTATATTTGCTGATTTCCTTTTCTTTCCCACACTTTTCACATTTATAATAACTAACTATCCCCATCTTACCAGTTTTAAAATCTTCATTGTCATGACTTTTAATACGTTTATATCTATGTATACATTTAGGTTCTTTTAATTTATCAAACCAATTTCCTAACATAAATTAATTCCTTTCCTCTCGAAAATATTCTTATTATTCCCATCCCCTTAAGCATACCTTAGAACAGATTCCCAATCAACGAAACGTGGTAGCATGTTTTTCTATAAACAAAAGGAGTATCTTGTTCAGTTTTATTTACGTGAATTGATTCACATTATTTACACATTTCCAAAATTTATGGATGAAATTATATATATTTTTCTTTTATATTTGTTACCTCCGTCATACAATAAAAGTGAAATTTCATATTTTTGGAATTTCATTAAACAAATTTCATTAACAGAGCAGGAGGAAAACACAATGAATAGTCTTTACGACAGAAGACCTAGTAGCACTCTAACTGTAATTATCGGTATTTTATTAATTCTTATCGCTTACGTAGGTTTGGCTTATACTAGTCTACCATTCAATTTTACATTTATAGCTCTAGCTGGTGTCATAGCTCTATACTTGAACTATGGTATTTATGGCCTTAAGTCAGCCTTTAGTCCGCTCCGAAAAGGAGTAATTAAAATTATTTTAATTGGTTACATATGGTATGCAGTACAAAGTTCGCTTGTTGCAGCAGTAATCAAATTTGGTTTTAACTTTCCGGTTGCTAGTAACGGAGCGACTAATGTTTTTGTAGACAACACACCTGCTCAATTCATCTATAACGCTTTAGATATTATATTTAGTTTAATTGGTGAGGAATGTCTCGTTTTAATTCCATCTATACTAGCAATTTACTTTTTGAAAAAACATGGAGTAAATGAGAAACGATCTATGATTATAGTTACAATTGTTGGAGCATTCTTTTTTGGCTTGGCACATTATTCTACATATAACGGTAACCTCGTTCAGATTTTCTTTATCATCGGTTTAGCTAGATTACCATTCAACTGGGTTGCTTTCAAAGCTAATTCATTATGGGCCAGTTCTATTACACATATCTTATTTGATTTCACACCTTTCTTAACAGCATTATTATTTTCTATCCTACGCTAAAATGATGATTAAGGTTGAATACGAATGACCATTGCGTTCTTCTTATTCAAAGTGCAGTTAGCTTTTGCTAGCTGCTTTTTTTATTGTAATCTTCCCAAAATGCACCTAAATGTCCTTTCCCCATATATTACTTTTAATAATTACTTAAGGAGTGGTGAGAATTATGCCGTCTGTTGTAGCTAACCTTCTTGTTCAAAATAGCAATGGTGCTTTTAATTTAGGTGATTTTTATAATGTTTCTCCGAAAGAAAATACAAAAGGTTATAATGGCTCGGGTGCCTCCAATGTTGGTTTTATTGTTAATACCTTTAATGGTGTAAGTGCAACAAATACGTTTGATAGTGATGTTGCAGACCAAGATCAAGTAGTAACAAGTTAAAACTGTCCACTTTTTGAATAAAACCTAATATTTCATCTATACTAAACAGTACAACCTGCTTCTTACCCAGGTTGTATTAAATAGAGCAGTTACCACAACTAACTGCTCTATTTTAATTTTTGTTACATTAACTTGATATTTTTATCCATACTATAAATCAACCATGAAATTTTATACTCCTTAAATTAATGGTTGTAGTGTTCTTATTGCAGTTAGCTTTTGCTAGCTGCTCTTTTATTTATTACCTTCTCAAACAATCCCCGTACACTATAATCTGTCCTTTCTTATAACTTGATCTCGTCGCTTTCGTTATAGAAATAGGCTTATATCCTATAACCTTTCCAGGAATCATTCATATCTTGTTTTTGAAAAAGTTGCTCTGTTTTATAAAAAGGTAGTTGCGGAAACAACTGCCTTTTTATTTATGACAAAATGAAATTTTTATTAAGATCATTATTATTTCCACATAATACTTTTAATTCCGCTTATACTTTGGCTGTAACTTAAAGTTACATACCATTTACTTGTAGGGCCTAGTTTCTTTTGTACAACAGGTAGTTAGCTCATTAAGCTAGCTACTTTGTTGTGCAAACTGAAGTTTTTATCTAGTTTACTTTCCTGCATAACATTTTCAAATCTGTTTATACTATAAATGTAACTTGTGGTTACAATTTGCGTATCCATGTGGAATAGTATTTACAGCAAGCAGTTAGCTACTTTAGCTAGCTGCTTTGTTGTGCCAAATAGCGTTTTGGTTTAGTTTTTACCTATTCATTATTTCCTTCTTTAATCTTCGCTTGTATAGCTTGCAACTCAGTTATCAATTTATCTAAATCGCCTTCCTCGTAGATTGATTCAGAAACTTTTTCTAATCTAAAAGCATATGGATTTTTATTTGTCCAATTCCCAATAATTTGTCCTTCGACCATATTTCCCGTAACTTTAAATTCTTTAATAAACATTACCCACGCTCCATTTCTACCAAATAACGATTTTGTTCACTTTTTTGATACATTTATGAAACATTCATGTGTTATCTTCAGTACGTTCTATTCTTTTTATAAAATCGTGTGAGATATACCAACACAAGAAGCTCTAGAGCCCTAACTCTAGGGCTTCTTAATTTAAGTAAGGATTTTGTTTAAATTTCTTTAACATTATTAATTCCTTTGCATACAGTATTATTACAAGAAATTCAATAAGTGCTCCGGTCTAGTTACCTTGAATTTCTTGCAAACCTTGTGGGAAGAATCCGTTTATAACAAACGGGTTCTTTTATCTATTCACCTTTTAACTGGACAAGCATATGTTATTGTATAGAGGCATCTGCTCATGGTAATCTATCTTTCTTTTCAAAGAGCATACTTATTGTGTGCTCTTTTCATTGATACGAAATAACAATGTTATTAAAACTAAAGTGCAAAAGTAGTTATTTGCTGGTTCCAAAATTAATTAAACTAATAACATATAAATGAAACATTAATAAAAAAAGATTATGCTACTATTTTTCTAAACGCAAAGATGAGGTGATTTTGATAGAATATAAAAATAAAGATATATTCAATACATTTACTTTTTCAGATATTAAACCTATTATCATCCCCCACCATCCAACTGGACCGACTGGTGTTACGGGGCCTGCTGGTGTAGGTTTAACAAACTACCTATATATTTTTGATACTACCAATCAGTCAATTGTAGTAGGTGGCAGTGTCACTTTTAATACCAATGGACCTATAATAGGTAGCGCTTTTACCCATATAGCGGGCACTGGAAATATTACAATTAACACCAGAGGAACATATGTAGCAGAATTCCAGTTAGAAGCTGCTCGTGAAAACCAATTTTCCTTTGCACTAAACGGTACACCGATTCCTGGCGGTCGTTATGGAACTGGGTCTCCACATTCTATAAATCAAGGTACTGTTGCTTTCACAGTAACAACTGTTCCTTCAACATTAACTTTAATAAATAATACTTCTTCAGCAGGTACTATCACCCTATCTAATAATGATGGCGGCTCTTTAACAAATGTATCTGCAAGTATAAGTATTTTTCAGGTAGGGTAATTACTTAGGTTAAAGAGTAATCATTTATAAAGCAACTATACTTTATCCTTATAAATCACTTTTTAATCATTTAATTTTTAAAAATTTCGATTTGTGATAGAATAAGCACATATCAATCTTTTTACTTTCACTTTAAAGATGATACTTCGCTTTTGGTCCTAGTTTCTTAGGACCTCTTTTTAACTAAATAAAAATTTGGTTTGAACCCATTCACCAATTTCATACTTTTACATACTTTAATACTACCTTTCTGTATAATGTGAGTTCGTCACTTTCGTTATAACAAGGTATAAGGAGCGCTCTTGATTAGCGCTCTTTTTATTTGTTGTTAAATAAGAATTTTGTTTAAAAATTAATAACATTCTCTAGCTTGGTGCACCCTATACCTAAAAGGAGCATTTATGAAAATTTTAAAATACATATCCCTTACTATTGGATGGATTGCATTATTATCAATTTGGTATGTGATTTTCTTTCCTTAACCCACAAGTTAATTTGTACAGTATGCGTTTCTTTTATCGCACTATTTATTAGCAATAACATATACTTATACGGACTATAAAAAATACAAAATATAATTCTTGGTCGAAGAGCACCCTTAGGGCAAATGGTGCTCTTTTTGATTAAAATAACTATTTTGTTATATTCCTTGCACTTTTAAATGAGACAAGCATATGTTGTAGTATAGTGTTTCATCACTTATATACACTTCCTTTTTTCAAGAGTACATATTTGATATGTACTCTTTTTGCATCACTATAAAATAACGCTTTTGTTCAATTTAGTAATTTCTTATATAATGGAAGTTAACTAATCCAGAAGGGACTGAATTATGCGCAGATATCAATATTTTTAATCTACCCATCACAACAATATAATGGAGGTAAAAGTATTGATTACAGAATTACAGACACAAAGATTACATCTAAGACAAATGAAGGAATCTGATTCATTAAGTATGTTTAAAATATGGTCTGATCCTGACGTTACAAAATTCATGAATATAAGTAATTTCACTGACGAAAATCAAGCGAAAAATATGATTCATTTTCTCAATGAACTTGCTCAAAATAACAAAGCTTTCCGTTTTACCATTATTGAAAAAGATTCTAATCAAATTATCGGTTCATGTGGCTATAATTCCTTGGATTTCGAAAACTCAAAAACAGAAATTGGCTATGATATTTCGAAATTCTTTTGGGGCAAGGGATATGCCCCTGAAGCCATTTCTGCTCTATTAGATTATGCTTTTACACATTTGAAACTAAATCGTGTCGAAGCAAAAGTTGAACCTGAAAATGTGAACTCCATAAAAGTATTACAAAAATTACAATTCACTTTTGAAGGGACTCTAAGAAAAAGCGAAATCTCAGCTGGGAAGCTTATCGATTTAAATATCTATTCGAAATTAATAACGGATTAATTTTAGTCCCTCGGCCTATACTATATTGAAGTATAGGCTTCTTTAATTTTTATACAAAATTCAAATTTTATATCTAATCATCTATAAGTTAGTTACCCGTCCTTATATATCGTATAATGATTATAAAAGGAGGTGATTATCATTAATACTGGAGATATAACTCAATTAATAGAATTTCTAAAACTGAATATAATCCCAATTGCAACATTTTTGATTTCCTTAGTGACCTTTATCATTACATTTGCTAACTTTCAAAGAAATAAAGCAAATATTACATGTCAGCAAATTGGCAATAATTCTTTAGCTAGCATAATGAGACCTGATAGAATTGATTTAGACACGCCTGATGTATATTGGCAAAGTGATTTTAGAGCAATTATTGATGTTATTATTACTAACAAAAGCGCCTTACCTATTTCGATAATAGAGTTTACTTTAAACAATAAACGAACTTTTAACTCTTATAGCAAACCTGGTGATCGCTATTGCGCTACAACACAACCCAGAGACACGATACATAATGGTGTTTTATCAAGCGGAACTGAACACCAAACGATATTTTTTATAGACGATAAATGTTTACAACCTGTATTGGATATTCCCCCATATACATCTTTAAGAGGCACTTTATTTTTCCACTTTAACGATCCAAATGATGTAGTGGTTGGAGATAACACTTTAGAAGTTATTACTTCTCGGAAAAACTTCGTCTTCTCGATAAAGATATCTGGCAACGTCCATTCTGTCCTTCCGCTACCAGATAGAATCCTTCGGGCTCGTGATGAAAAGTTTTTATGAAATCAATCCGTAATTCTTCAATATATTGGTCAAGTTCCTTCTTTCTAGTATCTTGAATATAAACTTTAGTGGAAGCTAATTCATTAGCTACTTCTTTAGCTTCCACAAGTTTTTTAGTTAATTTTCCAACCCTTTCTTGAGCCTCACCTATACCGAATATCAATGTGTTTCGCATCATGATAGTCTCTAATGCAATTGCTGTTCCCTCATTCGCAATCCATTGACCACGATAGTAACCTGATAAACCTAAATCTCCAGCATCATACGCTTTATCTGATTCCTTTCTGTTTTCTAGCGCTGATTGTTGCAATTGATTTATATATTCCTTGATTACTTCCTTCATTATCTCCAACCCCTTTTTTTAATTCCTTCAGTTTCTCACAATCGATTTCTCGAATCGTACTGAGGCATTTTTTCCAGTCCTAATTACTGGTGTTGTTACAGCCTTTTCTATATCCCACTTTCTAGTGATTACTCTTGTCATAAACGTGCTATAGCCAATTCCATTGGGCTTAGCTCGTTCTAACCACACTTTTCCCAAACCTTTTCTTTTTATAGCTGGTTTCGTAGAGGCCTCTTGATATCCCCAACCGCTATTTAATCTACTGTAAAATGTAGCTGCGTTTATACCATTCGCCTCAGCGATTCTACGCCATTTCGTGTGCACTCCCTCAAACTTGTTATGCCTTACGCTTCCTGGTGGTGCTGTTACTGCTTCTTCTAAATCCCATTCCGCTTCATAAACACGATAATGTAGCGTCTTTCTACTAATTCCATTAGATAAAGCTCTTGCATATTCTTCATCGGTTAACCAACGATTTAAAGCCGCCATCATTCTCCCTCCTAATCAAGTGCCAAAAATTGTGCCCTAGTACGATTTGAATAAGTTATCCTAATCTTCTGAATACCTTTCCCATACTCTTCTAATGTTGCATCCCAAGCTTCAGCTTCATTCCTAGCATCAAAGCAATCCATCTTTTGCCGTTCCTCTTTATCGTAAAAATGTACTTCAAAGCTTGGATTCAAAAACTTTTCACTGGTGCTTATAGCGTTGTAACGGAAACTCCCTATAACGTCATCAATAGTTAATTGCTTCATAATCGCATCCCCAGTTATTTAATTTTTTCCGTAATCGTAGTTGAAACACGATCAACTTTTCCACCTTGCCAAGTAATTACTTGTTCCCCGAATCCTGTTACTGGAGGATTCAGTGGCGTGACCTCGCCATTTTTGACCACATAAATTTTATTATCAGTAACATCGATTTCAACTTTCGTAGGCTTCATACGACTGAAATCCCCCTTTTTCTTGTTAGCTAACTTTTTGTTGTTGATTCCGTTGCAGCTCTTGTTTCATTGATTCGAATTTCACTAACCATGCTTGCCAACGCTTATCGTTTTCTTCTTGCTGCTGTATTGCCACTTCACAATTACAACCGCTCGTTTCAATCACACCTGGATAAGTTTCTTTACGAATAATTCCTGTATCATGACATAATACACACATGCTTATTCCTCCTTATTAGAAACCTAAGTTTGCAAGCCTTTGATCAGCTGTCGTAAATTTCAATACCTTTGAATCACCTAATAAACGACTAACGGTCTTAGCATCGTATTTATTAAAAAGTTTTTTTCCAGTAAAGTTTGTTGTGGTAAATGTACTCATTCCCTGTCTAGCATTTGATACCGCATATAACAGGCGTTGTATGAAATCAGATGCCTGTCTATTTGAATCCGTTGAACCACTTTCTGCCCCAAGATCATCTAATACTACAAAATCAGCTTGTCCAATTAATTGAACGAAATATTGAAGTGTATGTTTACTGCTCTTATCATCAAAAGAATCCATAATCATTCTTGTTATTGCTTCTAATTCAACGTACAAGCAACTTTTCATAAGATGATAATTTTCTTCTTTTTGACTGACATCCCAAAAATATTGATTTAATTCATGAAGCATGCTGTATGCTAGGAAACTTTTTGCCGTCCCTTGATTTCCTGTAAATACAACTTTTCTTATTTCTCCGTTCTTTAAATCCTCCAAGGTTTCTTCTACAGCTTTCTTGTGACTAATCGTTTCATCACATCCGGCTCTGTAATCAGATAATCTTGAAAGAAGAATTTTCTTGTTTGTAATAACACTAGCCTTTTCCAGCATGTTGAATTTCTGCAAACGGCTAATCTTCTTATAATGAGCGTTAGCTTGTTCTTCCAAAACCTTATCGTTTTGCTCAACTACACATCTTGGACAAACAGGTTTTCCTTGATAAATAATCATTTGAATTGGCTTAATGATTGTTTGTCCACCTATTACATAGGAGTGATTCATACATTGATCAGAATGGTAATTCACCTTCGATTCCAGGGATTCCGCCAGTTTTTTCATTGGTGTTGCCATATCTATTCGCTCCTTTTACACCTTTGTTCTTAAACTCTATTTCTGCTGCATTTACATCAGCTAAAGTACGAATGTTTTTGTTAACCCACTGTTTTAAAATCCCTTCAGCATAATTCCATTTCTTCTGCTGTTTCAAAGCACGCTCCATAGCTGCTTGTACAAGCTCTTCGCTTGTATCGTTTACCCATTGTGAAATACTTTCGGCTATGAATGAATTTAAAATACCGAAATTATTTTCGTAGAAATAGAAGATGCTACTACTACTTTGTATATTAGTATTTTGTTTATTAGTACTTAGTTCTTTAGTACTTAGTAGCTTGGGATTTTCCATAAATGGAACTTCCATTTGTGATTTTTCCACTTGTGGATTTTCCATATCTGGATTCTCCACTTGTGGAACTTCATAAATAATTGTCTCCCAGTTAGTAATCTTTCCCTTTTCGTTTTTTACAGGAAACCTTCTAACATAACCGAATTTTTTTAGTTCTTTCATTCCTACTCTTAAACTATCAATTCCATCTTTCGCATGAGTAGATATTTCCTCCATGTAAAACACCCAATCATCTGGTAACGATAAAATGTAAGCCAATATTCCTTTTGCTTTCCAACTTAAACGTTCATCTCGAAGACCTGTATTATTAATGGTTGTGTAATTTTTACTTTTACTAACTCGAAATGTTGCCATTTATTTACCTCCTTGTACAAACCGCCACATATACTTGTCCACTTTTGATAATTCGTTGAATTTCATAATGCGGATAACCAGCCTTGAAATACTGTTCAATCATTTGCTTTAATTCATCCCTGCTCTTTGCTAAGTTCCAAAACTTATTAGGTAATAGCACTTGATATTCAGTTAGACGCATCTACTATTTCCCTACTTTTCGTGATATACTTATAACAACTGTTTTTTCTTAAAGGACCCACTGCCATGGGTCTTTTTATTTTGTTTTACGTCACTCCAAGCCCACTGTTTTATTGGTTCATAAGTAATGTAAAGTAACAATGCGCTGCACGCGATAAACATTGCGAATATAACTAACGATGTTGTATCTTCCACTAAATCACCTCCTTTTGTGTTTCAAGCCAAGCTTCTAAATCCTTTTGTAGGAAAAGTAATTTGCGCCCTTCCCTAATCACTGGAAACTGTGGATGACTTGCTAATTCATACATTCTACAAACAGCGATATTGAGATATTCTGCTGCTTCTTTCACCCTCATTACTTTGTTTGGTTGTGATTGTTGTTGGAACTGCGCTAAAGCAGCTTGTATCTCCTCTCGAACAACTTCGCGGATTGATTCTTTAATGATTTGATCTAATCCCATTTCTTTTTTCTCCTTCCTAAATTATATTAACGATGGATAATCATACTAACCTTGGCCGTCATGCTTTTATGTATGATATCTCTTCATTGAAATCTTTCTGTAAAATGTTGCAATAACTGTTTACTGCAAACGCTGATTTTACGTCTCTCCAAGTTGCTGCGAAAAGTTTCTTTCCACCATCATGAACAACTTAATTCCCTTCCATAAAAACAAACTCATTTACTGGATGTTGCAAAACTTGTAATTGGCTCATTTTTTTCACCCCCCTTTAGTTTCATCTAATGAAACCTCATATTCAAAATTTTTTTCCTGTTCATTAAATAGAATGTCGGTTTTTTCACCTAAAACATTTGATATTTTTACAGCTACATCATAATAAACTCTTAGATTATAATTTATAATTTTATAGCAGTAAGACTTTGATATACCAACCATATTAGCTAATTCATGATATTTAAGACCAGAATCTTCAAAAGCTTTTTGAAGTGCCGTTAGTTGTTTTTGATTTTGCATCTGATCACTCCCTTCTGATGCTTACAAACTCATTATAAGTTTCATAACGTGAAACTTCAAGTGTTTTTAACAAAAAAATTTCAGAGAAGGAAACTTTTTTTACTCTTTACGTTTCTTGCTAGGAAACTTTATAATGTAATTAACGTAATTTACGATATATCGTAAAAAGGGGAGTATTTAAATATGGAAATGAAGGATAGAATTAAACAAATTCGAATAGATAACAAAATGAATCAAGAACAATTCGGAAAAGAAGTGGATTTAACTAAAGGGACTGTTTCAAAGTTTGAAAATGGAAAAGCATTCCCAAGTCGTGAAACCATAGAAAAGATAGCGAAGAGATTTAATGTACCTGTAAATTATTTGTACGGAGAAAATAAAGATGACGACTCTAGTGATGATAAATATAAAAAATTCAAAGAAATCATGGAATGGCTAGAACCGCTGCCAAAGGATAAAGAAGATATGGCGTTAGAACAAATGTTAGCTATCGCTCAAGCTCTTAGCAAACACCATAATAAAACAGAAAAATAGCCCCTTAATTAGGAATGGCTATTTTTTTAATTTCTGCTATATATTCTTCTAATTGATCTGGTGCATATTCTTTCACAGTATCTAAAAATAGGATTACAATTTCCTCTTTCGTCATCCTTAATTCTCCCCTTACATCCTGTTTTATATATTAACCGTCTTAAAGTGGAAAGTTTTTGTCGTTTCAGTCAAAATGTTTCCATTCCCTATAAAGTAGAAATGACACTACCAATTTGATAGTGTCATTTCTAATATTATATTAATTACCCGCCTCCTGGGCCTGGATCAATCATATATAAAGTTGTTTTTTGTTCTTTAGCACTTTGCACCTTATCTTTTTCTGTCACCTGAAAAGCTGTGATAGAAAGACAAACTACAGTAGCAATAGTGAAAACTATTTTCAAAAGCTTATTTTTCAAGCGTTTCACCACCCTTTTTGTATAATTCAATTATAACATTTCAATGCTGTCTTTGGTAGGAATATATAGAAATAATCACCTGATTTAGAAAAACTTTCTATAGACATTTCTAGGTATTTCTTCCCTTCTTCTCCTCCGACCGCAAGCCCCATATAGTACAATTGAAAACTACTAAGATATCCATTTGTATTTTGTAAAGCTTGTAAAATTTTAATCGCTTTTTGATTTTCACCTAGCTTTACATATAAGAATGCTTTTTCAGCATCATCTAGATTTTCTGGGTTAATGGTATGTAAATCTTTTTCATGATATATTCTTAAAAATAATAGTGTATTAAGTACTTTTTCTCTTCTTACTTCTAATTTTTTATTCACTGGAACACCAATTATATTTAATGATTTCTCCATGTACTCTTTAGCATTTTGATAATCAGAGAAAACATAACTTTCTCCAATTTTGCAATATGCTACTGCCTTTGTGCTAACATAGCAATTACTTTGATCATTTATTATTTCAAAACATAATTCACGTGATTCGTCTAAATTATTTTCGTGAAGTGCAACGAAAACTTCCATTTCTTTTATTCTTAATAAAAGAGAATCTCTTAATGTATGACATTTAATTCCCAAGATGTCCGGTAATAATTGCTGAATATGTTCATTGACCATCTTATAATTACCTAAATCAAAAAAAGAGTAAATTGTATTTAAAACAGATATTATTACCAGCTCGTTATCTGAGTATTTTTGATTTTTTCTCATTTTATCAACTTTCTCAAAGAACCTCTTAGGAGTAGTTATATTTTCACTTCTTTCTCTTAATGTTTTGTATAATGGAACCAAATTTAAATTTATCCTTACAGTTTTTGAATTGCCTTTTTTCTTTTCTTCTTCGCTTTTATTTTTATTAGTTTTAAAACTCATTATTCGTTGAATTACTAGGTCTTGAAGACCATATTCTCCAAACATATCTAACACTTCTAATGCTAATTTCAAATTTTTATGTGATAGTGTAGGTATACACTCTTTGATGCATTCCCTTCTAAAATCAACATTTTTAGGCTTATATAGCTTCAGCGCATCAACCAAGTGCATAAAATCAAATTTACCTTGCTTCTTAAAATAACTATTGACTGTTGTATGCGTTACTTTAAAACGTGTTGCCAATTTACGATTTGTATAACCATTTGATTTTAGACACTCCTGCATGTCATTTAAATCCAATAAAACTTGCACAATCCTTGTCCTCCTTATGGACAAAAAAGACAACGTTACCCTAGATGTCTTATGTTTACAGGAAAACGTGCCATTATATCTAGGTTATGTGTTATAATTATGTTTGAGACTTATGACAAGTGTTTTCCCTAGCGCGTTTAGGGAGGACGGTGTAAGGGTGTTGCGAGCACCACTTGCACAGTCGTAGGTCTTTTTCACGTCCGTTTATTTTATTATTTTCATAATATCACATTTTTTCCAAAATTCAGTCGTGTAGTTATCTGATTCTTATTGAGAAAGTTTTAAAATCGTTATATATCAACGTTTCTCAAGGGAGCCTAACGGCTCTTTTTTCTACAATAAAAAAAGAGCCGTTAAGCTCCACCTATGTACTATATGCCTGTTCCAGGGTCTAAACTTATATCCCATCCACCGCCGCCTGGATCATTTGTGAATTTTCTCATAGTCTTACATCCCCCTTTATCTAATTCTATTAATATTTTACTATTATTGAACATTGGATGACAATCATATCCTATAACTGAATTTGTTTATATATGGTAGAATATATCCATCGCTGATATGTCCAAACATGTAATTTTCATAGCAGCAAAATTACAACTAGACTTATACAACATGATTCAAAACAAATGAAGGAGTGTTTTAAGTGAAAGGACATATTCGAAAAAGAGGAAATAAGTATTGTATTGTTATTGATATCGGGCCTAATCCAGAGACAGGAAAAAGAAGACAGAAGTGGTTTTCTGGGTATAAGACAAAAAAAGAAGCACAGGCTGATGTGGCAAAGAAAATTACAGAGTTAAATGAAGGAACTTTTATAGAGCCATCTAAAGTTACGCTAAAAGATTACCTAAATCATTGGCTAGAAATTAAAAGTATGAGCATAGAAAAGAGTACCTTTGCTGGCTATAGGGCATTTATCAACCAACATGTTATACCTAGTATAGGAATGGTCGCGCTCCATAAATTAAATGTTATGCACATTCAAAAATGCTATAAGACTGCGATAGATAAAGGGATTGCAAACAATTCTATTCTGCTTATGCATAGAATTTTAAAGAGCGCTTTAAACCTAGCTGTAAAACAAAATATTATTTCTCGAAATCCAGCAGATTTTGCTGAGATACCTAAAAAAGAAAAAACCCCTATCCAGACTTGGACAGAGGAAGAAGTAAAAAAGTTTTTAGCTCATTCACAAGAATCACGATATCACATTGGGTATCTACTTGCAATAACTACAGGTATGCGTCTAGGAGAAGTTCTAGGTTTACGATGGCAGGACATTGATTTTGAAAAACATACTGTTACAATAAATCAAACATCTGGTCATGACAATAAAATCAAAAAAACTGCAAAAACAAATTCATCAAAACGCACAATTCCTGTACCTAATGAAACAATAGCAGCCTTAAAAAAACATAAAATTTTAATCAATAAAGAGAAATTAAAGTTTGGTTCTGCTTATCTAGATCAAGATTTAATAAATTGTAATGAGTTTGGAAGAATCATAAAAAGAGCACATTTCAGAAAAAGTTTCATTAGGATGACACACAAAGTAGGTATAAAAGAAATTAAATTCCATGATTTAAGACATACACACGCCACTCTACTATTGAAACAAGGAGTTAACCCTAAAATCATCAGTGAGCGATTAGGTCATACAGATATTTCAATGACATTAAGTGTCTATTCTCATGTTTTACCGAATATGCAGGAAGAAGCAGTTAAAAATTTCGGTAAAAGTATCTTTGGATAACCTATGTTTGCAAAATGTTTGCATTTTATCAAAAAAAGTCAAACAAATGTTGTCATATCAAGGTTTGTTTGACCTATCATCTTATATTCTTGATAAAATCTCCGAATCCCTATTGAAATATTTAATAATGGAGCGTTCTCACCACCGCGGGTTATGCATTCGAATCGATATACATAGGAGAAAAAATCTTGTGTTTTTTCATCTTTTATCGGCCCTGACATCGCCTCACAAATATTTTGTGATCTAAGAGGGGAAAAATAGATTTCTTCTTCATTTGTATTTTTTAAATATATAGGACGCTCACAAAAAATATGTGAGATTAAAGCGGGCACCCACTTAGAATACGTTTCATTATCATGTAGTACTGGCAAATTAGAAATCAAATCGGATTGCCATTCATATTTTGGTGGTTCTACTAATCTATTTGGTTTCCAATCATGAATAATCTCATACCAACTTTGAAAAATATAATCGAGCTGCTCTTGTCTAATAGGTTCTTTCGATACAATCCATGGTGTATTTTCATTTAATACGTATGGGTTATGCTGAATAAACAATATATCCGAAAACATATCATACAATCTTTCATTCAAACGTTTCAACTTACTCGTTAATAAAAATGTCTTATAATGTATCTCTACCATGTCCAGCCATTCAATAGGAAAGTATATAAATGATACCTTTTCATTTAAAAGGGGTTCTACTATATTTTCAAATGTTAGCAGCCTTAATTTTTTCATAAAATGATTCCTTCCTTTCTTCAGTTGTCTTGATTATCAAAAAGCTAGAACAATAGTTACTTAATCTAATCCATTTAAACCAAGTATTTAAAAGAAACGTAAAAACTGTTTATCTATATAAATTATTATCAAACCAACTCTTTTAAAAATTCAAAGTAATTATCATGTATAACACCTCTACTATATTTGAATTTTGATACATTCGAATTATACATTACACTTAATGCATTGTACTTATCATTTACAATATCTTTACAAAAAAACCAAAAAAGAACACCTTAATTCGGTGCCCTTTTTACAAATATCAACCTTTATGTAATTGAACATATAGATAACAGTAATCCCCCAAATGAAATTGCTCCTAGTAAACCTACTACAACTCCTGTTAAACAAATACAATCAGCAAGACAAATAGAAGACTGCGATAATGGAACAAATGACCTACTTGTACTCGAACCATATTGTTTTATTTTCTCATAATTCACATCTAACATTAGATGTAAACATGTTACACCATCCTCAATAGTATGTAGAGGTTCTTTTTCTAATCGCTCCAATAATTTACTATCAAAAGCAACTGCTAGAGAGTACTGCTTATCCGATTTCATATTTTGATAAATTAGTTGCAAACGAGATAATATATTGTTTTTCTTCTTTTCAGATGTTACTGTACATTTCATTTTATTAAATTCATTTAATAACAGTGTCAATTCATCTCTTTTTCCGTATAAATCTTTAGCTATTTTTCTCTTTAGTTTATACGAATGGAAAATAGATTTTAGTTCAACCATATTCATACACTTCCTAATTACATAGTATTTACCCTATTATTTTGTAGATAAACAGTACTTTTTAATCTTATTTAAAATACACTTAAGCAACTTCATTTACTATCGATTAACATTACATTAACCTTACACGGTTGTAATAAAATCATTAGCTAGAAGGAAGCAATGCCTAAACTAGACAGATATTTGATGATAAAACCATAAGAAAAAAGCAATGATTAGATTTTAAATCTAGTCATTGCTTTATCCATCACCTGTTAATTACATCTATATATCTTATTGTTACTCTTTCACTTGAATGATTGAATATATCCATTAATAATGGCTATATTCTTTGTCGGCACGTACATATAACTAATGTTTTTTTATTGATAAAGTGAAACTTTAATCAGCTCTCACCAATCGGGCTTTTATGGGCAGTCCGCCACCTAACTTCTCTTTGCTCTCGCTGAATTTTTTTGGGGATGTTACTGCCCGCAACTAGCAAGATAGATGTTATCAATATTCATACGTTACAATAGTACCAGTAGTATCAGTAAAACCATCAAAACAGTTAGAGCAACCACCACAGCCTCCACAGCCGCCACAACCGCCACAGCCTCCGCAACCAAAACAACCGAAGCAACCAATACAACGGAAGCCACCACAACGGAAGCCGCCACAACGACCTCCACCACAACCGCCACAACGACCACAACCGCCACAGCGACGAGCAGCATCTTCAATATAGTAATATGGATATTGGTTTTGCTGGTCCCAATAGACAATATTTCCAGACCGGTAATCATTAAGGCTTAACGCTTGTAGTTCTTGTTGAAACTGATTCATTTTCATAACCTCCGTTTATAAAATACAACCTCATCGATACTTCCCTATATTCCTGTTCGTTACATCTAAGTAGAAATAGCGCTATAAACTAAGTTCAATACGTACACCAACAAAGTATGACTTATCACTAGATGATGCACCTTGTTCATATACCTATTTTTACTATGGGCTCATTTTTATAAAGTGAAACTTTAATCAGTGGGGTTTTGTTCATCCCCTACCTAACTTCTTTGCTTCCGCTGAATTTTGAGGTGGGGGGCTTACTGCCCGGCAAATAGCGGGATAAATAAAAATTTAAAAATATGAATTCTAGCGTCATATCTTCATACTTACTAAGTTCAATTAATTTCTCAATAATTATGATGCCATGTCCTATATATTTCCGTCTGCTGCTTAGATTTTTCTGTACTGTAAATGGCTTTCGCTATAACACCTCCAAGTGACCGGTTTCTATGACGGATATGAAATTCCAACAAAAAAAGCCCTAATTAGGGCTTTTCATTCTATTTCTCCAGCAAAACTCTCTATGAAATTGCTAATTGAAAAAAGACACACTTAGATTGATGCGTCTTTTTGTGATGCCTCTTTTGTGAAATCATATAAAGCAATTGCGCCTAAAAGAACAAGTATACCTTGAGGAACATCTAGCAAAATAGTTTTCCAAATTTCTGGAATTACCCATTTAATATCTGCTGCTGTTTCAAGATATGTTTGGAAATAGCTGATTGTAAAATTAATTATCCCTAAAAATACAAACAACGATAAACCAAATCGAATTAATTTCTTATTTGTAAACATATAACACCTCTCAAAATTCATTGGATATTCCTGCTTTTGCTTCTTTATATTTCTATATCTTTATATCTAATTTTAACACATAAAGAACTCAAAAAAATACGATATGCATATTTGCATATCGTATTAACAACACTCCATGATAATTTAGGAATTCCTGCGAAGAAAAAACAACTCCGTTACAGCTAATAGCTCGGGTTTCTTTTCTTATTTAACTTCATACCACCAACATTTACGTTCTTTAATTGTAAAATAAATGTGACAGAAGTTTATCCAGTTAATGCGTAGACAAGTAAATGAGCTAAATTATCGATATTCTATTTCGCCATATCCGTAGCACTAATAACTTTACGCAAATTTGACAAGAAAAAATATATAGATAGGTATGATTCAGACCTATCTATAACATTACTTCTATTCTTTATCCAATTACGTCTTTTACGTCTGTATCCACTGGCCACTTTTCTAATGTATAAGCCATTTCCCAAAATGAATATTCATATTGACTGCTAATAATAAAATGCTGTTTCATACGTTTGCGGTCTGCCTCTGTTACTTTTTCAGCGATAGTATCTAAACGTGTAATTTGTTCTTCAACTAGCGTACGGAACCAATCAGATCCATAAGCAGAAATCCATTCGTTATAAATTGGCTCTTCCGGCTGGCACTCTTTTAAGCGTTCGCCAATTTCATAATACAACCAATAGCAAGGTAAAATTGCTGCAATGGTATCTCCTAAATGCCCTTCATACGCAGCACGATACATATGTGAAGTATACGCATATGCAGTTGGCGCAGGAATAAAATTATCTTTTTCTTCTTTCGTTATCCCTAGTTTTTTAGCAAAATTCTCATGTAAAGATAACTCGGCCTCATATGTATTTTGAGCATGATGTGCCATACGAGCTGTCGTCTCTAATTCAAGAGCTTTTGCAGCTCCTAAAGTTTGTACTCTAGCAAAATGACTCAAATAATATGAATCTTGAAGCACATAATAGCGAAAACTAGCTAAATCTAATGTTCCTTCACCAAGTTTTTTTACAAAAGGATGGTTAAAACTCGCTTCCCAAATTGAATCTACTTCTTTACGTAATGATTGTGAAAAAGTCATTTAAATCCCTCCAATAATGTATAAAATATAAGTATTTATCCACAATTATTAAAGCTGTAAAATAAAAAAACTTTCTTTACAGGCGTAAAGAAAGTGAAATTGACAGTATTTATTTACTCATTAAATAGCAACGTCTTTCCCACTTCCCTACGCTGGCATTAACCAGATCAGGTACTAAGAGTCTCAAAATCACATTTGATCTCAGCCTATAAAAGGCCCCCCTAGTGGATAAATATTTTGTTTTTATAATGTATTCATCATAGCATACTTCGTGAAACTGTCAAAAAAATTCGTTATATAATCTCCTTAAAACCCTTCTTCTTTTCTAACTTTTAATGATGTTTCAATAATCATATCTAATAGTTTGCTATAACTAATTCCCGCTGCTTCTGCACTTTTGGGCAATAGGCTTGATTGTGTCATCCCTGGTAATGTATTAATTTCCATTACATATGGAATTCCGTCCTTCACCATCATATCAACTCTTGCATAAACACTACATTTTAATGCTTTATAACAAGTCAGTGAAGCTTTATTTACACGTTCCTTAATTTCTGCTGGAAGTTCGATAACTTCCTCAACGGTACTAGTATCATCATATTTTGCATTGTAATCAAAGAACTCGGCTGCATGTCGAATTGAAACTATAGGTAACTGTTTTCCATCCAGAATAGAACATGTAATTTCATCACCTTTTATATACTTCTCAATTACTACTTCAGAATCCCATTCGAATACAGTTTCTAGCATTGAGATCAATTCATTTTTATTGTAAACGATTTTCACCCCGACACTCGATCCGCCAGAGTTTGGTTTTACCACTAATGGAAATCCTAACTTATCTAACTCATCAAGATTTAGATCCTCCATTTTTGTAAGTTCAATCCAATCTGGTGTTTCTACACCTTCATAACGTAAAATCTTTTTCGAAATATTTTTATCCATACATATACTGCTAGATAACATATTACTTCCGCTATAAGGAATCCCTAAACTCTCCAGTGTTCCTTGAACTGTCCCATCTTCTCCGTATTTTCCGTGTAATGCGAGCAATGCAAAGTCAATGTCTTTCGCTTTTTCAATTAAATCCATTTTTTCGTTTAATGTAATTGGAACTATTTCATACTTATTTTTATCTAAATGAGCAATCATTTCATTCCCCGTCATAATTGAAACTTGTTTTTCAGACGATACCCCGCCCATAATAACACCGATTTTCATTTTCTCAACTCCAAATTTCATTTTTTAATGTATCACCAATTATTTTAATTCCACGAACTATTTCTTCTTCTTTCAAGCGCGAAAACCCTAATCGGAAAGTGTTTGCTCCTTCTCCATCAGAGTAAAAAACATCTCCAGGTGAAAACGTAACGCCTTTCTCATAACACTTTTGTAAAAGTGTGCGGGCATTCATATGCTCTTCTAGCTCTATAAATAAATGAAGTCCACCATCTCCAGTCATTCTTTTAAAAGGAATGTACTGGTTACATGCCCCGACAGCTAACTCATATTTTTTCTTATAAACAGATCTTGCCTTTTTTAAATATTTTTCAAAATATCCCTCATGTAAATATTGAAACAGAACAGCTTGATCTAGCGTAGATGTGTGAATCGTTCTTGCTCTTTTTACGCTTTCTAAATAATGAATCAGCTCTTTATCTGCAATAATCCAGCCTACACGTAAACCAGGGAAAAGCACCTTTGAAAAGCTACTAATATAAATCACATTATTGCCAGCTCCCGCAAAAGTTAATAATGGAGCTAAATGTGAACCTGAATAACGTAATTCTTCATTAAATCCGTCCTCTATAATAGGAACGTTGTATTTTGAGAATAACCTCATCAATTCCGTTCTTTTCTCTGAACTCGTAACAATACCGGTTGGATTATGATAAGAAGGAATTAAATAAGCAAAATCAAAATCTTTTTCACGCAAACTTTTTTCAACTTCATTCGTATCAATACCATCCTCATGCATATCAATCCCATGAACTTCAAGTCCATGTAAACGGAAAAGCTTAAGTGCAGCATGGTGAGTTGGATTCTCACAAATGACACGACCGGATTTTTTTGATAAAGAAGAGAGTACAATATCCAATCCTTCTGTAAATCCATTTGTAATTAGAATATCTTTATTCGAAATGTCTACACCTTTCATTTCCATGTAATGAAGTAAATAATTCATTAACGGTCTATATCCCTTTGCATATCCGTAGTTCAATACGATGTCCCCTTCAATGGACATACGAGTAAGAAAAGCTCTTTTGAAATTTTCAACATCAAATAGCTTCTCATCCGGGGCTATACTATTAAAAACAATCATTCCCTTTTCCCAACGAACACCATGTTTCATTAAATCTAATTCGTCCGCTAATGCGGTCACTGTATTAAGTTTATTTTTCCAATCTATTTCAACAGACGAAGTGTTAGATATATCCACCTTGGCAACAAAGTTCCCTTTTCCTTTAACTGCATAAATGAGTCCTTCTTGCTCTAAATCTGCATAAGCAGCGAGTACAGTGTTTCTACTCACACTTAGTAATTCACTTAGTTCCCTTGTTGATGGGATTTTTTGATCCCCGAGCAAATGCCCTTTCATAATCATTTTCTTCAAATAATCTTTCAATTGAATATAAACGGGACGTTCTTTAACAACTTTAAAATCCTTAAACAATTTCTTACCCCCTGCAATCATTTTTGCATATTTATTTCATTCTCAAAAGGTCCACGGCATATGTATTTTTTATAAAGGGCGGTACGGTCTTACAAATCTTTTCGATATAAGTTTATTACATCTTTTAAAGCTGCAGCTGCAGCGCCTCTTGGATTAGAAGCCCCACCAATTGTAGTAACTTGTCCCATCGTATCTGTAAAGAACGTAATTCCTTTTTCGGTTCCATTTACTTTTGCTAACGGATGATCTTTTTCTATTTGGCACGGTTCAACATTTAAATTCACATTGCCTCCCTCATCCTTATATGTTGATGCTATTAATTTAATAATTTTATGTTGTTCCTTAGCATTTCGAATTTGCTGTTTTGTAACGTGCTCGATTCCTTTTATATGTATATCAGTAAGTGTTTTCTCTGTTTCCATTAAGCTGTTTGTCAAAAGTAACAATTTACACGCACTATCTGAACCACTTATATCTAATATAGGGTTTGTCTCAGCAATTCCTTTATTTTGTGCTTCTTTCAGTGCTTCTTCAAATGTCATATCTTCCTCATACATTTTCGTAAGAATATAATTAGTTGTTCCATTTAATATTCCTTCTATTTTTTCAATACTGCAACCGGCTAAACTAAATTGTCCGATATCTAGTGTCGGTAGTGCAGCGGCTGTTGCACCGCTATATCGAATTCGTATATTTGCGCCTTTTGCTGCTTCATTTATTTCTCTCCAATTTGTAACGAGCGCACCTTTAGAAATTGCTACTATATCCATCTGTTTTTCAATCGCTTGTTTCATATATTGTTTCCCTGGATTTCCATCTTTAAGATTTGTAACTGTTGATTCTACCAATACAGTACCACTTATGCTAGTTGTTGCACGTTCCTTCGGATGATACTCTAAATATTTTTCAATTGCAGCGGTACCGCCACCATACATTAATAAATGATGAAGTGATAAGCCGTCTTCATTATGTATTGCAATATTTCTCCCTAATACGCCGCTTACAACTAATTGAATCCCATATGTTTCATATATATATGAATATTTTTCATTTAATAATTTTATAAACTCTCTGCCTACTGTTCCGTATCCTGATAATACAACTTGAATTTTCATAATATCCCCCCATATTTTTCTACCAAATCCCTCTTTCAATATAATATAAAGCGCTCTCGAATTCCATCGAGAGCGCTTTATTATTACCTATTTCGGTAAACGTGATAGCTTTTCAGCAATTGTTCTATAAAACTCTTGAATGCTAGAAAAACCTAACGAGTCTGAAACACTTAACCCTATCATGTCGAGATGGTCCCAATTCGCTTTTGTTTCGATATGATTCCATTTTCCAATCTGTAATGACTCATTATTATTTACAGTAACATTAGAAGATGGTGCAATCATAGAATTTGTATTTACTACACCATCATTTTGCCACCAAGAAGTATCAACTAGCGGACGGTTTTCTTCATATCTCGCATAAGAACCTAAGAAAAATGCATTTCCCATTAACACTTTATTCATCGTTATATGAGGCAAATGTAAACCTGTTATAGGTGCTGCTTGTGATGCATGTCCACTATAGGATAAATAATACACATCTGGTTGCGTCTTTACCCAATTATTTAACTCCTTTGCACCATCTGTACTTAAATCCCATTGACTTATATCTTTTGTATTTTTCCAAAGTGAACTATTTAGAATACGATTACTATATTGGAAAAAGGACTCTCCAGCATTCTTCTTTATACCCCATTGATCCAATTTAAAATCATATAATGATAAATTATTGTTTCCTCCAAAGCTTGCAGCTGTAATGAGTAAATCTTTAACAAACGGCAGTAGAAGACTACCATCCGCAAGTGTTGTACCGTTGTGAGGGGTTGCTAATGTTGTAACACTATGAACGTATGATTTTCCGCCTTCAAATAGTGGTGATATTTTGGTGTCTGGGTGATTTTTCACATAATTCTTTTCTTCAAAACTACCTTCTTTTAATAGCTGTACTAATGTTCTAATCGTTTGTCCACCCATGCTATGTCCAACTAAATGAACTTTATTTGTTTCACTCCAATTCGGCGCAAAACCACTATAAGTTCTGCCAAAACGATTATGTCCATGTTTCTCAGCATGGACTGCACCATAGTCTACTGTCCCACCGCTAATTTGTGCATACAATTCACATGCACGATCCCAGTTACTAGAAACAGGTCCAACAGCTGCGGTATGTACCGTATAACCATTTCGTTTCAAATCTTCCTGTATATCATGAACACCACCCCAATATTTTACGCCAAGCATTTCTTCTCTACCCCATCCAGCAAATCCATTCACCAATATGATAGGATAATTATTTTGTTGCCTCTCTTCAGCGTATGATATTTTCGCTGCGAATGAACATACGGTCACTAATGCAAAAAAACATATTTTTAAAAATAACTTCCCCATACTTTCTCCCCCCTAATAAAACGTTTACATTTTTCTTCCTGAAAAAATTAACAGAATAATTTAACAACTTAAACATAATGTAAATTATTTTATATACATTGTATATATAGAAAACATATACAACTGTTGATAAATATTAATTCAAGCAAATATTTACTTTTTACAATATAACTTGTAAATCTATTTATTTAGATTTATAATTAGATATAGTTTCCTCATGTTAAAAAGATTTAAAAACCATAAGAAAACTAATCTCATTGCTTGAAAAGGAGGAAAAGGCATGCAAATCGGATTCAATATTCATACATTATCTCAACCTACTAAAATAACTCCATCTCATCTTGAGCATAATACTATCTCTTCTACTAAACTTGAAGATAAAAAATCAAATGATTCCATCAAATTTGATATTCGTTTATCTGAAAAAGAAATGAAACAACCTGAGCATAAATTTAATGAATTAGATTTATGGAAGATGCTAAAAGATAAAGGTGTTCCTTTATGGATTATACTTGAAATGCTACAAAAGGCTCGTAAAGAAAAAGAAGCACAAAATAATTCAGTTCAAAATTCAAATGCGATTGAAGAAACGAGTGAGACTCGATTAAATGAAGTAATGTAAGTTATTTAAACGGTATTAAAAAGAGCTCGAGGTTGATAAAGTATCCATCAACCTCGAGCTCTTTTTTAAGATTTTTCTCCAATCGTTACAAACTGAATTGATACCTCATCTCTATAACCTTCAATTAACTTTCTTACTTTTACTTTTTCATTAATCAACGTATTATCTGTCGATATTTTAGGGTTTTCATCACCTAATGACTTTTTCAAGTGTAGAAGTTGCATATTCGTTTCATTTGCTTTTATTTCTTTATACACACTATTTTTCACCACAACGATATACCATAGTGCTCCATAGTCACGTTTATTGCCAAGCCAAGCATCACTACCATATGTAACAGGTATCTTGTTTCCTTCTATTTCAATACTTTTTATATTCTTTTCTTCTTCATTTATAAATAATAGGGAACTTTCTTTTGGAAAATTCGGCAACGTATCTAACGTTTTAGAAAGGGATGCTTGATCACGTTTACGAAAAAGCTTTGCATTCATCATCGCTTGTGCAGTAGATTCATTTATTATCAGAACCCTTTTTTGGTCAAATCTACCTGTTTTCACTGCAAAAGCTTCCTGTTCTTTCGTGTTTTCCTTATAACGATTCATAATTGCTCCAGTATGATTCTCATCTCCAATGATTAACACACCGTTAGCTGGAAATCTGTTTTCGTTTTTAGAGCATGCACTTACACTTAATAACAATAATATACTTAATATGAAAATAGATAATTGTTTTTTCATCACAGTTCCTTCCATAACTTCAAATTGTTTTTTTACATGCTTTTCTGCAATCTTACTTGCTGATTTTCTCTATTGTTCCATTGTCTTATGAAGCTTTTGTAAATAACGCCAACGAGTTATAAAGAAATATAAAACTTGTATACATATAAATGAAATTAAAATGACGATAGAGCTATTTAGAATAGAAAAATCGACTAATTGTTGTAATGCCATATAAGCGACTACAGTATGTATTACTGCAACGACAATTGGTAAGAAAAACATTAATAATAACTGTCTCGTTACAACTTTCTTTAGCTCCCGTTTACTTAACCCCATTTTCGAAATCATTTTATACTGCTGTTGATCACGATTCAAATCAGTATATAATCGGAAATAAATAAAACTAGCAGCAAATGTGAAGAAAACGATTCCGACTAAAACACTAGCCATAAGTAATAACCCATTCGTTTGTTTTGCACTTAACAACTCTATTGTTAGTGCTCTAAATTCAAAATGTATATCTCTAGGTTCTTGATCAAATATATTATTTAATTGGTTTGAAACCTCTTTCGTTTTTATCCAATCATCTACAACAAATCCGTAAGTACGATATTGAATAATATCTTCATTATCTGGACCACTATTAAGTGGAATTCCATCATATACATGATCTTGAATAGCAATATATATCCCTTTCGTATCATGTGGCAAAACTAAATTATCGACAGTTTTTTTCACATGAAATGTCTTTGTCCAATCGCCTTGAATGACTTCAATATTCTTCTTATAATCACCATTTTTAAATTCTTGTTTTTGTGATACCATTCCAGGAATTAATAACATTTCATCTTCTTTTTCAATCGTTTCTTGTTGATACCCTAGCGCTCTCGCAAGTTCGTTATATTCACTTAATTTCATTACATATACATTACTTTCTGTATATATATATGAAGATGAAGCCATTCGATACGGAATATTAGCATCAGCCAGATGGTTTTTTATAATAGAGAGATGTTTATCCGCTATTTTGTTGTTTTCAGGAGCCATGTATAGTAATGTATACGGATTCGTCATCCTTACTAAATCTTTATTTCCAAGAGCAGCTGTCGTGCCAATTGCTGTAAAAGCAACTGCTGATATAATAGATACTATAAAAAACATTGTTGCATTATCTTTCATACGATAAATTAATTCTGAAAATGTTAGTATATTTGTTCTCTTTAAAAAGAAAGTTTCTCTCCTTTTAGCAAGATGCAATATATAAACGCTACACTGTGTATATAAAAAGTACGTTCCAATAATCACCAGGAATACTCCTATTCCTAGCACAATAAAACTATGATTTGGGATAAAGCGAAATACTAAAATATAGCCATACCCTATACTAAATAAAGAAAAAATTGATAATAAAATTGACGATTTTGGTTCAGGTTTTGGCTTTTCTCCTGCTTGAATCAGTTCCACAAGCTCTGTAACTTTTATCATTTTAAATGTTACTAGCGAAACAATTAAAAATAAGAACAGAAATGTAATGATTGTTAATAATACAGCCTGTACTGGTATATAAAAAGGCAAGCCGTTACTAATCATTAATACACTTGCGCTTATTAATAAAACTAGTTTAGAAAATATGAGTCCAATAAGAATACCTATACATATTGAACCAAAACCAATTAACATATTTTCAATTAACAATAACTTTTTAAGCTGTCTCATTGACATACCTTGCATCATTAAAACGCCAAATTCTTTCTTACGCGTTTTTAAAAACGAACTAACTGAATATAAAATGAAGAAAAATGAAAATACAAAAATCAATCCTTGCGAAACTGAAAATCCCAATGTACCAAATGCACTTATTGTTGCACTTGTCGATTTCAACTCACCTTGTAAATCAGGATGAAATAATAAAAGAGCATACGTAAAGAAAATCATAATAGAAAATGCACTACTTAAAAAATGAGCAGCATATGTACGCTTATTGCGAAAAATATTATTAAATGCGAACTGACGAAAAGTCATGCCTTTTTCCTCCTAACAAAGAAAGGACATCCATAATCTTTTGATAAAAAGTTTGCCTACTTTCACCACAATAAATTTCGTTATATAGTTGACCATCTTTAATAAAGATTACTCGGCTGCAAAAGCTCGCTGCATACGGATCATGTGTAACTAACATCATCGTTGCTTTTTCTTCTTTATTTAGAGTATCAAGCATCTCCATTACATCATTTGAAGATTTAGAGTCCAAGTTCCCTGTTGGTTCATCTGCAAGTAATAATTGCGGCTTATGAACGATCGCACGAGCGATTGCTGTTCTTTGAGCTTGTCCCCCTGATATTTCAAATGTTCTTTTATTCAAGATATCTGTAATATTTAACTTCTCTGCAATCTCTTCCAATCGCTTGTTCATTTCTTGCACGGAAACACCATCTAAAGTCATCGGCAATACGATGTTTTCTTTTACAGTAAGTGTGCTAAGAAGATTAAATGATTGAAAAACAAATCCTAATTGTTTTCTGCGGAATAACGCTAAATCTTCTGATGATAATTGGAAAGGATTTGTGCCATTTATTAAAATTTCTCCCGATGATGGAGAATCAATAGTAGATACCATATTTAATAACGTTGTTTTTCCACTACCAGATGGCCCCATAATCCCTACAAATTCACCTTCTTGAATTGATAAATCAATATCAACTAATGCTTTATAAGGTACTTTCCCTTTATATACTTTACTAATACTTTTTGCATGTAAAATTTCCATGTATATTCTCCCTTCATTTGCACGTCTCATAACAGAGTGTAAATGAATTGTCTTACAGCTCATATTGATTCGTCTTTCATTTATCTTACACGCTTGTAAGATTTCTAAAAAAACTGATAATAAAACTTTTTTTAAACTGAAATTAACGCATAACTATCTTATAATAATTGTATAGTAGCAGGAAATACAAAGTATATGAAACCTTTATTATATAAATGAGAAAAGACCGATTGCTTTATCGGTCTTTTACTACCCAACGTTATATTTTTATCCACTCAGATCTTCTCAATATATAATGATTATATATTTGATTTTCTATCCTCTGTTGGCTCTTATAAATAAACCCACATTTTTCAATAACTTTATTTGATGCTACATTGTTAATTAAAGCAATTGCGTTAAGGACATTTAAATTTGTTTCTTTAAACAAAAAGTCAATTAAACCTTTAGTCGCTTTTGTAGCATAGCCATGATTTTGATGTTCATTTGAGATAGCATACATTATCTCTCTGTTTGGTGAAGGGAGTTCTTCTTTCATACCTGTGCAGCACCATCCAATAAATTCATTTGTGGTTTTCTTAAATATTCCTAGTCTTAATATGTGATCATCTATGTTAGTCGTAGTTCTCACTGCATGAAGAAACGCTTTATTTTCTGGTATTTCATAATTTACAACCCAATTAACCCTTTGTTCTTTCGTCGATTTCCAGTCCGGTAAAAACTTTTCTATTTCCGGTTGATTGGATATGTTATAAATACTCTCTGCATCTTTAGTGGAAAACTCTTGTAAGTAAATTTCACCACAATCTAGCCTAAATAACTTAGCGGAATTTTCTATTTCCATGACCATCCCCCATTGCCATCAACCTAAGCTTTTGAGATACCCCCATACCGAAATTTTCACCTTTTTACAGTTATTTATGAGAATTCAGCTCATTTTTTCGTTTTCGGGAACAATCAATTTCTTAAGTTGATGGGTATGTGATAATGCATCCATTTGAACAAATTTTCCTTTTCCATACCGATCACACACCTTTTGTAGAGTAATAGTATCAGCATATCCCAGTTTAAGAAGCTGATTACGAAATATTTAGAATTTTTTCGCGAGAATCCTCCGAAATGTAATACGGACTTTAAATATTTTCATTTATAATTCTCTATTTGTCTATACTTTTCATACCGCTGTTGTATAAGCTCTTCCGAGGATAATAGTATCAATTTTTTCAGAGATGATTCGATTACAGATTCAATCACTTTTGCCTGTGATTTTATATCATTTTGTGCTCCACCTTTAATTTCAGGAATGATTTCATCAATAATTCCTAAATGTTTTAAATCTTTTGCTGAAATTTTCATATGTTCAGCAGCTTCTGGAGCATACTTAGCGTCCTTCCATAGGATAGATGCTGCTCCTTCTGGCGAAATTACCGAGTACCATGAATACTCTAACATATGGATATGGTTACCGACACTAATGCCAAGAGCTCCACCACTTGATGCCTCTCCAATTACAATACAAACAATTGGCACTTTAAGTGTAGCCATTTCAAATAGATTTCGAGCTATCGCTTCAGAAATTCCACGTTCTTCAGACCCTTTCCCTGGATAGGCGCCTATTGTATCAATAAATGTAATAATAGGGCGATTAAATTTATCAGCTTGTTTCATAAGTCTTAGCGCTTTTCTATAACCTTCTGGATGT
Source organism: Bacillus sp. BF2-3 (assembly GCF_008368795.1). NCBI lineage: Bacteria > Bacillati > Bacillota > Bacilli > Caryophanales > Bacillaceae > Bacillus > Bacillus sp. BF2-3. The sequence goes on from NZ_QOSA01000001.1 coordinate 383,338, forward strand.
GCCATTCCAAAATTTCTTTCTATATTTTCCTTTGTATTTCTACCTCTTTGATGACCAATAACCGTAACGGGCATCCCTTTAAATTTTGCAATACCACCTATCATTGCTTTATCATCACCATATAATCGATCACCATGAAGTTCGAGAAAGTTTGTAAACAATAAAGGTATATAGTCCAATGTCGTGGGCCGGTTACGTAGCCTTGCAATTTGAACTCGTTGAAAAGGTGTAATATTAGAATGAATTTTATCTTGCATTTTATTTAAACGTTTTTCTAATACATGAATTTCTGGCGATAAATCTACATTATTTTCTTTCATAATTTTCTTTAATTCATCAAATTTCTCTTTTAATTCAATAATAGGACGTTCAAAATCCAAACTCATTTTACCCTCCAAATGTTATGATTTACCTCACTCTAATCAAAAGACTTAGAAATAGAATCAATAAATAATTCAAAACCATCCACAACTATTTTTTGTTCTGATTCTGATAAATTATTGAGAATACTTTGATAAAATGTAATGGATTGCTCTCTTAAGCAATTAACAGTTATGTGACCTTTTTCTGTGAGGTGCAGAAAAAGTTCTCTTCTATTTTTTTCATTTACTTCACGATAAATAAGCCCCTTTTTTACTAACTTATCTACCAATCTACTTACAGTTGAAGTCTCTAATCTAAGTTTATTGGATAGTTGCCAAACAGTTAATTTTTCCACCTCTAGTTCCTCTAACGCCATCATTTGAGAAGTTGGTAAAGGTTTTTCAAATAGCCCATTGGGCAAATTTTGAGATTCAAAAACCCCAGTTATTATAATCATTTTCTTAATATCTGTTCTTAGTTTTAAGGCATCTTCTCTTTTCAAATAGGTCACCCTCCTACAACTAATGTATCATACATCAATTGTATTATACATGAATATGTTTTTTTCACAAGCTTAACGTAAGCCAATATTACAACAATGGTACGTTAAAAAAGCAAACGGAATACATCCAGCTTGATATGACACAAATGCTGTCTGGTCTAATCCCTGGTGAAACGATGGAAATCCCCGAGGCATACATTGGTCAAAATCAGAAACTTCCAGCACGTGTTATTATCCATCGTTTAACCGATGATCAAACGCAAATACGTCTGAAAAACCAAGCAATACGTGAAAAGAAGAAAGGCATTGTCATGAAGGATAAAAGTAAACGTTTAATGAGCATGAATGTATATATCACGAACACGTCGCTAGAAGAAGTACCGACGAACTACGTGCATTCATTATATTCACTTCGTTGGCAGATTGAAATTTTGTTTAAAACGCGGAAGTCATTCTTTGAAATTGATGAATGTAAAAATATAAAAAGAGAACACCTAGAGTGTCATTTATATGGGCAACTCATAGGTATTCTCCTTTGTTCTTCTACAATGTTTCAAATGCGACAGTTTCTGCTTGAAAAGAAAAAGCAGGAACTGAGTGAATACAAAGCGATTTATATGATTAAAGATTACTTTCCTTTACTGTTTCAAGCGATAGCCGTTGGCACAGAAGAACTTTTAAAAATTCTGCATCGCCTTTATCAACTGCTCAAAAAGAACGGTCGTAAATATCATAGACATAAGAATATGAACGTCTTTGATATTCTAGGGATTGTGTATAACACGACGGTGAAGCATAGACAAGCTGCCTAGCGAAAAATCACTTTTTAATAGGCTTCTTTAGCATGCCTACTTTTTTATCACTTACTAGTTTTGAAACAAGAAGCATTTCGTATCTAGTAATTTACTTGATTAGCTTGATGGGAATGTAACCATCCCCCTTAATCACGTTTACAAATACATTATAGTGCCTTAATCTGCTTCGTAAGTTCCATAAACCGTTCATCCAGTGCTTTATATTCTTTGTCGTTAGAAGTTAAAAAGCTTAATTTCCCTAGTACTTCTTGTCTCTCTGTTTCTAACGTTAAACGTAGCTCTTCAATATCATCTCTTGTTTTCGTAGGTTCTTCTAGCTGCTTTTGTATCGTATTGTTTGAAAACACGAGTTTTGTGTTAGTTGTTTTCTCCAAAAAATATCGATCGTGAGATACAATTACTAATGTTCCGTTATACTCAGCTAATGTATTTTCAAGTTGTTCACGTGAAGGTAGATCCAAGTGATTCGTCGGTTCGTCTAAAATGAGTACATCTTTTTCATCTAAAATATAAGCCATTAGCTTACATTTTACTCTTTCTCCCATACTCATATGCTCAATCGGCTCTTTCCATTGAGAAGCTTGGAACCCTAAATGTTTCATTAAATTTTGGACTTTTCCTCTTTCTTCAAACGTCTCTTTAAAAAATAAATTTTCTGGTGTTTTATCAAGCGGTAAATCAAAAACTTCTTGTGTTAAATAGCCGATGTTCGCAGATGGTGAAATCCATATTTCTCCTTCAGCAGTTTCCGTTCCCATAATCATCTTCAGTAATGTTGTTTTCCCACTACCGTTTGGTCCAACAATCGCAACTTTCTCACCGTGCTGAATTGTAAAATTAACGTTTTCAAATAATACTTTCCCATGAAAGTCTTTTTTTAATTGCTTCACTTCTAAAAAACGTTTTCCTACTTTTTTGTTCGCTTGAATAGAAAACTCAACTGAATACTCTTCTTTCACACGTTCTACTTTCGCTTTCTCCAGCTCTTTTTCAAGTCGTTTTCGTTTTGACTTCACTTGTGCATCCATTCGCTTCGCTTTTACACGATAGAATTCTTTCACACCTTCTTGTTTTGTAGACTGTGCGTGTGCCTTTTGTGACCATGAACTCAATTCTTTTATATGTGTTTCTACTTGTTCTATCTTTTTTTGCTGCTTTTCATATTCACGCTGCTGCGACTTTCTTTTTTGCTCACGTGCTTTCATGTAGCTCGTATAATTACCACTATGCTCAATTAATTTTTTGTCCTCAATTGACCATATTTTTGTTGCGACAACATCTAAAAAATATCGATCATGCGATACAACGATAACTGTACCTTTCATGTTTTTTATTTGTTTAATGAGAAATCCCGTACTGATCTCATCTAAATGATTTGTCGGTTCGTCTAATATTAAGACATTAGGATTTTCAGCAAATCCTTTTGCTAATCGAATTTTCAGCTTTTCACCACCACTTAAAGTATGAAAATCGTTCGTTGGCACGCCCCATTTTGCAAGAAGTTCTGCTTCTTTTGCAATTACATCATTACTAATAAAAGATTCTATTTCTTGCTCAACATATGCTGTTGTCATATTCATTTGCATCCATTCAACAGTACCTTTTGAAGGTTCAATCTTCCCATTTATTAATTGAAGTAACGTTGATTTACCAGCACCATTTTTACCGATTAATCCGATAACATCCCCTTGTTTTACTGTCACATTCATTTTCTCTAACAACATATTTTCTTTTATTTCAACATAAACATCATTTAATTTTAATAGTTCTTTCATAAATACCGATCCCTTTCATTAAGGGAGAATAAAAAATCCTCCCAAATAAATTTGGCAGGATTAGTCATTACATTATTTATACCCAAATAAGCTATTGCGCAATATAAATAGCAATACCGTTGTATGGAAATTGGGCAGACTAATCCTATTTTTTAGAAATTGAAATTTATTGAATTTCAACATTTAAAAATAAGATTAGTTAATCATCGTCCACCCATCATTCCTTTCCGTCGTTAATAACCATATTGTACCATACTAGTACTGTATGAGTAAATGCAATTATATGTGCTGTTAAAAAGATTGCTTTCTTTTAGGTTTATTTATCATTCCTTAACTTCATGTTGAATAAGCACAAGTTACATTGATTGTAATACGTCCTTTAGATTTCCCCAGTAGTAAACTTCTAAGCACTCTCTATTATATAAAGTGAAACTTTAATCAGTGGGGGTTTTCTTCATCCCCACTGATTATTAGTTGAACCAATCGGACTTTAATGGGCAGCCCGACCCCCACCTAATTTCTTTGCTTTCGCTGAATTTTGAGGTGGGGGTCTTACTGCCCATTAAAGCGGGATAAATTTTGTATAAAAACAAAATGTTATTCATTATCCAATAATCACTTATTGTTTTTCGATAAATTTTTATTGATTATTCCCTTATAATAAGCTATTATATTTTTACAGAAAATATTAATGTAAGGATTGAATTTATGGACAGGACATTAAAAATCACAAAGTTAAATATGTTTTTAAGGATTTTTCTCGTCCCGATTATAGTAGGGATAATTGTTGGTATACTAACTAAATTGGGGCAAGGTATACTTCCTGGACATTGGAATTCATTAGCTAATCTAGGAAGCGTTTGGTTAGTTCCATCCTTTTTTGTGGCTAGCTTTAGTTATTCTAAGCGTACAGCTATACTTTCTGGTATCCTTGCACTACTCGGTATGGTATTAGGCTACTATGGTTATGCAATAGTTATTAAAAATGTAGCTCACTCTATTTATTTTATATCCGTATGGATTGTATGTGCATGTATAGGAGGAACTATCTTTGGAGTTGCAGGTTTTCTATGGAAAGATACTACGGATCCACTTCATAAATTCGGAAGCGCGCTTATTAGTGGCGTTTTTGTAACGGATGGACTTCATATTCTTTTAAATTTTGAAGACTATAGTCACATGTTACCTGTTGGATATACCGAAGTCATAGTCGGGATTATCTTGATTCTTGTATTAGAACGCTCTAATGCTAATCGAATTTCTTCTTTCTTAATGATGGTTCCTATCACTATTTTAGGATTAATTGGATATAAATTATTAAGTTTGTTTACTTAATTAAAATTCATGAAGCTAGCTCTATCAAAGGGCGAGCTTTTTTCTTACAAAAAACTATTTAAATATTAATAAATTATTAAAAACCTCTCATTTAACAGCCTTATTTATTATTGTGTCATTACACATACTTACACGACCTTTTATTAGGATCATACCAGTCTTTTATATCATTTTATTTAATCCATATAAAGTAAGGCTAAAAAACTTATTTCAAAAGTTCTTTAGCCTGAGTCATTTTTACACATTTAAAATTTAATACGTACAACGGTACCTTTACCAACTTCTGAATGGATTTCTACACTATGTCCTAATTGCTTCGTAATTTCATGTACGAGATATAGCCCCATTCCAGTTGATTCTTTAAAATCTCTACCATTTTCTCCTGTAAAGAAAGGTTTAAACACTCTTGGTAAATCTTGCTTCGGTATTCCTACACCATTATCAGCAATTTCAAGTATAACATTATTACCTTCCTTACAAGCTTTCACTTTAATCTTCTCTCTACTACCAGATGAATATTTAATCGCATTCGATAGTATTTGTCCAATTAAAAATTGTAACCATTTCGCATCACTTTCTACTGTAATGTCCTTATCAATTTCAAGCTCTGGATATACAAAATTCCGGATAAAGAACCGTTTATGCTCATGTACCGAATCATTCACTATTTTATATAGTTGTACTCTTTCTACATAAAAATCTTGTGTAAATGCTTCTAAACGTGCGACATACAGAGCCATTTCTAATCCCTTTTTTAATCGATCAGTTTCCTCATTTATACTTTCAAAACGTGAATCTACTTCATCCTGTGTAATTAATTCTATTACAGATAAAGGTGTTTTCATTTGATGAATCCACTGATTCATAAAGGTTAAATGGTCATTATTTTTTCTCTCTTGCATTTGCAGCTGATTTTGATAATGTCGATATTGCACCTCAAGTAGTTCTTGAAGAGCAGCCGATACAGCTGCAAAATCAGATTTTTGAACAGATTCATCCAAAGATTGCATCGGGTTTGCTAAGCGCTCATAAAAAGAACGATGTGTAAAATAACGAAACACTAAATAACTTCCCATAAAGAAAACACCTAGAAACATTGCATATAACGCCGTTGTAATATGATTATGCCCATCAAACCAATATACGAGAAATATAGCTAGTAGTTGAATTATAGTAAAGCAAATAAGTGGTATATGATCACGTATAAACAACCTTATCATTTTTCTATACCAGTATCCCAAGTAATATGCAATCTATATCCAACACTACGAATCGTTTCAATCGCACCTTCTATATGTAACGTTTGTAACTTTTTACGCACACGTGTTGTATTTACACTTAATGTATTATCATCAACATAAGATTCGCTATCCCATAATTTATTTAACAACACTTCCCTACTCACAACACGCGGATAATTTTTCATTAATGTCTCTAATAAAATAGCTTCGTTTCTCGTTATATCAATCTCTTCGTTTCTAAGTTTCAATACAAGTCTTTCAGGATATAAACAAAGGCCTTGTTGCTCAATCATTCGCTCTTCTAGTTTCGGTGCATAATCTCCATATGCACGTCTTAAATGACTACGAATTTTCGCCACTACAACTTCATAATGAAAAGGCTTCGGAATAAAATCATCGCCACCGTTTTCTAACGCCATAACTTGATCCATCGTACCTTCACGAGCCGAAATGAATAGTATCGGACATGTAGAAACACTACGAATTTGACGACACCAAAAGTAACCATCAAAACTCGGTAAATTAATATCTAATAAAACTAACTCTGGTTGTTCATCTAAAAAAATGTCTAATACATTTTGAAAGTCCGATACAATAACTCCTTGATAACCATATTTCGCAACATATGTTGATAATAGTTCTGCAATTTTCATATCGTCTTCTACAATCATAATTTTGACCATTATTGAACTCCTTTTTAATCCACAATCTCAAATATACTTATATAAAATAAATACTACCTCTTTTCACAAAATCCGTAAATTAAAAAAAGGATGCTTTTATACAAAAGTATCCTTCTTCTATTATTCTTACTTAATATGAAAGTTACTGCAATTAAAACCTAGCTTCTCCACATAATCCATACTTAGTTCCATTCGTGCCGTTTTAAGTGGATCCACAACTTGACAAACTTTTAAATCACCGGCAGCTGATGTGTGGCACATGAAATGCTCTCTTCTTTCGGTGCAGTACCAATTACACCAATTATTTGATTAATCAGAATTTTTAGTTCATTTGAAAACAAAACATGTTCATTATGTATTAAGACGATTTTTATTGTATTTTCATGTAGATCTTCACCCATTACGCCAAGGTTCACCCCTGTAGTTAAAACACCTTGCTCTGCAATTTTTATCTTTTCAATCGTTACAGCTAATATGTCACCAGGTTCTGCACCACTGATATATACAGGTCCAGTCGTCGGATTAATTCGGTTTCAATCAAATTCTTGAAACGCAACATCTTCAGAGTCAATTTGATTCTCAAAGCAATCATATGTTCCAAATATAAGACGACTCCCAATTTCTACTTCCATATGTTGCTTTGAAATAAACTTTGATTAAACATACCTCACAGACTCGTAATTTATGGTAAACAAGAAGAATTCATTTTGAAAAAAGATTGATCAAAATGAATTCTTATCTAACAAATTTAAGTTTCTATACTATAAAAAGTTTGGTCATTTTCTATCTTTATTCTTCAACAAACGCGCCCTTTTCTTGAACAACATGCATCGTATTATAATTTAGACATAAAGACAAAACCCTAAATTACGAAGTGTCTTATAACTCTTTGGTGTGCTCATACACTACCGATTGATACGTTTCCGGATTAATTCTCAAGAATTTCGTGTAACCTCTCAGCAAACTCTTTATGATGCACTGTGTTATAGCCCACATGGTTTCCTGGAAACTCTGCGAATTCTGTTCCGAGGTGTTCTGCCAAGTTGAATGCGCAATGGTAAGGAAAAAATTCTCGTGAAATACTTCCACCGGCTGGACGTACCTGTATCGATGCAGGTTTTAATGAGCGCTTTAATGCATCGATGTTTAAAGTATAGCTGAGAATTCCCGGGATTTCATACTCAGTGAAATAAAACGAATTGCCGAGTAGTCGCTTTGTTAGCATATCCTTCGATAGTCCGGAATTGCTATCATCGATATTTGACAATAACTTCATGACCTCACTTTTATGATTCCCTTTAAGGTCTTCCATGAAATTTATAGCCTGCTTCAACTCATTTTCAGGTAAAAGTTGTAATAAAACCGGTTCGTGTGGGATTAGTAACTGTACCTGCCCAGGATGGCGTATACACAAATCAAGTCCGATGACAGCACCAGAACTACTTCCGAATATATAAGCCGGTTCATTGGTCAAATTGGCTAGCAGCCGGTGAGCGTCTTCACTATGTGTTTGCACATGGTAATCCTCAGTTTTATTGACGAGATTGCTACGGGAATGACCACGACGATCGTAAGTAACAACGGTATACCATTTAGCAAGATGGTCGGCAATATTATGGAACTTGTCGGCATCACCACCCCCACCATGAATCAAAAGAAGAATTGGACCCGAGCCACGCACCTCATAATAGATGCTTGCTCCAATTACTTGCAATGTTCCGTTTTTTACTATACTCATTTGTACATCCTTCCTTTCTTTTGTCATCTCCCTTAACATTACATGATTGGTGAATGATATAAAATGCAGGAAATAACTAAGAAACAAATTCACCATAAGAAAAAGCAATGTGTGGCTTTAAAATAAAGTTTGATTAAAAATATTGTGTTAAACCGTATTCTATGTTGAATAAAAAGAAACCATTTTGAAAAAAGTTTAATCCAAATGGTTTCTTATCCAGCAGGTTTATGTTTTATAAAAAAGTTTGATCATATATTTACAATTCTTTGATTAAAGAGATACAGCATCGCAACTTTATTTCAAAACTACACCATACATGGTTTATTCTCTGATGACATCGCGTAAATAATATGGTCTTTATGAATTCGATACATAATACCTCTCCCTTTTATATTTATCTACTATTACTAATTAGCTTTTTTTATACAAGCTCCTCTTAAAATTAAATGTTATTTTTATGTAAAAAAGCACGCAGATTGTTTTATAACATACACTCTTTACTATAACAGAAAGGTGGTATCACTATGCCCCTTATTCCATACAACGAAAGTGATGTTGATTTACTAGCTCGATTAATTCGTGCTGAAGCTGAAGGCGAAGGTCGCCAAGGTGAGGAGTTAGTTGGATGCGTTGTAGTAAACCGTGTATTTTGTGATTGCTTAGATTTTAAACAACTCCGTACCGTACGAGACGCTGTATATCAAAGCCCCGGCGGATTTGAAGCAGTACAATATGGATATTTTTATCAACGTGCTCGTGAATCAGAAAAAGAAATCGCACGAAAAGTTTTACAAGGTCAATGGCGCTGGCCTGCACGATGGGCTCTTTGGTATTTCCGTCCAGTTGGAGCTTGTCCGCCTGAATGGTATAATCAGCCATTTGTAGGACAGTTTAAAAGCCATTGTTTTTATGAACCAAGTGGTGATGAATGTCCGAAAATGTATTCACGATAGTAAAATTTGCAACGCAAGTACTTAGAAATTTTGGTACTTGCGTTGCTTTTAACTGTGTTTTAGAAATCTAATAGTGTGATGAAATTTTCTATGCCTACTACATGTATTAATAATGGTATACGAGGACCATTTGATTGATTCATAATGAGCTTATATATAATAGTGAATAATTGTTTTTGATTTTCTTTCATTATTTTTTTATTTTCATGATGACAAATCGTATATAATTGCTCCATTAAGTTAGAGTAATCTTTATTAGAACGAAGTATTTTACAAACTTCTACTAGCCATTCTTTCTGCCTTTCATCTAATGTGTAGTAAAACTCTGCATTTTTCTCCTCATTTACCGCGATTAATTTTTCAGATTGAAAGTTTCTTATCCAATACTCTGCGCGATTACTTATCGCTCTCATTTCATCTAATGCATAGCTCCTATCTATTTTCTTTAATATCCCCTGTAAAATAGTTGAATCAAAATTTAATAATGGTAACGTTCCTGCTACTTGATTAAATTTCGGATATTCTTTAATCTCACTATCAACTCTAGAGATTTTAATTGCATCAAATAAATCTTCATTTTTGAGCGTTTTATTTTCATAACTATCTTTCAATCGCTCATACTCTGTATAATTACGAATCACATCTTCATCCAACCCAATATAAAAAGCAGCGCCTGGTTTGTATTTTGCAAACATAAAGAGAATTACTTCTGGTATATACACTTTCAATAAATTGCTTGGTGTAATACTATTCCCTGAAGAACTAGACATTTTTTCATGATTCCCTTTAATACCAATAAAATCGTAAGCAACGTAATGAGGCGCTTCTCGATTGAATATTTTCCTTGCAATTTCTTTTGATACATTATAACTACCCGTTTCTGATGAATGATCTCTACCGCCCGGTTCAAAAATAACATCCTCTATCATCCATCTCATCGGCCAATCGATTTTCCAGTTTAGTTTCATTTTATTTGTATTTAATACGGATAACTCTTTTTCATTTCCGCATTCACATTCATACCGGACTGTTTTTAATACTTCATCAAAATGTGTAATAGTTGTTGTATCTTTTCCGCATCTCTCACAATATAATGTAGCTGGATAAAAGCTCTCTCGCTCTTCTTCACTACACTCTCTAGTTTTAAAACCCATTAAAATATCATATATTTCTTTTCGTTTATACAAGGCCTCTAATATATTTTCGTTATACCTTCCGCTTCTATATTCATCATGTTGATAAATAAATTCTACTTCAATTCCAAATGCTTGAAGCGATTTTTCAAACTCTTTTTCAAAATGCTCCGCATACGAGTTATGACATCCATACGGATCTGGAATATCACAGTATGGCATACCAATATACTTTGCAAAAGATGGATCAATATTTTTGGAACTTTTCTAAACCTATCATAATCATCCCACGAAAATATAAAACGAGTCTTTTTCCCTAAATCTTGAAGTGCTCTTACTACGAAATAAGTCGTTACGATTTCACGAAAGTTCCCAATATGAACAGAACCTGACGGACTAATTCCAGATGCACAAACAAACATTTCTTTATTTGGATGTTTCCTAATTAATTCATGTGCTACTTCATACGCCCAATGCATATATTACTCACCTCAATTATTTTTTGTTTCTCATTTCCAGTTTTATGCAACAAAAAAACTCCCACCCCCAAGATTATTCATCTTGAGGACGAGAGTTGTTAGCTTCGCGGTACCACCTCAGTTTGTTAATATGTCACCATATTAACCTCTTCAGGTACGGCAAAATATGCTTATACCCTATCTCTATAACGGGAGAACCCGTCGCACCATCCCTAAATAAATCAGTTCCTTGCGCAGCTCCAAGTCTTTTTTCATTAAGATGTATACCGCTCTTTCTCAGCTACCAGAGCTCTCTGTACGTATTCTTTCTTAACTACTCTTCTCTTCTATGCCTTAAATATTAGTTTTTTAATATGATAATTTATAACACTTTTATTGTCAAACTTTTCCGAATCGAAATCGTAAAATTATCTAAAAAAATTCTTTATCGCTTCTAATTGAATTTTGTGGCTACACTCATCACAACAATATGCCCCTTTTGGTTTCTCTTTAAATCGCTTATATTTTTCACTGCCTTCGTAAACACGAAATATATTCTTACAAGAAAAGCAAACAATCTCATAAAACATCATATGCATTTTCCTCTCCTTGTTTATACACTTTTTTAATCACTTGAGAAGGTCATTTTTCTACAGTATAAATTTTAATATCCTTTGACTAAAAGGTTTACCTCTATTCTTATCGAATTATATTAATATCTTATAACGCGAGGTGAACATCTTGTTCAGTAATATAGAATTAGTTTTAGATGCTAAAGCAAGTTTAGCTGAAGGACCATGTTGGAATGGAAAAAAGCAACTTTTATATTGGGTTGATATTATGGAGAGAAAATTATGCATATATAATCCTACCGCTAATACGAACCGAGTAATTGTTCTCAATCAACAAATTGGCTGTGTTGTTCCATATTTAGAGGATGTACTACTCTTAGCTATGGAAAACGGCTTTTATTCTATTAATGTAAATACAGAAAAACTGACACATATTTTTGACCCTGAACCACATTTAATAGAAAATCGTTTCAATGATGGAAAATGTGATCCAGCTGGTCGTTTCTGGGCAGGTTCTACAGATACATACGGTATGAATGCTGCAGGTTCCTTGTATTGTTTACATCATAATTTAAGTGTAGAGAAAAAAGTTTCACATGTAAATACATCAAATGGAATTGCTTGGTCACCTGATCATACATACTTTTACTTTATAGATACACCTACTAAAAAAGTAGTTCGCTATCAATATAATATACGTACTGGAGACATTCATAATCCAAGTGATGTAATCAATTTCTCTGAAAATGATGGTCTACCTGATGGTATGACAATTGACGAAGAAGGTTGTTTATGGATTGCACATTGGGGAGGTTCAAAAATAACTAGATGGAATCCCTCTACTGGAGAACAAATATTAAGCATTCCAATTCCCGCGTTATATGTAACATCATGTACATTTGGTGGGCCTAATTTAACAGATTTATATGTTACAACAGCCAGAACAAGAATGAGTGATAACGAATTAAAAGAGTATCCACATGCTGGTGGTATTTTTCGAATTCAAACAAATGTTAAAGGCTGTCCCACCTATTCATTTTGCAATAAAAATATTGGAGCTGAAACAATGTGAACCGTATCGATTACATAAGACAAGAAGAAAAGAAATATCACGACCTTTGCTATGAACAATATAAACTGTTTGAAGCTGGCTCTTGGCTTTTCAAACCAGTTAAAACGGTTATGGACTTGATGAACCACTTTGACGGACAAAACAACTTGCAAGTACTTGACCTTGGCTCTGGCGTTGGGAGAAATAGCATTCCAATTGCAAAAAAAATAAAAAATACTAGCGGCACCGTTACATGTGTTGATTTACTTAATTCCGCTTTAACAAAGCTACAAATTTATAGCAAAGAACATGATGTATTCGAGGTTATAAAAACAGAAGAAGCAGCAATTGAAAACTATCATATTGACTCTAACGCTTATGATTATATCGTTGCAGTATCAAGTTTAGAACATGTCAGATCAGAAGAAGATTTTAAAAATGTACTCCACTCTATGAAAAGAGGTACAAAAAACGACGGTATTAATTGTTTAATTATTAACTCTAACATACAAGAAATTGATTCAATAACGAATGAAGAATTAGAAGCTTTAATTGAAATTAATCTTTCAACCGAAGAAATGATAAGTACTTTAAAAAGCATTTATAAAGAATGGAAAGAACTAAAAGTTGAAATAAAAGAATTAGCTTATGATATTGTTCGAAATGAAAGACACATTCAATTAAAAACAAATGCTATATCGTTTGTAGTTCAGAAATAATCGTATAATAAAGATATGATTATTTCTCTCAGATTTATTTTTATTGCACGAAATTTGCAACTATAAATATTTATGAAACAAAAAATAAAAGAGCACTTGTTTCCGCAAGTGCTCTTTTGGGGATTTTGAGATACCCTATTAACGAAAGTTAAGGTTACTTAAAGTTAAAAGGTATTTATATTATATGCTTGTCCTTTTTATTTGTGCATAATCAATATATAAACATCTTTAATCATTCTTAATAACTTTTAGTTATCGTTCTTTCTTACATTTTATCATTAAGAAATTGATTGAAGGTTTATTTGCCATGTTCTTATTTGGTTCATCAATTTCCGAAACTTGTACTAATCTATATTGATTAAAATCTTTTTTTATAGATTCAGAATCATAAAAGAACATTTTTACACCTTCCATTATCTCATAATAATCTTTATCCAATTGTTTTCCTTTTCCGTACATGGGAGCTTTTTTAGAAACAGTTGTAAAAACCATATATCCGCCTGGTTTTAACTGATTATAACAATCTTCAATAAATTTCTCTCTTTCCTGTTCATTCAACAAATGAAGAAGTGCATGACTAAATATCCCATCATACAGTTTATTATCAAAAGGCATTTCGTTTACTGAACCGTGATACATACTAACATCTTCTAGTCCGTTTTCTCTTGCTAAATCGATCGCTGTTTTCGAAATTTCAATACCTGTTACATTTATACCATTATCGATAAAAACCTTTGCATTTCTTCCATATCCAATACCCGGAACTAATATATTCTTAACGTTCTTTTCAAGAAAAAAATCTTTTGTCAAAATTGCAGATTCTGTAGGTTCAAATCCCCACATCGTTTGTTTTTCGATAAAACTTGATTCCCAAAATTCCATTATGTATCTATCTCCTTATTTTCAATCCATTTTTAGTATCACATTAAAAACTTATAAATTTTAACGCTGCGTCTACCTATGCCAAATTAGTTTTTTACCACATTCACTATAAGTCCATTGAATATAGCACAATTATAAGCCTATATCTATTATAATGATTGGTTTAAAATCCACCCTATTTTATTAATCCTTACGTTTGTAGAAAAATAAAAAAGCCAATACTTTGAACTGCACCCCAATTG